>NZ_JBVITR010000030.1:0-7512 GCF_055574875.1 Streptomyces sp. NPDC034670
TGAGCGCCTTCCGGGGCCGCCACCCGGTCGAGCTCTTCGGCGGCGTCCGCTTCCCGGCCATCGGCGAACTGCCCTACCTGCTGACCCTCGGGGGCTACGGCTTCTACTGGTTCCGGCTCACCCGAGTCGCATCCCGCATCGGCCGACGACTGTGAGCGTGTGCCGGCGAGAGGAGGCGTCACCATGACGAAGACCGCATTCCTGCGCCCGCGGAGCGCGCCCGCCGAGCACACGGGGTCGCTCACCGGGCTGCTGCGCGAGTGGCTGCCGGGGCAGCGCTGGTTCGCCGGCAAGGACCGGCCCGTCAGCGACCTCGGTGTGCTGTCGATGACGGAACTGTTCCCGGGGTGTCTGCACGTGCTGGTCCACGCGGGCTACGGGGGCGTGCCGGCCCCCGGCGGCACGCCCCCGGCGGGCGACTGCTACCAGCTCCTCCTCGGTGTCCGGGAGACCCCCTCGCCGCGCCTCGGCCGGGCGCTCATCGGCCGGGTGCGGCACGGGCAGCTGGCCGGGCGGACGGTCTACGACGCCCTCCACGACCCGCGCGCGGCCCAGCTGTTCCTGGAGCGGCTGCGCCACCCCGGCACGTCGGGCCCGCTGCGCTTCGAGTGCGGCGCGTCCCGGCCGGTGCCCGCGGGACTGGTGCCGCGGCTGCTGGACGCCGAGCAGTCCAACTCCTCCCTGGTGTACGGCGACGAGTACATCCTGAAGGTCTTCCGGCGCATCCAGCCCGGCGTCAACCCGGACCTGGAGGTGCCGGGCGCGCTGGCCGCCCAGGGCTGCCACCGGGTTCCCGCCCCGGTGGCCTGGTTCCGCACCACGCACCCCTTCAAGGCGACGCTGGGCGTGCTCCAGCCGTACCTGCGCAACGCCTCCGACGGCTGGACGCTGGCCCTCGACGCGCTCGCCGCCGGTGACGACTTCACCACGCAGGCGCACGCGCTGGGCCAGGCCACGGCGGACGTGCACCTGGCGCTGGCCTCGGCCTTCCCGCTGGGGCTGCCCGGGGAGAACGGGCGGACGGCCGCGGCGATGACCGAGCGGCTGACGACCGCGGCGCACTGCGTTCCCGCGCTCCAGCCGTTCGTGCCGGGTCTGTGCTCCGCCTTCGCCGCGCTGACCACCTGCGATCCCGGACCGCCCGCCCAGCGCATCCACGGCGACCTGCACCTGGGCCAGGTGCTGCGGGCCGGGCGCGAGTGGTTCGTCATCGACTTCGAGGGCGAGCCGTCCCGGCCGCTCTCCGAACGGCGCAGCGCCCACTCCCCGGTGCGGGACATCGCCGGGATGCTGCGCTCCTTCGACTACGCCGCCCGCCAGCGCCGCCCCTGGCGCCCGGAGTGGGCGCGGCGCTGCCGGGAGGCCTACTGCGCGGGCTACGCGGCCCGCGCCGGCTGGGACCCGCGCAAGAAGCACGGCCTGCTCCGCGCCTACGAGACGGACCGGGCCGTGTACGAGGTGCTGTACGAGGCCCGGCACCGACCCGACTGGCTGCCCGTACCCATGGCGGCGATCGAGCGCCTCGCCGTGAGAGGAGACTGAAGCCGTGGCCCTGCGTGACACCCCGCTCCCCGAGCCGGCCGGGCCCGTCCCGTCCGCCTCCGCGGTCCCCGGAACCGCACCCGCGCTCGATCCGGCCGACCGGGGGCGCCTGCTGGCCGGCGCCCACCACGACCCGCACGCGCTGCTCGGCGCCCACCCGGTGCCCGGCGGGATCGCCGTCCGGGCGCTGCGCCCCTTCGCGCGGGCGGTGGACGTGGTCGTCGACGGCGTGCGCACCCCGCTCCGCTCGGAGGGCGACGGCCTGTTCTCCGGTCTCCTGCCGCTGGACGCGATCCCCGCGTACACCCTGGCGGTGGCCTACGGCGAGGACGAGGCCGTCGAGACGCACGACCCGTACCGGTTCCTGCCCTCGCTCGGCGAGTTCGACCTGCACCTGATCGGCGAGGGCCGGCACGAGGAGCTGTGGAGGGCACTCGGCGCGCACCCGATGACGCACCAGGGCGTGGCCGGCACCCGCTTCACGGTGTGGGCGCCGAACGCGCGGGGCGTGCGGGTCGCCGCGGACTTCACGCACTGGGACGGCACGGCGTTCCCCATGCGGTCGCTGGGCTCGTCCGGGGTGTGGGAGCTGTTCCTGCCGGGCGTCGGCGAGGGCACCCGCTACAAGTTCGAGATCCACTCCCGGTACGGCCACCGGTTCCTCAAGGCCGACCCGATGGCCCGCCGCACGGAGGAGCCGCCGAACACGGCGTCGGTCGTCACCTCCTCGCACTACGCGTGGGGCGACGCCGAGTGGCTCCGGCGCCGGGCCGAGGTGCCGGTGCACGAGGCGCCGTTCTCGGTCTACGAGGTGCACCTGCCGTCCTGGCGCCCCGGGCTGACCTACCGCGAACTGGCCGAGGTGCTGCCCGCCTACGTCAAGGACCTGGGCTTCACGCACGTGGAGCTGATGCCGGTCGCCGAGCACCCCTTCGGTCCGTCCTGGGGCTACCAGGTCACCGGCTTCTACGCGCCGACCGCCCGGCTCGGCACCCCCGACGACTTCAGGTACCTGGTCGACGCGCTGCACCGGAACGGCATCGGCGTGATCATGGACTGGGTGCCGGCGCACTTCCCGAAGGACGACTGGGCGCTGGCCCGGTTCGACGGGGACCCGCTGTACGAGCCCGGCGACTCCCGGCGCGCGGAGCACCCCGACTGGGGCACGTACACCTTCGACTTCGCCCGCACCGAGGTCCGCAACTTCCTGGTCGCCAACGCCGTGTACTGGTGCGAGGAGTTCCACGTCGACGGCCTGCGGGTGGACGCGGTCGCCTCCATGCTCTACCTGGACTACTCGCGCGAGGACGGCGGGTGGGAACCCAACGCGCACGGCGGCCGGGAGGACCTGGCGGCGGTGGCGTTCCTGCAGGAGATGAACGCGACCGTCTACCGGCGCTGCCCCGGCGTGGTGACGATCGCGGAGGAGTCCACGGCCTGGGGCGGGGTGACCCGGCCCACCGACACCGGCGGGCTCGGGTTCGGCCTGAAGTGGAACATGGGCTGGATGCACGACTCGCTGGAGTACGTCTCCCACGAGCCGGTCCACCGCAAGTACCACCACCACGAGATGACCTTCGCGATGGTGTACGCCTACAGCGAGAACTACGTGCTGCCGATCTCCCACGACGAGGTGGTGCACGGCAAGCAGGCGCTGGTGTCGAAGATGCCCGGCGACTGGTGGCAGCGGCGGGCGAACGTCCGCGCCTACCTCGGCTTCATGTGGGCCCACCCGGGCAAGCAGCTGCTGTTCATGGGGCAGGAGTTCGCCCAGGGGGCCGAGTGGTCCGAGCGGCAGGGCCCGGAGTGGTGGCTGCTCGAGGACGGGTACCACTCCGCGGGCGACCACCGCGGGGTGCGCGACCTGGTCCGCGACCTCAACGCGCACTACCGGGCGACCCCGGCGCTGTGGCAGCGCGACACCGACCCGTCCGGCTTCCGCTGGGTCGCGGTGGACGCCGCCGACGACAACGTCTTCGCGTTCCTGCGGTTCGACGCCGGGGACCGGCCGCTGCTGGCGGTGTCGAACTTCTCCCCGGTGGTCCGGCACGACTACCGGCTCGGCGTCGGCGACGACGTGATCGCCTGGCGGGAGCTCCTGAACACCGACGCCGCCCGGTACGGCGGCGGGGACGTGGTGAACCCGGATCCGGTCAAGCCCGAGGACGGCTGCGTCCGGCTCACGCTGCCACCGCTCGCGACGGTGTGGCTGGTGCCGACCGCTCCGTGAGGTCCGACGGCACCGCCAGGTGTCCGACGCCCCCGGCGGGGCATCCGGGGTCGTACGACCGAGGACGTCTCGGTGTCGTCGCGACATCACGGAAAGGCGGCAGCAGGTGCGCACCGTCGGAGTGGAGGAGGAGCTTCTCCTGGTCGATCCGGAGACGGGTGAACCGCGGGCGATGTCCGCGGCGGTGCTCGCCAGGGCCGAGCGGGACGGCACACGGGGGGAGGTCTTCGAGAAGGAACTGCACGAGCAGATGCTGGAGTTCGCCACGCATCCGCAGTCCTCGATGGAGAGCCTGCAGGCGGAGATCGTGCGCTGCCGCAAGGAGGCCGCCGGGCACGCCGGGGAGCTCGGCTGCGCGGTCGCCGCGCTCGCCACCTCGCCGCTGCCGGTCAGTCCCGCGGTCGGGATGAACCGGCGGTACCGGTGGATGGAGGAGCAGTACGGCATCGCCACCCGGGAGCAACTCGTCCTGGGCTGTCACGTCCACGTGTCCGTCGAGTCCGACGAGGAGGGCGTCGGCGTCGTGGACCGGCTGCGGCCCTGGCTGCCGGTGCTGGCGGCGCTCAGCGCGAACTCGCCGTTCTGGCAGGGCAAGGACTCGGGGTACAGCAGCTACCGCAGCCGGGTCTGGCAGCGCTGGCCGTCGGCCGGTCCGGCGGAGATCTTCGGCTCGGCCGAGCGGTACCACCGGCAGGTCGCCGACATGGTGGCCACCGGCACCATCCTGGACGAGGGGATGATCTACTTCGACGCGCGGCTGTCCCAGCGGTACCCCACGGTGGAGATCCGCGTCTCCGACGTCTGTCTGCACGCGGAGACCGCGGGACTGATCGCCACCCTCGCCCGCGGGCTCGTGGAGACCGCCGCACGCGAGTGGAAGGCCGGCCGGGAACCGCTCGACCCCGGGGTCAGCCTGCTCCGGCTGGCCGCCTGGCAGGCGGCCCGGTCGGGGCTGACGGGCGAGCTGCTGCACCCCAAGACCATGCGCCGCACGCCCGCCGGGACGGTCGTGCGGGCCCTGCTCGACCACGTCGCCGAGGCGCTGGAGGACCTCGGGGACCTCGAGCGGGCCCGGGAGTGCTGTGCCGGGCTGCTGCGCGGCGGCAACGGGGCGCGGGTGCAGCGCGAGCTGATGGAACGCACCGGGAGCCTGCGGGACGTCGTCACGGAGTGCGTGCGGCACACCCAGGCGTGAGACGTCCCGCGGGCGGCCCGGGCCGGGCGGGGTCCGGGCCCCCGGCGGCGGGTCCTCAGAGGATGAGCACGAGGGCGTAGGCGAGGAAGAAGGCCGCGATCAGCGCCACGAGGACGAGGATCACGGTCATGGGACCCTTGGCCCAGCCCTCGGTGTGGTTGTCCACCTGGTAGGGGCCGGCCTCGGGCATGCTGCTCTCCGCGGGCGGGGTCTCGCCCGGGGGGACGCCACCGCCCGGTTCGAGACCGGTGGTGCGTTCCGGTTCGGGATCTGGATTGACGTAGCTCATGCCGTTCGGGTCCCCCGATACCGCCGAGGTCATCAGTGTGGGAACAGTTGTCGTGATCCCGGCCCCGGAACGCTCCGGCTCGGCTACATTCAGGCACCGCCGACGACCGTGCCCGTCGGCCCGGTGCCGTGGTCCGGGAGGGTTCACCGGCTCGCGGCGCACGGCACGGCACCCGTCACACCCCGCACACGTCAGGAGCAGTGCATGCGCGACCTCGCTCTCGCTCCCCCCTCCGCCCCGCCCCTGACCGGCGGTCTCGCCGACAGCCTGTTCGAGACGGCGGCCGGGAACCCCGCCCTGCCGATGCTCGCCCGCCGCACGTCCCCGGCCTCCTCCTCCTGGGAGGAGGTCACCGCCGCGGAGTTCCGCGACGCGGTCGTCGACCTGGCCAAGGGGCTGATCGCCTCGGGGATCTCACCCGGCCGGCGAGTGGCGATCATGGCGCGCACCCGGTACGAGTGGACCGTCCTGTGCTACGCGCTGTGGACCGTGGGCGCCGAGGTCGTGCCGATCTATCCGACCTCCTCGCGCGACCAGGTGGAGTGGATCCTCAGGGACTCCGGCTGCGTGGCCGTGCTGGTCGAGGACGAGCAGAGCGTGATGACCGTCGGGTCCGTGTGCGCCTCGCTGCCGCTGCTGCGGCACGTCTGGCAGCTGGACGCGGGCGCGCTGGACCAGCTGGTGGCGCGCGGCGAGTACATCCCGCTGGCCACGGTCGAATCGATGCGCCGCATCGTGCTGCCGGACTCCACGGCCGCCGTCGCCTACACCTCCGGCACCTCGGGCCGTGCTCTGGGCTGCGCCCTGAGCCATCGCAATCTGGCCTTTCCCTGCGACACCCTGCTGGCGGGCTGGGGGCACACGGCGGCACCGCCCGGGGAGCAGGGCTCCGTCCTCGCCTTCCTCCCCTTCTCCCACGTCTACGGCCTGATGATCCAGGGGCTGTGCGTGCGCGGCGGTCTGCTGATGGGGCACGAACCCGACCTCGGCGGGGAGGCCCTGACCTCGGCCCTGCGCACCTTCCGGCCCACCTACCTGTACGCCGTCCCGTCGCTGCTGGAGAAGATCTACAAGAACTTCCTGCGCACGGCGCAGCAGGCGGGCCGCGGCGCCCTGTTCGAACGGGCCGCCGAAACGGCGCGGGACTTCGCCGCCGCGACGGAGCGGCAGCGGCTGGGCCGCGGCCCGGGACCGGGCCTCGACCTGCGGCTGCAGCACGCCCTGTACGAGCGCACCGTCTACCGCAGGCTGCGGGACGCGCTGGGCGGCCGGGTGCGCCGGGCCACCTCCGGCGGTTCGCCGCTCAGCCGCGACCTCTCCCTCTTCTACGAGGGGATCGGCATCTACGTCCACGACGGCTACGGACTCACCGAGACCGGCGGCGGGGTGACGATGCAGCCGTTCGGCCGGGAGAAGTCCGGCACCGTCGGGCGGGCGCTGCCGGGCACGGAGATCCGGGTGGCCGACGACGGGGAGATCCTGGTGCGCGGGCCGTCGGTGTTCCAGGGGTACGTGGGCGACGAGAGGGCCACCCGGGCCGCGCTGAACGGCGGCTGGCTGGCCACCGGCGACCTCGGCCGGCTGGACGGCGAGGGCTATCTCACGATCACCGGCCGCAAGAAGGACATCATCATCACCAGCAGCGGCAAGAGCGTCGCGCCGGCGGCGCTGGAGAACCGGCTGCGGATGCACCCGCTCGTCCACCAGGCCGTCGTCGTGGGCGACAACCGTCCCTGTGTGGGCGCCCTGATCACGCTGGACCCGGACTTCCTGGCCCACTGGCGGGCGGCCCTGTCCCTGCCGGGCGACGCGCCGACCCGGGAGGCCCGGGAGGAGAACGCGCTGCGCGAGGAGATCGCGCGGGCGGTCGCCGCGGCCAACAGCACGGTGTCACGCTCGGAGTCGATCCGGGTGTTCCGGGTGCTGCCGGAGCCCTTCGACGTGACCAACGGGCTGCTCACGCCGTCGATGAAGCTGCGCCGGGACGAGATCGTGCGCCACTGCGCGCTGGAGATCGACGCGATGTACCAGTCGCGGTCGCGCCCCCGGCGGACCGAGTCCCACGAGGAGGCGCCGGGCTGGGACGACTCGGACAACGTGTTCCGCTGACCGCCCGGACACGGGAAGGGGGGGGGGGGGGGGGGGGGGGCCGCCAGCGGCCGGCTGGTACCCCCCCTCCCCTGTCCCCGCCCCGCGCCCCCCCCACCCCCCGGGCAGGGGCGGCCCCTCGGACCGACACATTCGGACCCGACCCGT
>NZ_JBVITR010000030.1:7522-16585 GCF_055574875.1 Streptomyces sp. NPDC034670
GCCCCCCCCCCCCCCCCCCCCCCCCCCCCCCCCCCCCCCCCCCCCCCCCCCCCCCCCCCACCCCCCCCCCCCCCGCCCCCCCCCCCCCCCCCCCCCCCCCCCCCGGCCCGGGGTCGGGTTTGTCACCGACGGCTCTCGGGCATGCGGGCGCGTAGGCTCCGCCGGCGCGGGAACCCACAGACGGTAGACGGAAATCGACGACCGCCCCGTGACGTCGGGGCCTGGAAGGCATGATGGCAACCGAGCCGCGTTGGGACAGGACACTGGCTGCCGAGGAGATCACGAGCCGCGTCGCCAGCTTCCCCGGGGAGCTGCACGACGTCACGGACGCACGCCTGGTCACGGAGGAGTTCCTCTTCGACCTGGCCCGCGTGTCGACGCCGTCGGCTCCGGAACACTGGGACGACATACTCCTGGTCGTCACGGAACTGGCCGCCAACGCGGTCCAGTACGCGCCGGGACCCTTCCAGCTGCGCCTGCGCAGGACGTTCGACGGCGTGCACGTGGTGATGCACGACACGAGCCCCACCGAGCCGGCCCCGCGGCCCTTCCACCCGAGCCGCGGCGGGGGCGGCATCGGCTGGCACCTGATCCACACGCTGTGCGACCAGGTCAGCGTCGTCAGCGACGACCACGGCAAGGACATCCACGTCTTCCTGCCCTGGTGACCCCGCGGACGGCGCGCGGCACCACGGCCGTGCGCCGCCGCTCCCGGCTCACCCGCTCGCTGCTGCCGGTCCCGCGCTCACCCCGCCGGGGCCTCGCGCGGGGGCAGGCGGTGATAGTAATCACCGACCCTGCCGAGGTACTCGGGGTCCATGGTCTCGCTGTCGGTCCGGAACCGGGGCGCGGCCTTCACCTCGGCTCTGCTGCACGACACCGTTATCCTGCGCTCCTTGACGTCGACGCCCGTGACGACGCCGACCGGCACGAGGACGCTGCGGCCGAACACCCAGACGCCGGTGTCGACGACGAGGTGCCGCATGCCGTGGTGGTCCGCCTGCCGGTCCACGTGGCCGATGGTGCCGTCGTTCGCGACGACGGTGTAGCCCGTCAGGTCCTGCCCCTGAGCGGTGCTCAGGTCCGTGGCGTACGACCAGATGCTGTCGATGGGCACGCTGCTCCTTGCCTCCCCGGTGAGAACTGCTCCCCTGGACGGACGGCGGGTCCTGTGGACGGCCGCCCGGCCCCACCCAGCAAATACCCGGCAGGCGTGGGCGCATTCGGAGGGCGCGGACCCAAAACCGCACGCCGAGGGCCCCGCGTCGCCGCGCCCCTCCCCCGGCCGCGCCCCTCCCCCGCGGGGAGCCGCCCCCTCCCGGCCGGAGCCGGCGGAAGGCTTCCGGCCGAAACCAGATCGAGTACCCCGCCGGAACCGGGGTATGCACGCCCCCCGCGACTTTCGCCGGCCGCGCCCCGGGGGCGGTCGGCGCGCTTTGTTAGCTGCCCGGCAACTGGGTTAGCCTTCGGCGTATTTCTCATCACGCAGATCCGTGAACAGCGGAAACGCGGCACTTACGGGACGGGCCTGAGACGGCTCGGAGGGGTTTCGAGTTCTCGGTGCCGAGAGCTCCTGGGGAGCGGAACGAGGGTGCGCATGACCGGCAAGAGCGCCGAGGGGACCGACTCGGTGCCCGGGGACCAGGAACTGAAGCAGCTCCTGGCGGGGCTGACGGCCGTGAGGGACGGGGACTTCGGCACGCGGCTGCCGGACGACGCGGACGGCCTCATGGGGGACATCGTCAAGGTCTTCAACGGCATGGTGGACCAGCTGTCGGTGTTCACCTCCGAGGTGACGCGCGTCGCCCGGGAGGTCGGCACCGAAGGGGCGCTGGGCGGGCAGGCCCAGGTCCCCGGCGTCTCGGGCACCTGGGCCGACCTGACGGACTCGGTGAACGCCATGGCGGGCAACCTCACGGCGCAGGTCCGCAACGTCGCCCAGGTGACGACGGCGGTCGCCAAGGGCGACCTGTCGCAGAAGATCACCGTCGACGCCCGCGGCGAGATCCTCGAACTCAAGAACACCATCAACACGATGGTCGACCAGCTCTCCGCCTTCGCCGACGAGGTCACCCGCGTCGCCCGCGAGGTCGGCACCGAGGGCCGCCTCGGCGGACAGGCCGACGTGCAGGGCGTGAAGGGGACCTGGCGCGACCTCACCGACTCGGTGAACTTCATGGCCGGCAATCTGACCGGCCAGGTGCGCAACATCGCGCTGGTGGCGACCGCGGTCGCCAAGGGCGACCTGTCGCAGAAGATCACCGTCGACGCCCGCGGCGAGATCCTCGAACTCAAGAACACCATCAACACGATGGTCGACCAGCTCTCCGCCTTCGCCGACGAGGTCACCCGCGTCGCCCGCGAGGTCGGCACCGAGGGCCGCCTCGGCGGACAGGCCCAGGTGCGGGGCGTCTCCGGCACCTGGAAGGACCTCACCGACAACGTCAACGTGATGGCGTCCAACCTGACCGGCCAGGTCCGCTCCATCGCCCAGGTCGCCTCCGCCGTGGGCCGGGGCGACCTGTCGCAGCGGATCAGGGTCGAGGCCGCGGGCGAGGTCGCCGCGCTGGCCGACGTCATCAACACCATGGTCGACACGCTCTCGGCCTTCGCCGACGAGGTCACCCGCGTCGCCCGCGAGGTCGGCACCGAGGGCCGCCTCGGCGGACAGGCGCGCGTGCCGAACGTCGCCGGCACCTGGAAGGACCTCACCGACAACGTCAACTCCATGGCCAACAACCTCACCGGCCAGGTGCGCAACATCGCGCTGGTGACGACCGCGGTGGCCCGGGGCGACCTGTCGAAGAAGATCGACGTCGACGCGCGCGGCGAGATCCTGGAGCTGAAGACGACCATCAACACGATGGTCGACCAGCTCTCCGCCTTCGCCGACGAGGTCACCCGCGTCGCCCGCGAGGTCGGCACCGAGGGCCGCCTCGGCGGACAGGCCGAGGTGGAGGGCGTCTCCGGCACCTGGAAGCGGCTGACGGAGAACGTCAACGAGCTGGCCGGGAACCTCACCCGGCAGGTGCGGGCGATCGCCGAGGTCGCGAGCGCCGTCGCCGAGGGCGATCTGACGCGCTCGATCACGGTGGAGGCCTCCGGCGAGGTCGCCGAGCTCAAGGACAACATCAACTCGATGGTGGAGTCCCTGCGCGAGACCACCCGGGCCAACCAGGAGCAGGACTGGCTCAAGAGCAACCTCGCCCGGGTCTCCGGTCTGATGCAGGGACACCGCGACCTGCCCGTGGTCGCCGAGCTGATCATGGACGAGCTGGTGCCGCTGGTGTCGGCCCAGTACGGCGCCTTCTACCTCGCGGAGGACGGCGAGAGCGGCCCCGAGCTGCGCCTCGTCGGCTCCTACGGCTACCCCGACGACGACGCCCGGCCCACCCGGATCCCCTTCGGCCGCACCCTGGTCGGCCAGGCCGCCCGCAGCCGCCGCACCATCACGGTGGACGAGCTGCCGCCGGACTACGTCACCATCTCCTCCGGGCTCGGCCAGGTGGTGCCGACCGCGCTGGTGCTGCTGCCCATCGTGGTCGAGGGCCAGGTGCTCGGCGTCATCGAGCTGGCGTCGGTGACCCCGTTCACCCAGATCCACCACGACTTCCTGGCCCAGCTGATGGAGACCCTCGGCGTCAACCTCAACACCATCGTGGCCAACGCCCGCACCGACGAGCTGCTGGCCGAGTCGCAGCGGCTGACCGCCGAACTCCAGGAGCGCTCGGCGGAGTTGCAGTCCCAGCAGGAGGAACTCCAGCACTCCAACGCCGAGCTGGAGGAGAAGGCCGCACTGCTGGCGACGCAGAACCGGGACATCGAGGCGAAGAACCTCCAGATCGAGCAGGCCCGGCAGGAGCTCGAGGCCCGGGCCCAGCAGCTGTCACTGGCCTCGAAGTACAAGTCGGAGTTCCTGGCGAACATGAGCCACGAGCTGCGCACCCCGCTGAACAGCCTGCTGATCCTGGCCCAGCTGCTCGCCCAGAACCCCTCGCGCAACCTCAGCCCGAAGCAGGTCGAGTACGCGCAGATCATCCACTCCGCGGGCTCGGACCTGCTGCAGCTGATCAACGACATCCTCGACCTGTCCAAGGTCGAGGCCGGGAAGATGGACGTCAGCCCCGAACGGGTGACGCTGCGCCAGCTCATCGAGTACGTCGAGGCCACCTTCCGGCCCATGACGATGCAGAAGAGCCTGGACTTCACCGTGACGACGGCCCCGGGCGCGCCGGCCGACCTGCTCACCGACGACTCCCGGCTGCGGCAGGTGCTGCGCAACCTGCTGTCCAACGCGGTCAAGTTCACCGAGCGGGGCGGGGTGGAGCTGCGGATCGAGCCCGCGGCGGACGACGAGGTGCCCGGCGACGTGGTGCGGGGCGGGTCCGTGGTGGCCTTCCGGGTGAAGGACACCGGCATCGGCATCCCGGAGCAGCACCTGGAGTCGATCTTCGGCGCCTTCCAGCAGGCGGACGGCACGACCAGCCGCAAGTACGGGGGCACCGGGCTCGGCCTGTCCATCACCCGGGAGATCGCGCACCTGCTCGGCGGGGCGGTCACGGTGGACAGCGTCGCGGGCCAGGGCAGCACCTTCACGCTGTTCCTGCCCGTGACCCGGCCGGACTTCGAGACGCTGCTGCGTCCCGCCGCGGACCGGGGCCCGGCCGAGGCCGCCTCCGACGCACCGTCCCGGCAGCGGCCGGCGATCGAGGCGGGGACCGGGTCGGGACGCCGCTCCCGGCGGCTGCTCGTCGTGGAGGAGCGTCCCCGGGGCCTGCTGACCCTGGTCGCGGAGAGCGTCGTCCAGGACGTCGCGCACGGCCGGGGCGACAGCGGCTCGCGGCCCTCGGTCGACATCATCACCACCGTCGGCGCCCAGGAGGCCGCCGGTGCGCTGGCCGCCGAGCCGTGCCACTGCGTGGTGCTGGAGCTCGGCATGGCCGAGGAGGAGGTCACCCGCTTCCTGGACGCGCTGCGGGGCGACTCCGCCCTGGCGAGCGTGCCGGTGCTGGTGCACAGCGGCCACCGGGCCGACGCGGAGGTGGAGGAGGCCCTGCGGTCCCGTGCCGAGGGCACGGCGCTGGAGTTCCTGTCCAGCCTCGACGAACTGCGCGAGCGCATCGCCCTGCACCTCTCCGCCGAGGAACCCGGCGACGTGCTCTCCCTGGTGCGCCCGGACGAGGCGCAGCGGCCGGCCCCGCAGACCGTCGTGGACGGTTCGTTCTCCGGCCGCACGATCCTGGTCGTGGACGACGACGCGCGCAACCTCTTCGCGCTCAGCGGGATCCTGGAGCTGCACGGCTTCCGGGTGCTGCACGCGGAGAACGGCCGCAAGGGCATCGAGCAGCTCGTGAACAACCCGGACGTGGCACTGGTGCTGATGGACGTGATGATGCCCGAGCTGGACGGATACGCCGCCACCGCCGAGATCCGCACCATGCCGCAGTACGCCGAGCTGCCCATCATCGCGGTCACCGCCAAGGCGATGCCCGGGGACCGGGAGAAGAGCCTCGCCTCGGGAGCCAGCGACTACGTCACCAAGCCGGTCGACACCCAGGACCTGATCGCCTGCGTCCGGCGCTGGCTGCCGGCATGAGCCGCGCGACGACCGCGCGCCCCGTCCCGGACACCGGCGGGACGGGCGCCCCGCCGCGCCTCCCCTTCCACGCCCCAGGGCCCCGCAGCCGAGGAGCATCCACACCGTGAGCACCAGCGAGCACCCGCGCGACCAGCAGCGCGGTGAACCGCGGCTCGGACCCGGCCGTCCCGCACCCGCCGGCGCGCCGGTGCCGCCGGCCGGGACCGCCTCCGTTCCTTCCGTCCCCGGCGCCCCTTCCGTTCCCGCCGCCCCTTCCGCCTCCCCCGCGGACCTCCCGCCGGCCGGGCCCGCCGGCGTGTCCGCCGACTCGCCCGTGGGCCGGCTCGCGGCCACCGTGGACCGCCTCAGCCGCGAGGTGCGCGCCGCGCAGGCCGAGGCCGAGGGGCGCGCCCTGATCGAACTCGCCAAGGGCATCCTCGTCGAACGCCTGGGGTGCGGTCCGTCGCAGGCCGCCCGCCAGCTCGCCGAGCTGACCGAGCAGGCCGGGACGACCCCGCTGGAGTTCGCGGTCGAGGTCATCAACCAGGCCGCCCGGGACCGGATGTCCGAGGTGACGGACGCCTTCCTGGCCGCCACCCGGGCCGCCGAGGACGCGCAGGCCGAGGCCGCCGCCGTGCGGCTGCGCGCGGCCGAGAGCGGCGCGCTGGCGGCGGACGACACCCAGGCGGTCGCGGAGTCGCTGCTCGAGCAGGCGCTGCGCCCGCTCGGCGCGACGGCGGTGGCCATCTGGGCGGCGGGTCCCGACGGGTCGCTCACGCTGGCGGGCAGCGCCGGGTTCTCCCCGGCCGAGGCGGCGCGCTGGTGCTACGTCCCGCCGGACGTGGCGACGGTCGCCCGTCGCGGACTTCTGGAACGCGACGGCCTGTGGATCACGTCGCTGGCCGACACGGGGCTGCCCAGCGTCGGCCGGCACCAGCACCCGGACGGGGGCAGGGCCGCCCTGCCCGCCGGTACCGGGGGGCGGGTGCACGGCGTGCTGGAGATCGTCTGGCCGGCGCCGCTGCCCGAGCAGCCGCCGCAGATCGTCCGCCAGGTGGAGGCCCTGGCCGAGCTGTGCGCCCACACCCTGGAGACGTACACGGCGCCGAGCGGACCGCCCCACCGGCCGCGGATGCTGCCGGACGCCGCGGAGCTGATGGACCTGGCCGACGGGCTGCACGACCCGGCGCTGGTCCTGCTGCCGCACCTGGACGCCTCCGGGAACCTGCTGGACTTCCGCATCCAGCACGTCAACAGCCGTTTCCTGGACCCGGCGGGCCGGCCGCGCGCCATGGTCAGCGGAACCCTCCTGCTGGAGGCCTACCCGATGGCCGCCGGGGACAGCGAGCTGTTCCAGCGGATCGAGCGGGTGTACGCCACGGGGGAGCCGTTCCGGGCCGAGCGCATGAACCTGACCGCGCTGGTCGGCCAGGTGCCGCTGTCGGCGGTCGCGGACATCAGCGTCAGCCGGCACGGCTCCGGCATCCTGCTCATCTGGCGCATCGAGGACGAGACGGCCCGGCTGGCGAGCCTGCTCCAGCACGCCCAGCGGCTCGGCCGGATCGGCGGTTTCGAGGAGAACCTGCTCACCGGGGAGATCACCTGGAACGGGCAGCTGTTCGACCTGTACGGACGCCCCCAGTCGAGTTCGCCCGTGCCGCTGGAGGACCTGCCCGCGCACGCCCACCCGGACGACGCCGGCGCCCTGCGCCGGTTCCTGCGCACGCTGCTGCACCACCGGCGCCCCGCCTCGGCCGCCTTCCGGCTGCAGCGTCCCGAGGGGGTGACCCGGCACATCCGGGTCGTCGCCGAACCGGTCCTGGACACCGACGGCCGGCCGCTCACCGTCCGCGGCGCCTACCAGGACATCTCGGCGCAGCACTGGACGGAGGTGGCGCTGGCGGCCACCCGCGACCAGCTCGCCCACACCGAGCAGCACGCCAGCGAACGCGACCGGCTGGCGCTGCAGCTGCAGCACGCCATCATGCCGCCGACCCAGGCGCCGCTGCAGGTGCCCGGTCTCGACGTGGCCGTCCGCTACCGGCCCGCGGAGACCGAGCAGTTGGTGGGCGGCGACTGGTACGACGCCGTGGTGCTGCCGTCCCGGCTGGTGCTGCTGTGCGTGGGCGACGTCGCCGGCCACGGCATCGAGGCGGCGACCAGCATGGTCGTCCTGCGCAACGCGCTGCGCGGCCTGGCCGTCACCGGTGCGGGCCCCGGGCAGCTGCTGTCCTGGCTGAACATCGTGGCGCACCACCTGACGGGCGCGGTCACCGCCACCGCGGTCTGCGGCCTGTACGACCCGGCCTCGCGCACGCTGAGGTGGGCCAGGGCGGGCCACCTGCCGCCGGTGCTGGTGCGGGGCGACGAGGCCGCTCCCCTGCCGCTGGTGAGCGGGATGCTGCTCGGGGCCGTGCCCGAGGCGGTGTACGAGGAGGCGGAGGTCCAGCTGGCCGCGGAGGACAACCTGCTGATGTACACGGACGGCCTGATCGAACGGCGGGACCGCTCCGTCGAGGAGTCCATGGCGCACCTGCTCACCACCGCCGCCAAGGTCCCGGGCAGCCTCGACCAGCGGCTGGACCGGCTGCTCACCTACAGCAGGTCGGACACGGACGACGACACCTGCATCGTGGGCATCCGGGTCGGGTGAGACGCGGCACGATCGGCACCGGCGGCCGCGGACCGGGGCATGGGACGGCGATTCGGGGGTACGCGCGGCTGCGCGGTGGGAGTCGACCGACAGGCGTGGGGGTGCCCGGCGGGTGAGGGAGCACGTGAGGGGAACCGGCGGCGGGCCGCGCCGCCGGTTCCCGTCAGGGAGGCGTCCTCACAGGCCGGCGCCCGTGAGGGCGTGACCGCCCCCGCGCGCCCGGACACCGGCGTGCGTCGACGTCCCCGCAGGGGTAACCAGCCCTGGCCGTCATTTGTTGGAGGTACTCGTGCCCATTGCCCAGAACCCCCTGTCCGTCGAAGTGACCCTTCCCCGGGAGGATGTCGCCCTGCTCACGGTGGAGGGGTACTTGGACGTCGACACCGCGACCGAGTTCCAGCATCACCTGGCGAACCAGCTCCACCACGGCCGGCGGCACTTCCTGCTCGACCTGTCCGCGGTCCCCTTCATGGACTCCTCCGGCATGAACATCATCCTCCGGGTCTACCAGGAGGCCCGTGAGCTGCCGGGAAGCGTGCACATCATCTCCCCCACGCCCGCGGTGCGCCGCATCCTGGACCTGACCGGCGTGAGCATCACGGTCCCGGTCTCCGAGAGCACCGACGAGGCGCTGGAGCGCGTCGACCGGCTGCCGCAGGAGCCGCGGGAGGAGCCCGGGAGCTGAACGGCACCCGCGGAAGGACCCCCACGTCCCCGTGCCGGGCCGGGGGGGGGGGGGGGGGGGGGGGGCACCCCCCCCCCCCCCCCGCGTCGTTTGGATCCCCCCCCCACAAAAACGAACGGGGCGGGGGAGGGGGGAGGGAAAGATGGG
>NZ_JBVITR010000030.1:16595-89732 GCF_055574875.1 Streptomyces sp. NPDC034670
GATAGACGACCCGCGGGGGAGGCCCCCCTCCTCCGTTCTGCTCTGCGGTGTGGGGGGCCCCCCCCCCCCCCCCCACCGGCCGTCGCGCTGTCCGCGCGGGCCCCCGCCCGGGGACCGGCCGGGAGTGCGGGAGGCGGTGCCGTACGAGGTGGGGACGTCGTTAGAGTGGTCGTCGAGCAGGGTCCGATCGCCGCCCTGTCACCTCGGACGGGCTCGACACGCAATGACGATGAGGAGAACACAGGTGCCGGAGCACGCAGCGGACGGAACGCCGACGCTCGAGGTCAGGGACTTCCTGCGCCGCCGGCGGGAGCAGATCGCCCAACGGTGGGCCGACGAGCCCCTGTTCCGCACGGTGTTCACCGTCTCGCGCGACGAGGCGGTGGAGGCGGGCAAGGTGATCGTCGACGCGCTGGCCCAGGTCGCCGACTCGCACCGGGTCGAGGATCCGGACGCCGCGGGCTTCACGGAGGTGCGCGAGCAGCTGGCGCGGATGGGGGCGGCCCGCAGCCGCGCGGGGCTGTCCGCCACCCAGGTGTCGAGCGAGCTGGCCGCGCTGCGGCCCCCCGTCGACAACCTCCTGACCGCCGATCTGGACCAGGCGCCGCCCGAGCTGCTGCGGGAGTGCTCCGTCGCGCTCGGCGTCCTCATGGGCACCCTGCGCCTGGTGGCCATGCAGACGGCGCTGAGCGAGGGACAGGCCCTCATCGACCGGCAGCGCCTGCAGCTGCTGGAGGTGGCCACGCCGGTGATCAAGCTCTGGGACGGCATCGTGGCGGTCCCGCTGATCGGGACGCTCGACAGCGCCCGCAGCCAGGTGGTGATGGAGACGCTGCTGAACGCGGTCGTCGACCAGCACGCCCGGTTCGCGATCCTCGACATCACCGGGGTGCAGACCGTCGACACGCTGGTGGCGCAGCACCTGATGAAGACGGTCGCCGCGGCCCGGCTGATGGGCGCGGAGTGCGTCGTGTCCGGCATCCGCCCGGCGATCGCGCAGACCATCGTGCACCTGGGGCTGGACCTCGGCACCGTGAAGACCCGGGCGACGCTCGCCGACGCGCTCGGGTACTGCCTGCACGAGCTGGGGGCGGGCATCGTGAACACGGCGTCCGACGGTGCGGTCCGCCGGTGAACGGGGAGTCCTCCCGCCCGGTCGCGGGACACGTGCCGGTCCTCAGGCTCGGCGACGTTCTGCTGGTCACCCTCCAGGGGGACCTGTACGACAGCACGGCGCAGCAGCTCCAGCAGGACCTGTCCGAGACCATCGCCCGCAGCCGGGTCACGGGGGTGGTCATCGACATCTCCGGAGTGGAGATGGTCGACTCCTTCCTCGGGCGCGTGCTGGCCGAGATCGCGGCCCAGACCGAGCTGCTGGCCGCGCGGACCGTGCTGGCCGGCATGCGGCCCGCGGTGGCCATCACCCTGGTGGAACTGGGGCTGACGCTGCCGGAGCTGCGGACCGCGCTCACCACCGAGGCGGCGATGGAGCTGCTCGCGCAGCCCATCGTGCCGTCCCGCTCCGACAGCCGGCGCCAGGGGAGTCCGTGATGCACACCGCCGCGGGCGTCGAGGCCCGCCTGCCCATCCGGTCGGACATGGACCTGGTGTGGGTGCGCCAGCACGTGCGGCAGGCCGCCGCCCGGCTCGGCTTCGGCCTGGTGGACCAGACGAAGCTGGTGACCGCCGCCAGTGAGCTGGCGCGCAACACCCTGGTGCACGGCGGGGGCGGTCAGCTGGAGGTGTCGCTCGTCGGCGCCGACGGCGTCAGCGGGCTGCGGCTGACCTTCAGCGACTCGGGACCGGGCATCCCCGACCTGGACCGCGCGCTCAGCGACGGCTACACCTCGGGCGACGGGCTGGGGATGGGGCTGGGCGGCGCACGGCGCCTGGTGCACGACTTCGAGGTGGAGAGCGTCCCCGGGGCGGGGACCACGGTGCGGGTGACGTCCTGGGCGGGCCGGCCGCCGCGCCCGCGCGAGGAGGCGTGATGCCCCGCGTCTGGGACGTGCCGGTGCAGGACTCGACCCGGGTGCGCGACGTCCGGGTCGCGGCGGAGGAGGCCGCGGCCTCGGCCGGACTCGACGAGCGGCGCACCGCCGCCGTGTCGCTGGTGGCGACCGAGCTGGCCACCAACCTCCTCAAGCACGCGCAGGCCGGTGAGGTCCTCATCGACGTCGTGGACCCGCCCGCCCTGCGGGAGGGCCGGCCGGGGCGGGCCGTGCAGATCACCTCGCTCGACCACGGGCCGGGGATCGCCGACGTGGCCGGTGCGCTGCGGGACGGGTTCACCACGACGCGTTCGCTCGGCGCGGGCCTCGGCACCTGCCGCCGTCTCGCCGACGACTTCGCCCTGCACAGCGTGCCCGGCCGGGGCACGGTGGCGGTGGCCCGCGTGGGCACCGGGGCGCCGCACGGCGGCGACCTCCCCGAAGCGCCCGGCGTGCGGGCCGGCGGTGTCAACGTCCCGTTCGCCGGTGCGGACTTCTCCGGGGACGCCTGGGCCTGGGTCAGGTCCGGCGACCGCCTGACGCTGCTGCTGGCGGACGGGCTGGGGCACGGCGGCGAGGCCGCCCGTGCCTCGACCGCCGCGACCGACGCCCTGCGCCGCCGGCCCGGTCTGCCGCCCGCCGAGGTCCTGGCGGAGGTCCACACGGCACTGGTCGGCACCCGGGGCGCGGCCGTCGCCGTGGCCCAGCTGGACACCTGGGCCGGCCGGCTGCGCTTCGCGGGCATCGGCAACGTGGGGGCCCGGCTGCGCGAGGGCGACCGGTGGCGGTCGCTGCTGTCCCGGCCCGGCATCGCCGGCGTGCACCGGCCCCGCACCCTGCGCGAGGACGACGTCGCCTGGTCCGGGGAGAGCCTGCTGATCCTGCACACCGACGGCCTGCCCGGCCGCTGGGTCCCGTCCCCGGACACCGGGGTGCCGGCGGCCGACCCGGCCGTGACGGCCGCCGTGACGATCCGGGACGCCCAGAGCCCCGCGCGCCCGGTGCGGGACGACACCGCCGTGGCCGTGCTGGCCCCCGCCCCGGCGGTCCCCTCATGACACGGACATGGCACATCGGTACCGTCACCGACGCGGCACGCGCCCGTATCGCCGTCGCGCGGCTGGCCGCGGAGTGCGGGGTGCCCACCGTCGAACGCGCCCGGCTGGCCGCGGAGCTCAGCGGCCGGCTGCGGCAGTGCCTCACCAAGGGCGGCACCTGGGTGCTCACCCTGGACCCGGCCGGGTCCCCGTGCGGGGACCCGGCCGGAGAGGGGACGCTGCACGTCGCGCTGACGCCCTCGCCCGGCGCGGGGGCGGCCGACCGGGCGCCGTGGACGACGACCGTCCCCTGCCCCGAGCCGGGCCGGGCGTCCGGCGCCGGCGTGGTGCGGGAGGACCCGGCCGACCTGTCCGAGGCCCTGCTGGGCGCCGACGAGGACACCGCCGCCGTGCTGGACAAGCTCGCCGAGCAGGAGGAACTGGTCGCCTTCCACCGGGAGGAGCTGCACCAGACCAACCAGGGCGTGCTGGCGCTGCACGCCGAGCTGGACGCGGCGGGGCGCGCGCAGCGGGAGGCGTTCGCCGCCGAGCGCCGGGCGCGCAACGAGGCGGAGGAGGCCCGGCGCCGACTGACGTTCCTGGCCGACGCGAGCCCGGTGCTGAACGCCTCCCTGAACCACGACGAGATCGTGCGGCGGCTGCCGGAGCTGCTGGTGCCGCGGTACGCCCGCAGCGCCGACGTGTGGCTGTTCGACGACGAGGACGATCCGCACCGGCCCACGCCCCACCCGGCCAGGGTGCCCCACCCGGCCGCGGCGGTCCGCGCGGCCCGCACCGGGCGGCCGCAGTACGCCGCCGACCACCCCGGCGGCCTGCCCGGCGTCGACGACCAGCCGCCGTCGGCCCTGGATCCCGGCCGCCCCATGCTCTGCATCCCGCTGCTGACCCGCCGGGCGCCCCTGGGCGTGCTGACCCTGTCGCCGCCCGGTGAGCGCTGGGACCCGGACGACGCCGTGATGCTGATCGAGCTCACCCGGCGGGCCGGCATCGCCATCGACAACGCGCGCCGCTTCGAGCACAACCGGGACATCGCCGAGACGCTGCAGCGCGCCCTGCTGACGGACCTCCCGGCCCCGCCGGGGCTGCGCCTGGCCGCGCGCTACCTGCCGGCCACGCACGGACTGAACATCGGCGGCGACTGGTACGACGCGTTCCGCCAGCGCGACGGCGCTCTGATCACCGTGGTCGGCGACGTGACCGGGCACGGGCTGCACGCGGCGGTGATGATGAGCCAGCTGCGCACCGCGCTGCGCGCCTACGCGGTCGACGGCGACAGCCCCGGCCGGCTGCTGACCCGGCTGCACGGGTTCCTGCACCATCTGCAGCCCGACCTGTACGCCACCGCCGTCATCGCCCGGTTCCACCCGGACGAGCCCACGCTGACGTGGGCCGCCGCGGGCCATCCGCCGCCGGTGCTGCGGCTGCCCGACGGACGGGTGCGCACGCTGGACGCCAAACCGGGCGCGATGCTCGGCATACCGCTGAAGCAGGAGATCGCCGACCACACCGAGCGGCTGGCGCCGGGGTCGACGCTCGCGCTCTACACCGACGGGCTGGTGGAACGGCGGGCCCGGGGCATCGACCCGGGCATCGAGCGGCTCGCGACGGCCCTCGGTTCGTTCGGCTCCGCGGAGCTGGACGCGGACCTGGAGGGCTCGGCGGACCGGCTCCTGCGGCCCCTGCTGAGCGACTCCGAGCGCGACGACGACGTCTGCCTGCTGCTGTGCCACCTGCACGGCTGACGCCCGGGCGCCGGCCCGGGCCCCGGGCCGGCCGTGCGCCCGGTGACCGCCGGGCGCACGGCCGGCGGTGACGCCGCCCCGCCCCGTCTCCCGGTGCGGTCCTGCGCGTGTACGGGCATCGTGGTGCTGAAGAGGGGCACGCGGAAGGCCCGGGCGTTCGAGGCAGACCGCCTGGAGCCGTAGAAAGGGATGAACACCGTGACACGACCCAGGATCCTGGTGGTGGGCGCAGGCTTCGCCGGCGTGGAGTGCGTGCGCCGGCTGGAACGCCGGCTCTCCCCCGACGAGGCCGACATCACGCTGGTGACACCGTTCTCCTACCAGCTCTACCTGCCGCTGCTCCCCCAGGTCGCCTCCGGGGTGCTGACGCCGCAGTCGATCGCCCTCTCCCTGCGCCGCAGCAGGAGGTACCGCACCCGGATCGTCCCCGGCGGGGCCATCGGGGTGGACCTGAGGTCCAAGGTCTGCGTCGTCCGCACCATCACCGACGAGATCGTCAACCAGCCCTACGACTACATCGTGCTGAGCCCCGGCAGCGTCACCCGCACCTTCGACATCCCGGGGCTGACGGACCACGCGTTCGGGATGAAGACGCTGGCCGAGGCCGCCTACATCCGCGACCACGTCATCTCCCAGCTCGACATCGCCGACGCCAGCCACGATCCGGCCGAGCGGGCCGCGCGGCTGCAGTTCGTGGTGGTCGGCGGCGGCTACGCGGGCACCGAGACCGCGGCCTGCCTGCAACGGCTCACCCACGCCGCCGTCAAGCGCTACCCGCGGCTGGACCCCGGCCTGATCAAGTGGCACCTGATCGACATCGCCCCGAAGCTCATGCCGGAGCTGGGCGAGCGGCTCGGACGCAGCGCGCAGGAGGTCCTGACGCGCCGCGGCATCGAGATCTCCCTGGGCGTGTCCATCGCGAAGGCGGGTCCCGCGGAGGTCACCTTCACCGACGGCCGGGTGGTCCCCACCCACACCCTGATCTGGACCGCCGGGGTCGTCGCCAGCCCGCTCATCGCCACGCTCGGCGCGGAGACCGTCAAGGGCCGGCTCGCGGTGACCTCGAACATGTGCCTGCCGGGCCACGACGGGGTGTTCGCGCTCGGCGACGCCGCCGCGGTGCCCGACGAGGCCAGGGGCGACGGCGCCGTGTGCCCGCCGACCGCGCAGCACGCCCTGCGGCAGGGCAGGCAGGTGGCCGACAACGTCATCGCGACGCTGCGCGACCAGCCGATGCGGCCCTACCACCACAAGGACCTCGGACTCGTGGTGGACCTCGGCGGCACCGACGCGGTCTCCAAGCCGCTCGGCCTGGAGCTGAGCGGCCTGCCCGCCCAGGCGGTGGCCCGCGGCTACCACCTGGCCTCGCTGCGCACCAACGTCGCCAAGACCCGGGTGGCGACCAACTGGCTGCTGAACGCGGTCGCGGGTGACGACTTCGTGCGCACCGGCTTCCAGGCGCGCCAGCCGGCCAAACTGCACGACTTCGAGTACACGAACGCGTACCTGACGCCGGAGCAGGTCCGGGCGCACGTCGAGGAAGCGGGCCTGGCGGTACGGTGACGCTGTCCTTCGGCGGGCGCGCGCCCCGTGCGGCGCCGGTGTCCGGGCCGGCGCCCGCGGCGGGGGAGAGTGCGGCGGCGTGAGGGCGGCGGGACACTCGGTACGGACACGACTGCAGGACCGCCTCGCGGCGTCCGATCCCGGGCTGCTGCGGCTGACCTCCGGACTGCGCACGGTGGGCGCCGTGGCGCTGACCCTGGCCGTGCTCTCCTCGCTGGGCTTCGAGGTCACCCGCCTGGTGGCGGGGGCCATGGGGGCGCTGGTCGCCACCTACTCCGTCCGGGAGAAGCAGCGCTCCGCCCAGGCCGTCACGCTGGCCCTCGGGCTGCCCGTGGCGCTCGCGTCCGTGTCGCTGGGCGCGGTGCTCGGCGAGCGGGTCCTCGTCGGTGACGCCTTCTTCGTCGTCCTCATCTTCTGCGCGGTCTACGGCCGCCGGTTCGGCGAGCGCGGTACCGCGCTCGGCCTGATCGGCTTCCAGCTCTACTTCGTCTCCCTCTTCGTCGGTGCCTCCGCCGCGGAGCTGCCCGGCCTGTGGGCGGTGCTGACCGTCGCGTTCGCGTGCAGCGCCGTGGTGCGGTTCGCCGTCGTCCCCGTGACGCCCGCCGGTCTGCTCGCGCGGCTGCGCCAGGCCTTCCGGGCCCGGCTGGCCCAGCTCGTCTCCGCGCAGCTGGCGCTGCTCGACGCCGGCCCGGAGGAGCCGGAGAAGGTGGACAGGGCGCTGGAGGACGTGCGCACGGGCACCTCCCGGCTGCACGAGACGGCCCTGATGATCCAGACGCGGCTGGAGGAGGGCACCCCGGACGAGTCGACGGCGCGGCTGGTGCAGCGCCGGATCGCGGACGCGGAGATCGCCGCCGAGCGGCTCGGCCTGCTGCTGCTGTCCGCCCGCAGCGCCGAACGGGCGGACACCCTCACCCTGCACCTGCCCGGCGCGCCCGCCCCGGAGGTCGGCCGGCTGCCCGGCCCGCAGGAGGCCACCGCCGTGCTGCGCCGGGACCTGCTCGCGCTCCGCGCGCTCGTGCTGAGCACCGGGACGCCCGGGACGGCCCTGGCCCACGTGCGCAACCGGCTGCTCGCCTACCGGGACGAGGAGGACCTGCCGCCCGCCACGCCGGCCGTGCGGGACGTGTTCCGGGCCGTCGGCGAGGCCGCCCGCGCCGTCATGGGGCTGCGCATCGCCCTGGACGGCCCGCAGGACGAGTCGGACGACACCCCGGCGACGGCCCGGTCCCGGGAGGAGCTGGACGCCGAGGACGCCGCCATCGACGCGGGCGAGGAGGAGGCCGGGCGGGCCGACCGGCCGAAGGGGCTGCAACGGCCCACCACGCGCGCCGCCGTGCAGGTCTCCGTGGGCTCGACGCTGGCCATCGCCGGCGGGGAGCTGCTGTCCACGGACCGCTGGTACTGGGCGGTGCTCACCTGCTGGATCGTGTTCATCAACACCGCCTCGACCGGCGAGATCCTGGTCAAGGGCTACCGGCGGCTGCTGGGCACGGTGTTCGGCGTCGCCGCCGGCATCGTGCTGGCCGGCCTGGTGGGCGGGCACACCTGGCCGGCGTTCGCCCTGGTGCTGCTGCTGGTCTTCGCGATGTTCTACACGGCGGCGCTGTCCTACACGCTGATGTCGTTCTTCGTGACCGCGATGCTCGGGCTGCTCTACACCCTGCTGCACACCTACAGCTGGGAGGTGCTGGTCCTGCGCCTGGAGGAGACGGCGCTGGGGGCGGCCTGCGGGATCGTCGCGGCGGCGCTGGTCCTGCCGGTGCACACCGACCGGCGGACGAACGAGTTGCTGGTCACCACGCTGGAGCGGCTCGCCGAGGTCACCGAGGCAGCCGTCGGGCAGCTCAGCGGCGGTCCCGCGGCCGACCTGCTGGACCGGGCCCGGGAGCTGGACCAGGCGCTGGGCGACCTGCGGGCCGCCACCCAGCCGCTGACCCACCCGGTCACCCCGCTGCGGGCCCGGCGCGCCACCGCCCGGTACGTCGTGGCGCTGCTGGAGACCTGCGCGTACCACGCGCGCGCGCTGGCGGCGACGGCCGAGCTGCTGCCGACCCACCCCTCGATCGCGGCGGACCCCCGGCTGCGCGCGGCCGCGGGGCGCACCGTGCGCAACATCGGGACGATCGCGGACCGCGTCACGGACGGGGAGGTCACCGCGGCGGTCGAGACGGGGCCGAGCATCGCCTCGCTGCTGGGCGGCTCCGGGGGCGACGGGGGCGCGCGCTACGGCCGGATCACCGGCCGGGTGCTGCGGCACCTGGAGCGGCTGGACGAGGCCGTGGTGGGCCTCGCCCGGCCGCTGGGCGTGCCGGTGGCGGCGCCCGAGCGGTGACCGCCGACGCGTCCGGCGGCCGGCGGCGGGTCAGAAGTCGGTGGGCAGTCCGCTGGCCTCGGCGATGCCGCGCAGTTCCTCGTTCTGCCGGTGCCGGTCCCTGATGTAGTCGGCGATCTCGCCGAGGCGGGACGGGTCGGAGGCGGTGTCCGCGTCGGTGACCACCCTGACCGGCCCGGTCTCGTCGACCTCCAGCTCGACCACCTCGTTGTCCAGCCGCCCGGTGACGGCGGTGGCGATGACCAGGGCGGCCTCGTCGCGGATCTCCTGGGGGAGTTCGTCGTCCCCGTTGTCCAGCGCGAGGTCCAGTCCGGACATGCGGTGCTCCTCGATCGCCTGGAGGACCGGCTCCACCACACGGAGCAGAAGCCGGTAGTCCTCGGTGTCCATCCGGACGCGCAGGAGGTCGAGGTAGACGTCCACGGGCCGGCCTTCCGGGGGGATCTCGGATTCGCTCATCCGCTCCGTGTTCCCCGCACGGGGCCGGCCATACGGGGAGCGCCCGGTATTCCTCCGGAGACCGGGCGGGGCGGCGGTCAGACCCGCCGCCAGCGGGCCAGGGCGAAGCAGAACACCCCGAACAGCACCAGCCCCGCGGAGACGCAGACCAGCAGCCACGGACCGAGCGGGGTGCCGGCGAAGCTGCGGAGGGTGTCGTCCATGCCCTTGGCCCGGTCGGGCTCGTAGGCGACCGCCGCGCGGACGGCGAAGCCGCCGGCCGCGGCGAACACCAGGCCGCGGGCCACACCGCCGCCCACGCCGGTCACGTCGACCAGCCGGCGGGCGCCGGCGCCCAGCTCGCCGAGCTTCAGCTCCCCGTGGTACTTGCGGCGGACCGCCCGCACGCCGCCCCACACGCCGATGCCGACGACGACGGCTCCGGCCAGGCCCACCAGCCACTGCCCGGCGGGCACCTCCATGACCCGGGCGGTGAGGTCCCGGGACCGCCGGTCGCTCGACCCGCTCCCGCTCCCGTTGCCGCGGTCCACGGCGAAGGCCAGCACCGAGGAGGCGACGAACGCGTAGAACACGCAGCGCGCGAGCGCCGTGAGCCGCTTGCGCGCGCTGCGGCCGTCCTTGCCGGCCGAACCGAAGAGCGCCTCGGTGAGCCGCCACAGGGTCATGCCGACGAGTCCGGCGCCCAGCGCCCACAGCAGCGCCGCGCCGAACGGCCGGTCGGCGAGTTCGGCCAGGGCTCCGCCGCTGTCCGCCTGCCGTTCGCCGTCGCCGAGGGCGATGCGCACCGCCAGGACACCGACCAGCAGGTAGATCACCCCCTGGGCGGTGAGTCCCGCCCTCGCGGCGCCCTCCCGGACCGAGCCGTTCGCCGCCCGCCGGGCCCCGGCCCGCCCCCTCCATGCCGTCGTACGCGTGTTCATCCGACCTCCCGGGGCTCCGGATGCCCCGGCTCCGTCCGCGCACACGCGGTCGCGGCGGCGGTCGCCGGGGGCCGCCGCCGCGACACGCGACCGGCCGCCCTCGCCCCGGAGGGCGAGGGCGGCCGGTCGCGCCACCGCGGTGGGCCTACACGGGAGCCGGTGCGCCCGCCGCGGCGGTGTCCCGCCGGGGCAGCCCGGGCGACGGGAGGAGCGGGCCCGTCCCGGAGCGGGGGGCGGGGGCCTGCGCCGGGGCGGCCGCCAGCCAGCGGCGCGCGGTCCTCAGGGCGTCCTCCACGTCACGGGTGCCGGTCGACACGCACAGGGTGTACGCCAGGTCGCTCAGGCGCGGGCCGTCGGCGTCCGGTCCGGGCGCGGTCCCGGCCCGCAGGGCCTCGTACTCCTGGACGAGCCGGCGCAGCACGGTCGGGTGGGGCTTCAGCATGTTTCTCGCTCTCTGGTCCGGGGCGGGCGTGCTCACGCCGTCGCCGAGTGTCCGCCGGTGCCGCGGCGGCCGGTGCGCTGTCCCATCGCCTCGGCCCGCACCCGGGCACAGCTGCGGCTGATGAGACGGGAGACGTGCATCTGGGAGATGCCCAGCCGGTCGGCGATGCGGCTCTGGGTCATGTCCTCGAAGAAACGCATGTAGAGAATGGCGCGCTCGCGCTCCGGCAGGCGGCGCAGGCCCTCCTTGGCGGACTCGCGGTCGACCACGATGTCGTAGGAGGTGTCGGAGGCGCCGAGGGTGTCGGCGAGGCTGTAGCCGTCGTCGTCGGCCGACAGTTCGGCGTCCAGCGACAGGGTGCTGAAGCTCTCCAGCGCCTCCATCCCGGCGCCGACCTCCTCCTCGGTCAGCCCGGTGTGGGCGGCGATGTCGGCCACGGAGGGCTCGGGGCTGCCCGGGTTCTGGGTGAGCTCGCGCCGGGCCACCCGCACCTTGTTGCGCAGTTCCTGCACGCGGCGGGGCACGCGCAGGGCCCACATCCGGTCCCTGAAGTGCCGCTTGACCTCTCCGGTGATGGTGGGGACGGCGTAGCTCTCGAAGGCTCCGCGGTCCGGATCGAACCGGTCGATGGCCTTCACCAGCCCCAGGGCGGCCACCTGGCGCAGGTCCTCGATGGACTCGCCGCGGTCGCGGAAGCGGCCGGCGATGCGGTGGGCCATGGGCAGCCACGCGGTGACGAGCTCGTCGCGCACGGCGTCCCGCTCGGGGCCGTCCTCCAGGGAGGCCAGCCGGGTGAAGAGAGCGGTGGTGTCGGGGGCGTCGTCGTGCCGCCGGCGGGGGGCGGCGTGGGTCGTGCGGGGGGTGTCGGCGTGAGCGGTGGACGTGTCAATGAGCATGCGGTTCGCTCCCGAACGGTGGTTTCAGGGATCTACCGCGGGGCGGTTGCCGCCGGGTCACCTGGAGGTTCCGCGGCAGGACATACCACTCCCGCTGGCGCGCCTCCGGTCCGAAGCACGAACTCCGATTGCCCTGGGCCCGGCGGAACAAACTCCGCTTTCCCGCGCGATCCGCGAGGGGACCGGTCGGCGCCCGGGACGGCCCGGGACGTCGGCGCCCGGGGCGGCCTCAGAACAGGGGCACCACGACGGTGATGCACTTGCCGCCCGCCGGGAGGTCGGACACCCGGACGTCGCGGGACAGCCGGCAGACGATGGGCCAGCCGTGGCCGCCGGGCCGACGGCGCCCCTGCGGGTCGGTCCCCGGCAGGGAGACGGGCAGTTCGTCGCTGCGGTCGCTCACCGACAGGCGCACGGCGGGGCCGCTGACGTCGACCTGGAAGTCGGTGACGCCGCCCCCGTGCAGGATCGCGTTGGTGGTGAGCTCGGAGGCGACGAGCAGCGCGTCCGCGAGGGCGTGGGCGTCACAGGCGGTGCGGGTGGCGCGGCAGCGTTCGGCCACGGCCCGCTCGACGGCCTCCCGCACCTCGGCGGGCCGGCACGGACAGGGCGGTCCGCTCCGGTGCGCGCCGGGCGGCTCGACGACGGGTTCGGTCATGCGTTCCTCGTACATCCTGTGACTCCCTGGTCGGTGACGAGACCGGCTGAGGAAAAGGCCGGCCGACGGACACGGCAGCCGGGTCGGCTGCCCGGTCTCCGGCGGGGCACGCGCGTGGCCCCGTACCCCGTCCGCGGTCGCGGGGAGCGGTCCCCGTCCTCGGACACCGCGGGTCTCCTGTTCCGGCTCACCTGTCCAGATACGGACAAACCTCCCGGCCGTTTTTCCGCGGACCTGCCATCCGGACGGCGCACGGGGGTACCCGGTGCCCATGACCGATGTGGTGGACTCCGGCGAACTGCTGCGGCGCATCCAACGGGCGCGGGCCTGCGCCGCCCAGGAGGAACGGGCCTGGCGGGCCAGGAGCGAGGAGGCCGGACGGACGGATCCGGGAGCGGGGCGCGACGCCGAGGTGCGCAGGACGGCCTACGAGGTCGTGCTGCGGGTGCTGGACGAGATCCTGACGCCCGGCAGGCACCCGGCACGGGACTGACCGGGCGGGCGCGGGACGCCGGCCGGGCCGATTGCCGCGGACCGCACCGGGCACCCGGGACGCATGACAGTCGATCACGGCCGGGCACCGGTCCTGGAAGCTCTGGAGGAATATCACCGCAGGGGGCGGCTGGGGTTCTCCCCGCCGGGGCACAAGCAGGCCCGCGGCGCCGATCCCGCGGTACGCGCGGTGCTCGGGGACTCGGTGTTCCTGGGGGACGTCCTGGCCTCCGGCGGCCTGGACGACCGGCTCACCCGGGGTCAGGTGCTGGAGCGGGCCCAGGAGTTGATGGCCGACGCGGTGCACGCGGACCACACCTTCTTCAGCACCTGCGGCAGTTCGCTGTCGGTCAAGGCGGCGATGCTGGCGGTCGCGGGTCCGCACGAGAAGCTGCTGATCGGGCGGGACGCCCACAAGTCGGTGGTGGCCGGGCTGATCCTGTCCGGGATCGAGCCCGTGTGGGTGGAACCGCGCTGGGACGCGGAGCGGCACCTGGCGCACCCGCCGTCGGCCGAGGACTTCGAGCGGGCCTTCGAGGCCCATCCGGAGGCACGCGGCGCGCTCGTCACCAGTCCGACGCCCTACGGCGCCTGCGCGGATCTGCGGTCGATCGCCGAGGTGTGCCACCGGCGTTCGCGTCCGCTGATCGTGGACGAGGCGTGGGGGGCGCACCTGCCCTTCCACCCCGACCTGCCGTCCTGGGCGATGGACGCGGGCGCCGACCTCTGCGTGACCAGCATCCACAAGATGGGCAGCGGTCTGGAGCAGGGGTCCGTGTTCCACCTGCGGGGCGACCTGGTCACGCCGGAGCTGCTGGGGATCCGCGCGGACCTGCTGGACACCACCAGTCCGTCGGTGCTGATCCGCGCGGGAATGGACGGCTGGCGGCGGCAGATGGTCCTGTACGGCAAGGAGCTGCTGGGCGCCACGCTCGATCTCGCGGCCGACGTCCGGGCGGCCGTCGAGGAGATCGACGGGATGCACGTCCACGACCGTCACGACTTCTGCGGGCCCGGGCTGGCGGACGACTTCGACCCGCTGCCCTGCGTCATCGACCTCGACGGCCTGGGGATCACCGGGTACCAGGCGGCCGACTGGCTGCGCGCGCACCGGGGCATCGACATGCACCTCTCCGACCACCGCCGCGTCGGGGCGCAGATCACCCTCGGCGACGACCGGGAGACCGCCGGCGAACTGCTCCCGGCGCTGCGGGACCTGGCACGGGCCGCCCGGGACCTGCCCGAGGCGCCGCGGGTCGCGGTGCCGTCCCCCGGCGAGCTGCGGATGGAGCAGGCCCTGCTGCCGCGGGACGCGTTCTTCGGGCCGGCCGAGAACGTGCCGGCGGACGAGGCCGCCGGACGGGTCGCGGCGGAGATGATCACACCGTATCCGCCCGGCATCCCGGTCGTCCTGCCGGGCGAGCGGCTCACCGAACCGGTGCTGCGCTACCTGCGCACGGGGCTGGCCGGCGGCATGAACCTGCCGGACCCGACGGACCCCGGGCTGGAGACGTTCCGGGTCGTCGAGGAGGACGCCGAACGGCGTCAGGGAGTCCGGTGACACCGAGAGCGCCGGTGACACCGGGCCGGCCGGGGGCGCCGCGGGCCCGGAGCGGCGCCGGAGTGAAACGGGTCACCCGGCCCGGTTCTGGTGTCACGGAACCCCCGAAAATGGTTTATCGTTCATCCATACGTGGTGGCGGAGTCGACGTCGGGTCCTCCGCGCGCCACCGCTTACGGCCCTGGCTGGTTTCCCCCGTCCAGCCAGGGCTTCTTCATGCCCGTTCCCGGTCGGCGCGCGGCGCGGCCGGGGCCGGCGGGACGGCCGGACCGGATCCGGCGGCGAAACCCTCGTCCGCCGAGGTGCCCCGTACGGCGCAGGCGGCTGAAATGGGCGTAGGGAAAGCACCGGAACCGATGCCCGGCGAGGAGCCCCGTCCCATGACCAAAGCGATCAAACTCCTGACCGTCCTCCCTCCCCCGCAGCGGCAGCGGCTGACGGCGCTCGCCCGGGAGGTGTCGTTCCCCGAGGACGCCCGGATCTTCGAGCCGGGAGGCACCGCCGACCGCTTCTGGGTCATCCGCTCCGGCGCGGTGTCCCTGGACCAGCGGATCAATCCCCTGCGCCGGGTGACGGTGGCCGGCCTCGGCTCGGGCGACCTGCTGGGCTGGTCCTGGCTCTTCCCGCCCTACCAGTGGGACTTCGGCGCCGTGGCCTTCAGCCCGGTGCGCGCCTACGAGTTCGACGCGGCGGCCGTGCTCCGGCTGTGCGAGGAGGATCCGCGGCTCGGGCTGGCCCTGGTGCGGGGGATCGCCGAAATCCTCGCCCACCGGCTGGAGATGACCCGGGGTCAGCTGCTGGAGCAGTACACGCTGCCCCGGCGGAGCGCGCTGTAGTCCCGGCCCGCCGGGCCGGTCCCCTGGCCTGCCTCACACCCGGCGGCGGCACAGCGCGGCGGCCGGGGCGAGCGGGCGGCGCACGGCCCCCACCGTGACGCACGGGGCCGGGGCGTCGACGAGGCACGGCCCGGGCAGCCCGGCGACGGGGACGGGCGCGCCGGCGAGCAGCGGCCCGGCCGGGCTCGCGGTGCCGGCCCGGGCGGAGGAGCCGGTGACGCCGTGGATCCGCGTGGATCCGCCGGGACACGGCGACCGCCGGGCCCCGGCTGCCGACCGCGGTGACGGCGGTGGACGCCCGCAGCCGGCGGTGGGCCGGGCGGCGCAGGGGGCGGGTGCCCCTCGCCCGGCGGCGCCGGCCGCGGCGCGGGGGCTCCCGGGGTGCCGGGTCGTCCGCCCGGGGTTCGCCGCTGCTCTCGCCGGCGTCCACGACCGCCCCGGTCGGTGCGCACATCTCCTTGGCCGGGGCCGGTGTCGCAGCCCCGGGATCTCCCGGACCCCCCGTTCGTCCGTCCCCCCTCTCCCCCTTTCCCGCATCTCCCCGACCCCGGGCGCCGGGCCGGCTCAGCTGCCCGCGATGAGGGTGACGCCGAGGACGATCATGGTGGTGGCGACCAGGGCGTCCAGGACGCGCCAGGCGGCCGGCCGGGCCAGGAAGCGGCTCAGCAGGCGGGCGCCGAACCCGAGCGCGGCGAACCAGCAGACGCTGGCCAGCACCGCGCCGAGGCCGAAGGTCCAGCGCAGCGGGCCGTGGTCGGCGGCGACCGAGCCCAGCAGGAACACCGTGTCGAGGTAGACGTGCGGGTTGAGCCAGGTCATCGCGAGGCAGGTGAGCACGGCCCGGCGGCGCGACCGCGCCGGTTCGCCCGCCGTCTCCAGTCCGGTACCGGCCGGCCGGACGACCCGGCGGGCGGCCAGGGCGCCGTAGCAGAGCAGGAACGCGCCGCCGATCCAGCCGACCGCCGTCAGCGCGCCGGGCCACGCCACGACCACCGCGCCGACCCCGCCGACGCCCAGGGCGATGAGCGCCGCGTCGGACAGCGCGCAGATGCCGACGACGGCGAGCACGGCGTCGCGGCGGACGCCCTGGCGCAGGACGAAGGCGTTCTGGGCGCCGATGGCGACGATGAGGGAGAGGCCGGTGCCGAAACCCGCGGCGGCGGTGGTCAGGGTGCTGGTCATGACGGGGACGCTACGGGCCGACCCCCTGTGCAGTACAGCTGAGGATTCTTACGTACCCTTAGCCCCCGTGATGACGGATCTTCCTCTGGACCAGGTGCGGACCCTGCTCGCGGTGGTGGACGAGGGGACGTTCGACGCGGCGGCCGCCGCCCTCCACGTGACGCCCTCGGCGGTGAGCCAGCGGGTGAAGGCGCTGGAGCAGCGCACGGGGCGGGTGCTGCTGCTGCGCACCAAACCGGTGCGGCCGACCGAGTCGGGCGAGGTGCTGGTGCGGCTGGCCCGCCAGGTGGCCCGGCTGGAACGGGACGCCCACGCCGAGCTGGGGCTGAGCGGGGCCGGGGAGCCGACCCGGGTGTCGGTGGCGGTGAACGCGGACTCGCTGGCGACCTGGTTCCTCGGGGCCCTGACCGGCGTGCCGCCCGAGGCGCGGCTCTGCTTCGAGCTGCGCCGGGAGGACGAGTCCCACACGGCGGCCCTGCTGCGGGAGGGGACGGTGATGGCCGCGGTGACCTCGTCGCCGGACCCGGTGCCGGGCTGCTCCGTGCGGCACCTGGGGCGGATGCGCTACCTCCCCGTGGCGAACCCGGAGTTCGCCGCGCGGCACCTCGCCGGACCGCTGCCGGAGGCGCTGCCGCGGGCGCCCGTGGTGGTGTTCGACCGGCGGGACGACTTCCAGGACGGCTTCGTCCGCCGGCTCACGCGCGGACGCGCCGAGGCGAGCCCGCGACGCCACCACGTACCGACGTCGGAGGGCTTCGTGGAGTCCGTCGCCGCGGGCCTGGGCTGGGGCATGGTTCCGGAGGCCCAGGTGGGCCCGTTCCTGCGCGCCGGCCGCCTCACGGTCTTCGCCCCGGACCGCGCGGTCGACACCTCCCTGTACTGGCAGCAGTGGAAGCTGGACTCCCCCGCCCTGGCGACGGTGGCCGACGCGGTCGCGGCGGCGGCGGCGCGGGCCCTGCGGGACCAGGGTCCGTCCGGTGGATCCCCGGCCTAGGGCCTTTCGTCGGGCTCGGGCCGGATCGGGGAGCGGGGTCCGGTGCCGTGCGTCGCACGGCGGAGGAGGGCGGCGGGGCGGAGTCCTGCCGACCGACGACCACGCGGCGAGGTGCGGCGCCGGGCCCCGCGAGCCCGGCCCGAGCCCGACGGAAGGCCCTAAGGGCCCGGGCGGGGCCGTGGGGGCAGAGGAGGGGGTTCCGGGGTCTTCCCCGGGGACGCGAGCCGGGCCTCGGCGCTGTCCAGGAGCATGTCCAGCGCCGTCGGGTAGGCGCTGGTGACCATGCGGGCGGCCAGGAGCGGCGCCGCTTCGGCGATGCGGGGGTGGGTGGCGGCGGGGAGGCGGGCGTAGGTCGAGTGCCACCTGTCCTCGTCGGCCCGTCGCGCGGCGCCGGGCAGGGCCAGGGACGCGGCGTCGAGGGCGGCGAAGGCCAGCGTGGTGTCGATGAAGGCGTGGTAGACGCGGACCGTCTCCGGCAGGGAGAAGCCCGCGCGGCGGAGCACGTCCAGCACCGCCTCGTCGGCGGCCAGTTCGTTCGCGCGGCCGGAGACCCGGTTCGCGGTGAGGACGGCCGCCTGCGGGTGGGACAGGTAGGCGGCGTGGATGCGCAGCCCGACGTCCCGCAGGTCGGCGCGCCACCGCCCCGTCGGGCGCCAGCCGCGCAGCGCCCGTCCGATGAGCGCGTCGCCGAGGGCGAGGGTCAGCTCGTCCATGCCGCGGAAGTAGCGGTACAGGGTGCTCGGGTCGCAGTCCAGGGCGAGCCCCAGTCGGCGGGCGGTCAGCCCCGCGCCGCCGTGCTCGCGCAGCAGCCGCAGCGCGGTCTCGACGATCAGCGCCTCGGACAGGATCCGGCCGCTCTTCGTCGGCCTGCGGCGCCGCCGCCGCTCCTCGGGGACCACGCGTTTCGGCATCGCCGCCTCCTGTCGTCGGGTCCTTATGCCAACGCCATTGACCTTACGTCGGCGCACGGCGTTGTATCTCCTGCCGGGGCCCCTCACCTTCGCCGTCCATGAGGACGGACCGACGGACACAGCACGGATCCGAGACGGAAACCCGAGACGGAACCCGAGACGAAAGGGAGTGCTCGCCATGCGTGTACTGCTCGTGGGAGCGGGCGGGGTGGGGACCGCGATCACCCGGATCGCGGCCCGGCGGCCGTTCCTCGACCGGATGGTCGTGTCCGACCGCGACCCGGCCCGGGCCGAGGCGGCGGTCGCGGCCCTCGGCCCGGACGGCGCCCGTTTCCGCGCCGAGCGGGTGGACGCCGGTGACCGGGCGCAGGTGGCCGCGCTGCTCGAACGGCACGGCTGCGACGTCCTGCTCAACGCCGCCGACCCCCGGTTCGTGATGCCGCTGTTCCGCGCCGCGCGCGACGCCGGCGCCACCTACGTCGACATGGCGATGTCCCTGTCCCGGCCGCATCCCGAGCGGCCGTACGAGGAGTGCGGGGTGAAGCTCGGCGACGAGCAGTTCGCGCAGGCCGACGAGTGGGCCGGGGCGGGCGCGCTGGCACTGGTCGGCATGGGGGTGGAGCCCGGCCTGTCGGACGTCTTCGCCCGGTACGCCGCCGACGAGCTCTTCGACACCGTCGAGGAGATCGGCGTCCGCGACGGCGCGAACCTCACGGTGGACGGCTACGGCTTCGCGCCGTCCTTCAGCATCTGGACCACCATCGAGGAGTGCCTCAACCCGCCCGTGGTCTACGAGGCGGAGCGCGGCTGGTTCACCACCGAGCCCTTCAGCGAGCCGGAGGTCTTCGACTTCCCGGAGGGCATCGGCCCGGTGGAGTGCGTGAACGTCGAGCACGAGGAGGTGCTGCTCGTCCCGCGCTGGGTCGACGCGCGCCGCGTCACCTTCAAGTACGGCCTGGGCCGGGAGTTCATCGACACCCTCAGGACGCTGCACCGGCTGGGGCTGGACCGCACCGCGCCGGTGACCGTCCCGGGGCCCGGAGGGCCGGTGGAGGTCTCCCCCAGGGACGTGGTCGCCGCCTGCCTGCCCGACCCGGCGGCGCTGGGCGACCGGATGCGGGGCAAGACCTGTGCGGGCACCTGGGTGCGGGGGGTGAAGGACGGGGCGCCGCGGGAGGTGTACCTGTACCACGTGGTCGACAACGAGTGGTCCATGGCGGAGTACGGCTGCCAGGCCGTGGTGTGGCAGACCGCCGTCAACCCGGTCGTGGCCCTCGAACTGCTCGCCACGGGCGTCTGGTCCGGCGCGGGCGTCCTCGGCCCGGAGGCGTTCCCCGCCGGGCCGTTCCTGGACCTGCTGACCGCCTACGGCTCTCCCTGGGGCATGCGCGAGCAGTGACGCCCCGCACCCGGTCCGCTGTTTCGCCGTGCGCCGACAGGTGACCCGAAAAGGAGCAAGGCACCCCAAGGGTGCACATCCACTCCGATCGCAGGTGACTTTCGATGGACAACTGGCGAAACCGCGCGGCCTGCAGGACCGAGGACCCGGACCTCTTCTTCCCGATCGGCACCTCCGGACCGGCCCTGCTGCAGACGGAGCAGGCCAAGGCGGTGTGCCGGCGCTGTCCCGTCCGGGAACAGTGCCTCCAGTGGGCGCTGGACACGGGACAGACCATCGGGGTGTGGGGCGGCACGAGCGAGACGGAACGACAGGCGCTCAAGCGGCGCATCGCCGCCGCGCGGCGCGCTTCCGGCTGACCCCGCCCCCGGCCCCCGAGCGGTCCCCGGCATCCTCCGGGACCGTCCGCGGGGCCCGCTCAACCGCCGGTCCGGCGCAGTGGCCCCCAGGGACTGTCCTGGCGGGCCACTTCCGCCCTCGCCTCGTCGATCACCGAGGAGTCGATCCAGCACAGCGGACGGACGTCCGCGACCAGCGGTTCGTTGTCGGGGCCGCGGCCGTTCTCCCGGCCCCTGAGCACCCAGGGCCGCACGCCGGGGCCCTTGTCCCGCGGCAGGTGCGCGTAGTCGTGCAGCCGCCGGGCCACCCACAGCCCCACCGGCCGGTCCTGCCACCACCGCTCCACGTCGAGCGGGTTCGCGGACAGGCCCGGCATGGAGACGCCGGTGAGTTCGTCGGTGCTCGTCACGGCGGGCAGGTCGGTCGCCGGGCCGCGGGACCAGCGGACGTACAGCCCGCGGTCCCGCTCGACCAGGGCGGCGAGTTCGGCGAGGGTCCTGACGACCGGCAGATCCTCCGCTGTGCTCATGGGTGACCTCCCTCCACGACGCGGTACCCGCCGGACGGGAACGGAATCTCCTCTTCCGCCCCGGGCGTCCGCCCGCGCGCCGCCGGGTACACCGCAGTACGCTCGCGAAACACCACCGGACGCCGCGGGAAGGGAGCCGCTCATGAGCGTGCGGGTGCGCCGGGTCCACGAGCCGCCCGAGCCGGACGACGGGGTCCGCGTCCTGGTCGACCGGTTGTGGCCGCGCGGTCTGACCAAGGAGGCGGCGCGGGTGGACGAGTGGCCCAAGGGGCTGACCCCGTCGACCGGGCTGCGCCGCTGGTACCACGCGGGCGGGGGATCGTACGAGGAGTTCCGCGGGCGCTACGAGGCGGAGCTGGCCGCTCCCGGGGCCGCCGCGCTCCTGGACCGGGTGCGCGCACTCGCCGGGAAGGGCACCGTGACCCTGCTGACCGCGTCCAGGACGCCGGAGCGCAGCCACGCCGGAGTGCTGGCCCGCCTCCTCGAGGACTGAGGGACGGGCCGGCACCGCGCGTCCTACGCCGTCTGCCCCGCCGCCGCCCGTCCCGCCGCGCGGCCCGAGAAGAGGCAGCCGCCGAGGAAGGTGCCCTCGAGGGCGTTGTACCCGTGGACGCCGCCCCCGCCGAAGCCGGCGACCTCGCCGGCCGCGTACAGCCCCTCGACCGGCCGGCCGTCGGCGCCGAGCGCCCGGGAGTCGAGGTCGGTCTGGATCCCGCCGAGGGTCTTGCGGGTGAGGACGTGCAGCCTGACCCCGATCAGCGGGCCGGCCGCCGGATCGAGGAGGCGGTGCGGCGCGGCGACGCGGCCGAGGCGGTCGCCGAGGTAGCGGCGGGCGTTGCGGATGCCCTGCACCTGGGCGTCCTTGCTGTACGCGTGGCCCATCTGCAGGTCCCGGGCCTCGATCTGGCGCCGGACGACCGCCGCGTCGAGCAGGGGCTCGTCCGTGAGTTCGTTCATCCTCTCGACCAGCTGCTCCAGGGTGGGGGCGGTGACGAAGTCCGCGCCGTTGCGCAGGAACGCGTCCACCGGCCCGGGGGCGCCCTTGCCCAGGAGCCGCTCCCGCAGGAAGCCGGCCCGGTCCTTGGCGGTGATGTCGGGGTTCTGCTCGGAGCCCGACAGGGCGAACTCCTTCTCGACGATCCGCCGGGTGAGGACGAACCAGGAGTGGTCGTGCTCGGCGATGTCCTCGGTGGTGCGCAGGTGCTTCAGCGTGCCGAGGGTGTCGTAGCCGGGCAGGCAGGGCTCGGGCAGGCGGCGGCCGAGGGCGTCGAACCACATCGAGGACGGTCCGGGCAGGATGCGGATGCCGTGCCCGGGCCAGACCGGGTCCCAGTTGTGCAGGCCCTCGGTGTAGTGCCACATGCGGTCCCGGTTGACCAGCCGCGCGCCCGCGCGGGCGCTGATGTCGAGCATCCGCCCGTCGACGTGGGCCGGGACGCCCGTGACCATCTTCCGGGGCGGGGTGCCGAGCCGTTCGGGCCAGTGGCGGCGGACCAGGTCGTGGTCGGCGCCGATGCCGCCGCTGGTGACGATCACGGCCTGGGCGGTGAGCTCGAACGCGCCGGTCCCCTCGCGGCTGGAGGGGACACCGCGCGGTGCGTCGTCCTCGGCCAGCACGGTGCCGCGCACCCCGCGCACGGCACCGTCCCCGACGACCAGCTCGTCGACCCGGTGGCGGTGGTGGAAGGTGAGCAGTCCGTCGCGCGCGGCCTGCCGGGCGTACCGGACGAAGGGCTCGACGACCCCGGTCCCGGTGCCCCAGGCGATGTGGAAGCGGGGCACGGTGTTGCCGTGGCCGTCCGCGCGGAGGTCGCCGCGCTCGGCCCAGCCGACCGTGGGCAGGAAGCCGATGCCGTGCCCGTCCAGCCAGGACCGCTTCTCCCCCGCCGCCCACTCGACGTAGGCCCGCGCCCAGCGCACTGCCCAGCTGTCCTCGTCGTCCAGCCGGTCGAAGCCCGCGCTGCCGCGCCAGTCGCTCCAGGCGAGTTCGAAGGAGTCCTTGATCCCCAGGCGCCGCTGCTCCGGGGACCCGACGAGGAACAGCCCGCCGAAGGACCAGAAGGCCTGGCCCCCGAGGTTGGCGGCGTTCTCCTGGTCGACCAGGGCGACCCGGCGGCCCCTGCTGGTCAGTTCGTGGGCCGCGACCAGGCCCGCGAGGCCCGCTCCCACGACGATGACGTCGGCGTCCATGACGAGAAGTCCCTCCCTCATCCGCGCCCGTGCGCGGCCGGCTCGGCGCGGCCGTCGGTGAGCAGCGCGGTCAGCAGTTGCCGCAGCCAGGCGCGGGCGCCCGCGACGTCCCGGTCCAGCAGCAGTCGGGTGGTGACGCCGTCGTACGCGGCGACCACGGCGTGCGCGGCGCCGTCCGCGCCGCCGAGGACGGCGGGCAGCGCGGTGCGGCCGCGGGCCCGGGCCAGCCGGTCCGCGACGGCCCGCCGCAGTCGCGCCCGGTGCTCCAGCAGGCAGCGCGCCACCTCCGGGTCGCGGGCGGCGTGCACCAGGAAGTCCGTCTTGACCAGCAGCCAGTCGCGGTCGAGCAGCAGCACCTCGGTGACCCGGTCCACGGCGGCGGGCACGTCGAGGTCGGGTCCGCCCCGGGCGAGGGCCTGCGCCACCTGCTCGGCGATCAGTTCGGCGCGCTCCGCGTACAGGGCGAAGAACAACTCGTCCAGGCCGGTGAAGTTGGAGTAGAAGGCGCCCCGGGTGTAGCCGGCGGCCCCGCAGACCTCCTCGATGGAGACGTGCCCGAAGCCCTTGGCCGCGAACACGGAGAACGCCGCCCGCAGGAGGTTCGCGCGCGTGCGGGCGCGGCGCCCGCCCGCGGCCGTGCCGTCCGCCACCGCCTCCCCCTCCGCCCGTCGCCCCCGCGTTCGATACGGGAACGTATCCGATGCACCGGTGCATCGAAAGCCCCGGGAGCGGCGGAAGTCCGTCCTCCCGGCCGCTCCGCGCCGCTTCTGCTTTCCTGGTGTCCCCCGGTGGCGGGGAGCGGGACGACGGGAGCGTGGGACGGTCATGCGGGCGGACGTGCGGCACGTGGCGGACGGCACCTACCTGGTGCACGGCACCCACACCAACTGGGTGATCCTCACGGAGGGGGACGCCGTCACGCTGATCGACACCGGCTACCCCGGCGACCGCGAGCGGCTTCTCGACTCACTGGCGCAGGTGGGGAGTTCCCCGGAGGCGGTGGCCGCCGTGCTGGTCACCCACGCCCACACCGACCACCTCGGCTCCGCCGAGCACCTGCGGGCCGCGTACGGCACGCCCGTGTACGCCCACGAGGCCGAAGTGCCGCACGTGCGGCGGGACTTCCTCCACCAGGTGACCGTCGGGCGGATCCTGCGCAACGGCTGGCGCCCGGGTGTGCTGCCCTGGGCGCTGCGCGCCCTGCGCTCCGGCGGGACGGCCGACGTGGCGGTCGCCGCGGCCGGGCCCTTCCCGCGGCCGGGCCCGCTCGATCTGCCCGGCCGGCCCGTCCCCGTGCCCACGCCCGGCCACACCGACGGGCACTGCGCCTTCCACCTCCCCCACGCCGGGGCGGTGGTGTCGGGCGACGCCCTGGTGAGCGGTCACCCCACCGCGCGGACGACGGGACCGCAGCTGCTGCCGGACATGTTCCACCACGCACGCGCCGCCGCCGTGGCCTCGCTGGACGTCCTGGCGGCGCTGGAGGGCGACCTGCTGCTGCCCGGGCACGGCCCGGCGCACGGGGGATCCGTCCGGGACGCGGCCCGGCTGGCCCGCGAGCGGGCGCGCTGAGGGCTGCCCCGTGATCCGCGGCGTCGCGCGCCCGCCGGGGATCACGGGGCAGCCCTTAGGGTGAGGAGAGGATCACCCGCGAGACGAGGACACCCGAGGCATGGCCCTGCAGATCAGCGCGACCACTCCGGAGCACCCCGCGCTCCTGCTGGAACTGCCGTGGCACCTTCCCCTGGAGGAGTGGCCGCAGGAGCACCTGGTGCCGCTGCCGCGCGGCATCTCCCGGCACGTGGTGCGCCACGCCCGCGCCGGTGACGAGGTGATCGCGGTCAAGGAGCTCGCCCGGCGTCCCGCGCTGCGCGAGTACGAGCTGCTGCGCGACCTGGACCGGATCGGCATCCCCGCGGTGGACCCGCTCGCCGTGGTCACCGGCCGCACCGGCCCGGCCGGGGAGCCGCTGGAGAGCGTCCTGGTCACCCGGCACCTCGGCGGTTCGATGCCGTACCGGTCGATGTTCGAGACGACGCTGCGGCCGGCGACCGTGCACCGGCTGATGGACGCGCTCGCGGTGCTCCTGGTGCGGCTGCACCTCGCCGGGTTCGTCTGGGGCGACTGCTCGCTGTCCAACACGCTGTTCCGGCGGGACGCGGGCGCCTACGCCGCCTACCTCGTGGACGCCGAGACCGGCGAGCTGCACCCGGAGCTGAGCGCCGGCCGGCGCGAGTACGACCTCGACCTCGCCCGCGTCAACATCAGCGGGGAGCTGCTGGACCTGGAGGCCTCCGGAGCGCTGCACCCGTCGGTCGACCCGCTCGACTTCGGCGCCGAGATCTGCGCCCGCTACCGGGACCTGTGGACCGAGCTGACCCGCACCTCGGTCTACCCGGCGGGCCGGTACCACCACATCGAGCGCCGCATCCGCCGCCTGAACGAGCTCGGTTTCGACGTGGCCGAGATGCAGATCGAGCGCGCCTCCAACGGCGACACGGTCACCTTCGTGCCCAAGGTCGTCGACGCCGGGCACCACCAGCGCCAGCTGCTGCGCCTGACCGGGCTGGACACCGAGGAGAACCAGGCCCGGCGGCTGCTGAGCGACCTGGAGAGCTGGATGGCCGCCCAGGACGACCACGCCCTGGGCGCCCGTCCGGAGGTCCTCGCCCACCGCTGGGTGCGGGAGGTGTTCCGCCCCACCGTGCGGGCCGTCCCGCCCGGGCCGCGCGGCGCGATGGACCCGGCGGAGATCTACCACGAGCTCCTGGAGCACCGCTGGTACCTCTCCGAGCGGGCCCAGCACGACATCGGCATGGACACGGCGGTCGAGGACTACGTCAGGAACGTCCTGCCGGGAAGGCGGGACGTGCCGCGGTCCCCGGCCGGCTGAGCCGGGGACCGGATCAGACCTGCGGCACCACGGCCACCGGGCAGTCGGCGTGGTGCAGCACTCCGTAGGCCACCGAACCGATCCGGGTGCCGACGGCCGTGCGGCGGGCGCGGCGGCCGACGACCATCAGCTGGGCCGTGCCGGCCACCGAGAGCAGCACCTGGCCGGCGCTGCCCATCTCCACGTGCTCGACCACGCGCACGTCCGGGTAGCGCTCCCGCCACGGCGCGAGTGCCGCCGCGAGGGCCTTCTGCTCGTACGGCTCCAGCCCGCCGGCCTCGTCGAGGAGCTGCAGCGAGGCCGGGCTGTAGGCGAACATCGGCGGCAGCGTCCAGGCGCGCACGGCCCGGACGGTGGCCCCGCGCCGGGCGGCGGTCTCGAAGGCGAAACCGAGCGCGGCGGCGCTGTCCTGCGGGTCGCCGTGCTGGCCGACGACGATCTCGCGCCCGGCGACCTCGCCCGAGGGCTGGTCCCCGGCCCGGACGAACACCACCGGCCGCCGGGCCTCGACGATCACCTGCTGGCCGACCGAGCCGACCAGGAAGCCCATGATCCGTCCGTGTCCGCGCGAGCCGAGCACCAGCATCTCCGCGTCCGCCGCGGCGCCGGTCAGGGTCTCGACGGCGTCGCCCTCGAGGACGTCCGTCGTCACGGCGAGGTCCCGGTGCCGCTCGGTGACGGTGCGGGCCGCCTCCCCCACCCCCTCGCGCACCCACCGCTCCTGGGCGGCGGCGTCCCCCGTGTCCACCGCGTCGTGCGCCTGGAACCGCCAGGCGTGCACCACCCGCAGCGGCAGTTCCCGGCGCACGGCCTCGCGCGCCGCCCAGGCCAGTGCGGCGAGGCTCTCCTCGGTTCCGTCGATGCCTGCCGTGATCGGGCGCGTCATGCGGTTTCCTCCCGGTGTCGTGTCCGCTTCGCGCGGTCCAGTCTTCCCTACGGCGCCGCGACGACTCCCGGGCGGCGGCGGGCCGGGCGGCGGCGGGTTCCGCGCGTCCTCCCCGCGCCGCACCGGGAACTCACGCATACCCGGGCGAACCGGCACGATCGCGCCTACGATGGGCGGGGTCGGCGCGACGGCCGCACCCGGGGCCGTCGGGCCGGGAACCCGCCCGCTCCCGTGTGGGGGACGCATGGCACAGGCCACCGACGCAGCGCGGACCGTCATCATGACCGTGGACGACGATCCGGGCGTCTCCCGCGCCGTGGCCCGGGACCTGCGGCGGCACTACGGGGCGTCGTACCGGATCGTGCGCGCGGAGTCCGGCGGGTCCGCGCTCGACGCGCTGCGCGAGCTGAAGCTGCGCGGGGACCTCGTCGCGGTGATCCTCGCCGACTACCGGATGCCGCAGATGAACGGCATCGAGTTCCTCGAGCAGGCCCTGGACGTGTACCCGGGGGCGCGGCGGGTGCTGCTGACCGCGTACGCGGACACCGGCGCGGCGATCGACGCGATCAACGTCGTCGACCTCGACCACTACCTGCTCAAGCCCTGGGACCCGCCGGAGGAGAAGCTCTACCCGGTCCTGGACGACCTGCTCGAGGCGTGGCGGCGCAGCGACCACCGGCCCGTGCCCAGCACCAAGGTGGTCGGCCACCGCTGGTCGGCGCGCTCCTCGGACGTGCGGGAGTTCCTGGCCCGCAACCAGGTCCCCTACCGCTGGTACCCCTTCGACGGGCCGGAGGGCCGGCGGCTGCTGGCGGCCGCCGGCGCGGACGGGACGCGGCTGCCGGTGGTGGTCACGCCGGACGGGACGGCGCTGGTGGAGCCCGAGCCCGTGGAACTCGCCGCGCACGTGGGGCTGGCGACGACACCGGCGGCCGGCTTCTACGACCTGGTGGTGGTCGGCGGCGGGCCGGCCGGGCTGGGCGCGGCGGTGTACGGGGCCTCGGAGGGGCTGCGGACCGTGCTGGTGGAGCGGTCGGCGACCGGCGGCCAGGCCGGGCAGAGCTCGCGGATCGAGAACTACCTGGGCTTCCCCGACGGGGTGTCCGGGGCCCAGCTCACCGGGCGGGCGCGCCGGCAGGCGGCGCGGTTCGGCGCCGAGATCCTCACCGCGCGCGAGGCCACGGGACTGGAGGTCGGCGGATCCGCCCGCGTCGTGCGGTTCTCCGACGGTTCGGCCGTCGCCGCGCACAGCGTGATCCTGGCGACCGGGGTGTCCTACCGGCGGCTGGCGGCGCCCGGCTGCGACGACCTGACCGGCCGCGGCGTGTACTACGGGTCGGCGCTGACGGAGGCGTCCGCCTGCCAGGGGCAGGACGTGTACGTCGTCGGCGGCGCGAACTCCGCCGGCCAGGCGGCGACGTACCTGGCGCGGGGCGCCGCGTCGGTGACGCTGCTGGTGCGCGGGCCCGACCTGGCGGCGACGATGTCGTACTACCTGATCCGGCAGATCGACGAGGCGCCGAACATCTCGGTGCGGGCCGGCACGGTCGTCGAGGCGGCGCACGGCGACGGTCACCTGGAGCACCTGACCCTGCGCGACGTCCGGACCGGGCGCACCGAACCGGTCGACGCGCAGTGGCTGTTCGTGTTCATCGGCGCGGCGCCGCCGACCGGCTGGCTGGACGGCACGGTGCTGCGGGACGAGCGCGGGTTCGTCCTCGCGGGACCCGATCTCACCGTCGACGGACGGCCGCCGGCGGGCTGGGAGCTGGACCGGCCGCCGTACCACCTGGAGACCAGCGTCCCCGGCGTCTTCGCCGCGGGCGACGTGCGCGCGGAGTCCGCCAAGCGGGTGGCGTCCGCCGTCGGAGAGGGAGCCATGGCCGTGATGCTCGTCCACCGGTACCTGGAGCAGTCGTGAACGGGGGGACGACGCCCTGCAGCCCGCAGGAGATCGGTTCGCTGTTCCTGTTCGAGAAGCTCACCCCGCAGCAGCTCGGGCGGCTGTGCCGCGAGGGCCGGGTGGAGAGGTGCGGGCCCGGACCGGTCTACGCGGAGGGCGACCCGGCCACGTGCTTCTACGTGCTGCTGGAGGGCACCGTGGTGCTGTCCCGCAGGATCGGCGGGGAGGACGTCGAGGTCAGCCGGACGTCCCAGCGCGGGGTGTACGCGGGTGCCATGCAGGCGTACCTCGGGGACCGGGTGCCGCAGGTCTACAACAACTCGATGCGGGTGACCGTGCCGACGCGGTTCTTCGTGCTGCCCGCGGACACGTTCGCGAGCATCGTGCAGGAGTGGTTCCCGATGGCGGTCCACCTCCTGGAGGGGCTGTTCCTCGGGTCGAAGACCACCCAGCGGGCCATCGGGCAGCGGGAACGGCTGCTGGCGCTCGGCTCGTTGTCGGCCGGACTGACGCACGAGCTCAACAACCCGGCCGCGGCGGCCGTACGGGCGACCGCGGCCCTGCGGGAGCGCGTGGCCAGGATGCGGCGCAAACTGCGGGTGATCTCGGCGGGCGCGTACGCGCCCGAGACGCTGGCGGGCCTGATCGAGATCCAGGAGCGCACGGCCGAACGGGTCGCCAAGGCACCCGTGCTCAGCCCCCTGGAGGCGGCGGACCGCGAGGACGCCCTCTCCGACTGGCTCGACGACCACGGCATCGCCGAGGGCTGGCGGGCCGCCCCCGTCTTCGTGCAGGCCGGTCTCGACCTCGACTGGCTGGACCAGGTCGCCGCCGCCGTGGACGGGGAACTCCTCCCCGGCGCGATCGGCTGGCTCAGCTACACGGTCGAGACCGAGCTGCTGATGGACGAGATCCAGGACTCCACGGCCCGCATCTCCCACCTGGTCGACGCCGCCAGGCAGTACGCGCAGCTCGACCGCGCTCCCTATCGATCGGTCGACGTGCACGAACTCCTCGACAGCACCCTGCTGATGCTGTCGGCGAAGACCGGCCAGCGGATCGAGGTCGTCAAGGAGTACGACCGCACGCTGCCGAGGGTCCCGGCGTACCCGGCCGAACTCAACCAGGTGTGGACGAACCTGATCGACAACGCGGTCTCCGCCATCGACGCCGCGGAAGGCGACGGCGGCACCCTGACCGTGCGCACCGCGCGGGAGGACGACCGGCTGCTGGTGGAGTTCCGCGACACCGGGACCGGGATCCCGCCGGAGATCCGCGACCGGGTCTTCGACCCCTTCTTCACCACCAAGCCGGTGGGCGAGGGCACCGGGCTCGGCCTGGACATCTCCTGGCGGATCGTGGTCGACAAGCACCACGGCGGCCTGCGGTTCACGTCCGAGCCGGGCGACACCCGCTTCCAGGTGCTGCTCCCGCTCACCGCGCCGTCCCCCGACGACAGTCCCGAGGAACCCGAGGAGCCGTCATGACCGGTGACCACGCCATCGACCCGAGCGTCCCGCCGAGCGGCGCGGGCTGCGCCGACTGCGAGTCCGCCGGGGGCTGGTGGTTCCACCTGCGGCGCTGCGCGCGGTGCGGCCACGTCGGCTGCTGCGACAGCTCGCCGAGCCGGCACGCCACCGCGCACTACGAGGCGACGGGGCATCCCGTGGTCCGCAGCTACGAGCCCGGCGAGGACTGGTTCTGGAACTACGCCACCGGCGAGCTGTACGCGTCCGGCCCCCGTCTGGCGCCCCCGGTCAGCCACCCGGCGGACCAGCCGGTCCCGGGTCCGGCCGGAAGGGTGCCGGTGAACTGGGCCGAGACGCTGCGGGGCTGAGGCCCGGCACCGGGCACAGCACGCCGCGCGGCCCCCGGCGCCCCGCCGGCCGGCGCCTTCGGCACCCCGGCGGCGACGAGCGCGGGGAGGGCGCCGCCTCGACGAGCTCGGGGAGGGCGCCGCCCCCGGCGGGCCCCGCCGGGAACCCGCGCCGCCGGCCGGCCGTTGTCCGGACACCCCCACCGGTCCGGACGACGACAGCAGGGCGGTGCCATGAGCGAGCTGGTCCCCGGCGGCAACCTGCCCCTCCCGGACGGTGCCCTGACCGTCCGGGTGCCCGGCCCCTTCGACGTGTCCGCGCTGATCACGGACGACGGCGGCACGGTCCGGGACGACGGCGACTTCGTGTTCTACAACCAGCCGTCCGCGCCCGGCGCCCGCCTGTCCGGGGACACGCTCACCGTCGAACCGCACGCGCTGCGCCCCGGCGCCACCCGGGTCACGGTGGCCGTCAGCCCCGCCGAACCCGGCACGCCCCTGAGCGGCTTGCCCTCCCCCGCGCTCCGGGTCACCGACTCCCGCGGACGCCCGCTGGCCCGGTTCGCACCGCCGCGCCCCGGCCGGGAGACGGTCCTGCTCCTCGCGGAGATCTACCGGCGCGGCGAGGGGTGGCGGCTGCGCGCGCTGGGCCAGGGGTACGCCGACGGACTGGCCGGGCTGGCCCGGGACTTCGGCGTGGACGTCGCGGACGACGGACCCGGGGCCGGCGCTCCGGCACCCGTCACGGCCCGGGGACCGGCCGCCCGCGCCCGTCCGGCGGACCCGGGGCCCGGTTCCGCCCCCGACCCGGACGGTTTCCTCGGCCTGGTCAACTCCGCCCGGTCGAGGGCCGGTTCCCCTCCGGTGGTCCTCGACGCCCGCCTGGTGTCCGCGGCGCGGGCGCACGCCGCGGCCATGGCCGCGGGAGGGCGCCTCGGCATCGAGAGCCGGGACGGCGTCTCCGTCTACCAGCGCGTCGTCGCCGCCGGATACCCGTACCTCGCCGTCGGCGAGCACCTGGTCTCGGGGCCGCGCACCCCCGCCGAGTTCGTCTCCTCCTGCCTGCGCCACGCACCGCCCCGCCGGACCCTGCACGACCCCGCCTTCACCCATGCCGGTGTCGCCCGCGCCGAGGACGGCCCGTCCGGCGGCACCTACTGGACGGCCCTGTGGGCCAGTCCGCTCACCCCGGAGGGCCTGGACCGGACGGCCGCCGAGGTCGTCGGCCTCACCAACCGGGAGCGCGCCGGAGCCGGGCTGCCGCCCCTGTCCCGCGATCCCCTGCTGACGGCGGCCGCCCAGGCCCACAGCGCCGACATGGTGGCCCGCGACTTCTACTCCCACACCGCCCCCGACGGCAGCGGCCCCGGGGAGCGGGCCGCGGCGGCGGGCTCCGCGCGGCGGACGATCGGCGAGAACATCGCCTGCGGCCAGCGGTCGGCCGCCGAGGTCGTCAGGGGGTGGATGAACAGTCCCGGCCACCGCGCCAACATCCTCGGGCCGGACTTCACCCACGTCGGCGTCGGCTTCGTCGGCGGCGGCCGGGCGGGCACCTACTGGACCCAGCTCCTCGGCGCCTGACGGCGAACCGGCCCCCCGGCACCCGAACCCGCCCCCGGCACCTGAGGACGCCTCACCGGGCGCGCCGCCGACCGGCGGTGGCGGGGGAACGGGGCAGCGGGTGAGGATACCCCCATGAAGGGTGACCTGTTTTCCAGTCGGCACATGGTGCAGCCCGCCACGGCTGCGGGCATGACGGTCGAGAACGCCAAGTGCCTCAGGTACACGGTGAACGGTGAGATGCTCGCCCGGCAGGGCGCGATGGTCGCCTACCGCGGCAGTCTCCAGTTCGAGCGCAGGGGCCAGGGCGTGGGCGGCATGCTCAAGCGCGCGGTGACCGGCGAGGGCCTGCCGTTGATGGCGGTGCGCGGGCAGGGCGAGGCCTGGTTCGCGCACGAGGCGCAGAACTGCTTCGTCGTCGAGGTCGACCCGGGCGACGAGTTCACCGTCAACGGCCGCAACGTCCTGTGCTTCGACGCCACGCTGTCCTACCGCATCGCGACCGTGAAGGGCGCGGGCATCACCGGTGGCGGCCTGTTCAACAGCGTCTTCACCGGACACGGCCGGCTGGGGCTGGTCTGCGAGGGCGATCCGCTGGTCATCCCGGTCTCGCCGCAGCATCCGGTGTACGTGGACACGGACGCGGTCGTCGGCTGGACCGCGGGCCTGGAGACCTCGCTGCACCGTTCGCAGTCGCTCGGTTCGATGCTGCGCGGCGGCTCGGGCGAGGCCGTGCAGCTGGTGCTGCGGGGCGAGGGCCACGTCGTCGTGCGCCCCAGCGAGGCGACGCCCCAGAAGGTGCAGCAGCGCTGAGGGGTCCTCCCGGCCCGCGGATGCCCGCCCGGGCGGGCATCCGCGGTGATCTGCGCCTCACGGGCAACCCGGCCGCCCCCGCCGTCGTCTTGATCGGCAACAGGTGATGCCCCGGCCCCCGGGCCGGAGCATCCGTCCACCCCCCACGGCACGCCGTGTATGCACACCGTGTATACGCGTCATGTATACACATCGCGCATACCTGCGGTGCGTACCGGCGCGCACCGGACCGGAAGGCTTCGATGTACGGCAAGGCATTCGCCCCGGAGTACCAGGGCCCCCTCACCGCCCTGTCGGTGAACTCCTCACTGACCGACGTACTGGCCGCGGGGACCGCGCAGTTGAGAGCGGCCGAGCGCGAGGGCAGGCCCGGCGAGGCGGCGCGCTCCGGGCTCGCGGTGGCCGAGGCGCACCGCCGGCTGGGGCGGGTCGAGGAGGCCGACCGGGCGTGGAAGGCGAGCTACCGCGCGGCCCGTACGGCCGGGGACACGGCGGCGATGGCCTGGGCGCTGTGGAGCGGCGGCACCCTCGCCCGGCAGCGCGGCGCGTTCCCCCTGGCCCGCCGGCTGCTCCGGCTCGCGGCGGAACTCGGCGAGCTCGGCGGGGACGTCGTCGTACGGGGCTACTCCCTCGCCGGACTGGCGGAGACCGGCCGGATCCAGGGCGACTACGAGGAGGTCGGCCGGCTGCACGAGCAGCTGCTGGCCGAGGCCAGGCGGCGCGGCGAGGCCCGGCACACCGTCTGGGCGCTGGAGGGCATCGCGCAGATGCACCGCAACACCGGCGCCCTCGACACCGCGTACGCCCTGTTCGAGGAGGCCGCGGACATCGCCGCCCGGGCCGAGGACCGGCGCGGTCACGCCTGGGCACTGCGCGGACTCGCCGACGTGGTGTCCGCGCGGGACGGCGACACCGGGCGCGCGCTCGGCCTGCTCTCCGAGGCGGAGGCGTCGTGCCGCGCCATGAAGCTCTCCGGCGCCCTGGCCTACAACCACAAGATGCGCGGCAACGTCCTGTACCGCGCCGGACGTCACGCCGAGGCCCGCACGTGGTACGAGCGGGCGCTGGAGGAGTTCCGCGCCATGGGCGAGCCGCGCGGGGAGGCGCTCTCCCGGCTGGGCCTGGCCAAGTCGCTGGCCCGCCTGGGCCGGGACCGCGGCGAGACGGCCGCCGAACTCGCCGATCTGGCCCGGGTGCTGGAGCGGATCGGCCTCAGGCACGCCCGGGACATGGTGGCGCGGGCCCGGCAGGAGCTCGGCGTGGACGCCGACGCGGCGGCGGGGGCCGCCCGGTGACGGCGCCCGGTTCCGCCGCGCCGGTCCTCGCTCCCCGCGTGCTCGACCGCTGCCGGGCCCTGGTCCGGCCCGCGCTGGCCGAGGCCGTGGGGCGGATGCACCCCTGGGTCGGCGAGATGGCGGCGTACGCGTTCGGCTGGTGCGAGGTGGGCGGCGCCCCGGCCTCGGCCTCCGGCGGCAAGGGCGTGCGGCAGGCGCTGGCCGTGCTCGGCGCCGAGGCGGCGGGCGCGCCCGGAAGGGCCGGGGTGGCCGCCGCGGTCGCCGTGGAGCTGGTGCACACCTTCTCCCTGCTGCACGACGACATCATGGACGGCGACGCGGCCAGGCGCCGCCGCCCGGCCGTGTGGAAGGCCTACGGCACCGGACCCGCGGTCCTGGCGGGCGACGCCCTGTTCGCGCTGGCCGTCGAGACGCTCGCCGCCCGGCCGGGCGGCGCCGCGGCCGTGCGGGCGCTGTCGGCGGCGCTGGGCGACCTGGTGCGCGGGCAGGCGGACGACCTGCTGTTCGCCGTCCGGCCCTGGAGGGGCCCGCAGCGGGTGCGGCCGGACGAGTACCGGGTCATGGCCGAGCGCAAGACGGGGGCGCTGCTGGGGTGCGCGGCGTCCCTGGGCGCCGTGCTCGGCGGCGGTGGCGCGGGGACGTCCGCGGCGCTGGACCGTGCGGGACGGCACCTCGGGGTCGCCTTCCAGATCGTCGACGACGTCCTCGGCGTCTGGGGCGACCCGGCGGTCACGGGCAAACCCGTGCACGGCGACCTGCGCGAGCGGAAGAAGACGTTCCCGGTGCTGGTCGCGCTGGGGACGCCGGCGGCCCCGCGCCTCGCCGCGCTCCTGGAGTCGGGCGCGGATCCCGCGGCGGCGGCCGCGCTGATCGAGGAGGCGGGCGGCCGGTCGGCGGCGCTCGCCGAGGCACGCCGCCACCTCACGGCCGTCGAGGCCGCGCTCACCGCCGTCCCGCTGGAGGCGGGGGCGGTCGCCGAGCTGCGGTCGCTGCTCGACTTCCTGGTCCGGCGGGACCTGTGATCCCGCGGCGGCCCGGCGAACGGTGTTGACCTCGGCGGGTCCCGCGGGTGAGGGTTCGGTACGGCGCGGGTCCCGCCCCCCGCGCCGGAGAGGGGAGTCGTGATCGGGATCGCCGACGTCGAGGCCGCGGCCGAGCGGATCGCCGGGCACGTGGTGCGGACCCCGACCGTGCCGAGCCCCGGGCTGTCGGCGCTGCTCGGGGTTCCGGTCACCGCGAAACTGGAACTGCTGCAGCACACCGGCTCGTTCAAGGCACGGGGCGCGGCGGCGAAGCTGCTGTCGCTCGGCGAGGCCGCGCGGGCGGCCGGGGTCGCGGCGGTGAGCGGCGGCAACCACGGGATCGCCCTCGCGGTCATGGCCCGCGCCCTCGAGGTGAAGGCCACGGTGGTGATGCCGCGTTCGGCGCCCGCCCGGTCGGTGGAGATCGTGGAGTCCACCGGCGCGACGGTGCGGCTCACCGACGACATGGAGAGCGCGTTCGCGCTCCTGCCGCGGCTGAGGCGGGAGGGGCTGACCCCGGTGCACCCCTTCGACGATCCCGTGGTGATCGCCGGACAGGGCACCGTCGGGCTGGAGCTGGCCGCGGACGCCGGCGACCTCACCGACGTGCTGGTGAGCATCGGGGGCGGCGGGCTGATCGCCGGCGTGGCGACGGCGCTGCGGGCGCTGCGGCCCGGGGTGCGGGTCTGGGGCGTGGAGACCGAGGGCGCGCAGGCGATGTCCGCGGCGCTGGCGGCGGGCGGCCCGGTGCCGGTCGCCCTGTCGTCGGTCGTCTCCACGCTCAGCGCCCCGGCCGTGTCGCGGCTGACGTACGAGCATGCCGCGCAGCTGGTCACCGAGGTGCTGGTGGTGCCGGACCGGGAGGCCGTGCTCGGCTCGCTCGCCCTCGCGGAGCACGCCAAGGTGTGGGCGGAGCCCGCCACCGGCTGTCTGCTGCCCGCCGCGCGGCGGGTGCGGGAACGGGTCGGCGAGGGGGCCCGGCTCGGGCTGGTGGTGTGCGGGGGCAACGCCACCATCGATGACGTGATCGCCTGGGCGGACCGCTTCGGGCTGCGCTGAGCGTCCCGGCCCGCGCGGACGCCCCCGCCACCGGCCGGGGCGAGGGGCGGGACCGCCGGAGCGGCCCCTTCCCTCCGCACGGCCGTCCGCCTTCCTGGACGAAGGACGGGAGTCCCGCCGGCCGCGTTCCCCGGACCTTCCTTTGAACGGATCCCGTCCGGTCCTCCGTATCCCTGGGGAAGGGGAACCGGCGGTTTCGAAGAGGGATGGCCATGGGCAGGGCGCACGTCTCCGCACACCCGTCGGTCGGCGGGCGGTACCGGCTGGTCGAGGTCACCCACCGCGAGACCAACAGCGTCTGCTGGTACGCCGACGACCTGCACACGGGCCGCCCGTGCCTGGTCACCCGGATCGGGCTGCCCGGGGAACCGGACGGCGCCGCACGCCGTGTCCCGTCCCGCGTCCTGCGGACCGCCGGGCACGTGTCGCGGCTGTGCCCCGGCCGGACCGCCACCGTCGTCGACGTCGTCGACGCCCGCGACGAGGACGGCGCCCTGTGGACCGTCACCGCCTGGATCGACGGCACGCCGCTCGGCGAGGTCCTCGCCGAGCGGGGCGCCCTCACCCACGCGCGGGCCGCCCGCATCGCGCTGGAACTGCTCGACGTGCTGGACGCCGCGCACGCCGGGGGCGTCACCCACGGGGAGCTCAGCCCCGGCCGGGTGTTCGTGCGGGAGGACGGGCCCGTGGTCGTCACCGGCTACGGACTGGCCGGCGCGACGGCCGCGCCCCGGCTCACCGCCCCGTCGTACGCCGCTCCCGAGCAGGCCCGCGGCGAGCCGGCCGGTCCGGCGGCGGACCTGTGGGCGCTGGGCGCGCTCCTCCACACGATGCTCGAGGGGCGTCCGCCGTTCCGTGACCGGGGCCGGCCCGAGGCCACGCTGAAGGGGGTGGACCGGCTGCCGCCGCGCACGCCGGCGCGGGCCGGTCCGCTCACCCCGGTCGTCCAGGGGCTGCTGCGCAAGGACGCGCGGGAGCGGCCGGCCCGGCAGGCGGTCCGCGAGGCGCTCACCCGCGTGCTCGGCGAGGATTCCGGCGCCGCCCCGGAGGAGGCACGGGCCCCCGGGCCGCGGGGCGGGCGCGCCCCCGCCCCGCGGTACGCCGGCCGGGAGCGGGGCAGACGGACGCTGGTCCTCGGCACCGCCCTGACCGTCCTCACCGTGACGGGGGCCGTCCTCGCCGCGACGCGGGGGCTGCCCGGCACCGGTTCCGCCGCCGACGCGCCGGCGGCCCCGCCGGCCTCGGCGTCCGCGCCGGGCGTCCCCCGGACGCCCGCCGCACCCGTCCCGTCGCCGTCGGACACGGCGGGCCTGCCGCCCGGCTACCGGACCCACCGCGCGCCGGAGGGCTTCTCCGTCGCCCTGCCCGAGGGCTGGGAGCGGCTGGACACCTCGCGCGGCGCCGACCGGGCCTACCGCGTCACCTTCGGCGCGGAGGGGGACCCGCGCACGCTCGCCGTCACCTACAGCAGGCGCGTGGGGTCCGACGCCGTGGCCGTGTGGCGGGACGACGTGGAACCGGGCCTGAAGCGGTCCGGCGCCTACGAGCGGGTCGGTCCGATCCGCCCGACGACGTACCAGGGGCGGGAGGCCGCCGACATGGAGTGGCGTGCCGGGACCGGCGGCAGCCGGGTGCGCACCTTCGGCCGCGGGTTCCTCCTGGGCGGCGGGCGCGGCTTCTCCCTGCGCTGGACGACGCCGGCCGCCGCCTGGGAGGACGGCGCGAACCGGGAGGCGCTGCGGACCTTCCTGCGGACGTTCCGCCCGGCCTCAGGCTGAGCCGCGCGGTGGGGGTCCCCCCGGCGCGGGCGGGGCCGGGAACCCGGGAGCGCGCAGCGCGCGCAGGGGGGGCCGGTGCAGCGGGCGGGTGTGCCAGCGCGCCGTGAAGGTCCGGTCCGCGAGGGAGCACGTGATCCCCAGGCGGTGCGGGGTCTCCAGGAAGACCACGTCCACGGCGAGGGTGCCGCCGTCGGTCCAGCCGCCGCTCACGGCGGTCGGGACGGGCTCCTCGGCGGTCGTCCAGCCCGGCCCGCCGAGCCGCACGGCGAACCGGTGGCCGCCGTCGGTGAGGCACAGCGTCCAGCCGCCCCCGGCGTCCGCCGCGACCTCGGCCGCGGTCAGGGTCGGCTGGTCGGCGCAGGCACCGCCGTGCGGGGCGAACACGGCGGCGGACCAGTCCCGCGCCCGCTCCGGCGGTGCGGGGCGTCCCTCGGCCGGCGGCAGGGCGAGCCGTTCGAGGCGCTCGCGCAGGGCGGTGTCCGCGGCCTCCCGGCCGAGGAGCGGTGCGGGACGGAAGGCGGGCAGGAGGTGCCGCCAGACCAGGTCCAGGTAGTCCTGCATCCGCTCGGTCGCCGTGGTGGCGGCGATCACCGCGTCGTGCCCGGGCAGGACCAGGCAGAACTGCCCGTACGCCCCGTCGCCGCGGTACCCGTGCCGGGACGTCCAGAACTGGTAGCCGTAGCCCCGGTCCCAGTCCGGCCGGCCCGCCCCCATCGCCCCGGCGGTCGGGACGCGCGGGCGCGAGGCGCGGGCGGCCCACCCCGCGGGCAGCAGCCGTCCGCCCTGCCACATCCCGTCGTCCAGGTACAGCAGGCCGAGCCGGGCGACGGCGTCGGTGGCGGCGTGCAGGCCGCTGAAGCCGATCTCGCGGCCGGTGCCGTCCCGTGCCCACGACGTCTCGCCGATGCCCAGCGGGTCCAGCAGCCGCGGCCGCAGGTAGGAGGTGAGGGACTGCCCGGTGACGCGCTGCACGATCGCGGCGAGCGTGTAGGTGTTGGGCTGGTTGTAGGCGAAGACCGTGCCCGGTGCGCGGTCCGGGGGCAGCAGCAGGAACCCGCGCACGGGTTCGGCGGGGTCGGCGCCGTACGCGTCGTCGACGGTCTCGCTCTCGTGGCCGCTGGCCATGGACGCCACGTGCCGCACCCGCATCGCCCGGCTGCGCGGGTGGGTGATGTCGGCCTCGAACTCCGGGAAGTACGACAGCACCGGGGCGTCGAAGTCGATCAGCCCCTCGGTCTCGGCGAGGGCCGCCGCGGTCGCGGTGAAGATCTTGCTGAGCGAGTACAGCAGGTGCGGGCGCCCCGCGGTGTACGGCGCCCACCAGCCGGAGGCCACGAGGTGGCCGTGGCGCAGGATCATCAGACTGTGCGGCTCGATGTCCGGGGCCGCTTCGAGGGCGTCGAGGAAGGCGTGGACGCCGGACGCGTCGACACCCCGGGCGGCCGGAGCGGCGGAGGGGATCGGGTGGGCGGTCATGCGGGGATCCTGCCCGGTCGCCGGCGGGTGATCCACCGTTTTCCCGCTCCGCGACCGGGGACCCGGACACCATGGTGCGAATCGGATACACGATGATGACCGAGCAGGCCGGGCCCCGTGAGCTGGTCGGCCACGTGGTGCGGGCCGAGGAGGCGGGCTTCGACTTCTCGGTGACCTCGGACCACTACTTCCCCTGGCTGCGTACGCAGGGCCACTCGCCGTACGCGTGGAGCGTGCTGGGCGCCGCCGCGCAGGCCACCTCGCGCATTCCGCTGATGACGTACGTGACGTGTCCGACGTTCCGCTACCACCCGGCGGTGGTGGCGCAGAAGGCGGCGACGATGCAGTTGCTGTCCGAGGGCCGGTTCCGGCTGGGGCTCGGCTCGGGCGAGAACCTCAACGAGCACGTGGTGGGCGGCGGCTGGCCGTCCGTGGACGTGCGGCACGAGATGCTCGAGGAGGCGGTGGAGATCATCCGCGCCCTCTTCGGGGGCGGTCACGTCACGCACCACGGCACCCACTTCGACGTCGAGTCGGCCCGGCTGTGGGACCTTCCGGACCAGCCGCCGCCGATCGGCGTCGCGGTCTCCGGGAAGCGGTCCTGCGCCCTCGCGGGCCGGCTCGCCGACCTGGTGATCGCCACGGAGCCGGAGGCGGAGCTGCTCGACGCCTTCGACCGGCACGGCGGGGAGGGGAAACCGCGGGTGGGGCAGTTGCCGGTGTGCTACGACCCCGACCGGGACGCGGCCGTCGAGCGCGCCCACGCCCAGTTCCGCTGGTTCGGCAACGGCTGGAAGGTCAACTCCGAGCTGCCCCACCCGGACTCCTTCGCCTCCGCGACCCAGTTCGTCACCCCGGACGACGTCGCCGCGTCGATCCCGTGCGGCAGCGACCCGGAGGACTTCGTCGAAGCCGTCCGCCCCTACGCGGAGGCCGGCTTCACCGAGATCGCCCTGGTGCAGATCGGCGGCGAGTCCCAGCCGCAGTACCTGGACTGGTCGGAGAAGACGCTGCTGCCGGCGCTGCGGGAGGCCTTCGGCGGGCGGTGACGCCGGGGATGCGCGCACCCGTTCCCCTCCCCGGACCGCGGCGGGCGAAGGATTCACCCGGGGGGCGGGCATTTTACGCCGACACGGGGTACTAGGGGGCTCTACGCCCGTACATCCCGGAGGCCCTTTCGTGAACTCGTTCGTGCACAAGACCCTGGTGGTGGAACTCCAGGCGGGCGGCGCGGACCGCTTCGCCGTGCTCGCCCACCTGAGCTACGACCCCCGTGACCCGTTCGCCGTCACCGCCGTCTTCAGCCACGACGGCCGGGTCCTCGCGCGCTGGCAGCTGGACCGGGAGATGGTCACCGACGCCCTCGTCCGCCCGGTGGGGATCGGGGACGTACGGCTGCGCCCGGAGTCCCGGGGCGTGGGGCGGGAGCTGCGGATGGAGTTCCTCGGCGAGGTGCGCGCCGACGGCGGCCGGCACCGCGCGGTGGTGTTCGCCTGGGCCGAGGCGGTCGGCGAGTTCCTGCACGAGACCCACCGGCTGGTCCCCCCGGGGCGCGAGGAGGTCCGCGTCGACGACTTCCTCGCGGACGTGCTCACGGGGCGGTGAGCCGCGGGCGCGCGGCTCACCGCGTCGTGTGCCGGTGCCGGGTCCACAGGGGCAGGCCGAACCAGCACAGCAGGTACCAGCAGACCACTCCGGCGACCAGGTACGGGACGGAGCCGTCGTCCGTCGCCACGCGCAGGATCAGCAGCAGCGCGGCGCTGGTGGTGGCGAGCAGCAGCAACAGGCCGAGCAGGGTCAGCCGGGAGGCCAGCCGCACCGCCTGCGGTTTGATGCGCCGCCCGGCGACGAGGCGGTGCAGGGAGACGGGGCCGATGAGCGCACCGGTGGCGCACGCGCCGAGGACGACGGTGACGATGTAGATGCCCTGGTCCGCGTCGGACAGGTCCTCGTACTTCGAGGTGAACACGACGGTCAGCAGGAAGCCGAAGAGGATCTGGACGCCCGTCTGGGCGACGCGGACCTCCTGGATGAGCTCCTGCCACATCCGGTCCGCTCTCTCGTCCTCGGTCTCGTTGCGCCCCCGGCGCCTCCCCGGCCCCTGCCCCTGTTCCGCGTTCGACACGCTGCGCCTCCCTGGGTCGAGTGACGACGCCCCCTCCCCAAGGGTTCCCCGTCCGCCGCCGCCCTCCCCGGCCGGCCGCGCGGTTTGGGGGTGCGGCGCGCGGTTACACGGACCGCGGCGCCGACGAGGCGCCGGAACCGAGGCCAGGAGGTCGTGGCACGCATGTCCGATACCCAGCTCACCGTGACGCTCAGCGGCGGGGACGCCGACGACGCACGCGTGGTCGTCCGGGCCCTGGAGGGGGCGTTCGGGGCGCCGGAGCAGTCGCCCTCCGACGAGGAGGCCACGGTCCGCGTCGCGACGTTCACCGGAGAAGGGCGTGAGGAGGCACCTCGCACGCAGACCGGCCGGCTGTCGGCTCCGGTGAACGTCACCGTGCAGGGCACCCCGGAGGCGGTGCGCCGGGCGAGCGACACCCTCACGCGGGCCTTCGCGGCACGCGACGAGGGCACCGCCTCCGGTGACCAGGAGCAGGAGAGGCAGCTGCTCCTGGAGCCGTGATCCCCCGCGGGCCCCGGGTCACCAGCGGGATTCGACCCGGTCCCTGATCCGCCGCTCGTAGAGGTCGCGGATGGCCGCGAGCGTCGCGTCGGGCAGCTCCGGCAGCCGGGCGGCGGCCGCGTTGGCGCGTGCCTGCTCGGGCGAGCGGGCACCGGGGATGACGGTGGTGACGCCGGGCTGCTGGATGATCCAGCGCAGTGCCAGCTGGGCCGGCGTGTACCCCTCGGGGGCGAGCGCGGCGAACTCCGCGGCGGCCTCGACACCGGTCGCGTAGTCCACGCCGGAGAAGGTCTCGCCCTGGTCGAAGGACTCGCCGTGCCGGTTGAAGGTGCGGTGGTCGTTCTCGGGGAAGACGGTGTCCCTGGTGTACTTGCCGGACAGCAGCCCGGAGGCGAGCGGGACCCGGGCGATGACGCCGACCCCGGCCTCGCGGGCGGCCGGGAGCACCTCGCGCAGCGGTTTCATGCGGAACGGGTTGAGGATGATCTGCACGCTCGCCACGTTCGGCCGGGCGATCGCGGCCAGTGCCTCGGCGCAGGTCTCCACGCTGACCCCGTAGGCGGCGACCCGCTCCTCCGCCACCAGCGTGTCCAGGGCGTCGAAGACCTCGTCGCGGGAGTAGACGGGGGTGGGCGGGCAGTGCAGCTGCACCAGGTCGATGCGGTCGACGCCGAGGTTGCGCCGCGAACGGTCGTTCCAGGCGCGGAAGTTGTCCAGGACGTAGTTCTCGGGGATCTGCTCGACCCGGCGGCCCATCTTGGTGGCGACCAGCACGTGCAGGTCGGGCCGGCCGGCCAGGAACGACGCGATGGTCTGCTCGCTGCGCCCGTCGCCGTACACGTCGGCGGTGTCGAAGAAGGTGACTCCCGACTCGGCCGCGGTCTCCAGGACCCTCAGGGCTTCCTTGTCGTCGACGTCGCCCCAGTCCGCTCCGAGTTGCCACGTGCCGAGACCGACCACGGAGGCGTGCTGACCCGACCTGTCGAATGTGCGCTCGTCCATGGGGACAGTCTGTCACCCGCCGCGGCGGGCGGCGGCGCCCGGTCCGGCGACGCGGGAGGGGGGCCGGCCGGACGGGCGGGGGACGGGCCGTTCACCGCGTCCGCCGGGGGGCCGGCCGGCTCCCCGGCGCCCGGTCAGGCGCTCGCGGCGGTCCGGCACTCGGGGTGGCCCCAGCCCTTGCCGTTCTTGGCGATGGGTTCACCGGCGGCGTAGGAACGGCCGCACGGACAGCGGCCGGGGAACTTCGCCTTGATCGTGCGGGACGACGAGCCGCCGCGCGGCCGGGACGCCCTGGCCGCGCCGGACCCGCGCTTCGCGGCACCGGTCCGCGGGGTGTCCGGGGACGGCGGCGGTTCGGGCGAGCCCTGCTCGCTGCCGGCGTCCTGCTGGGTGGTGGCCGCCTGGCTGGCGGCGCGGTCGGCGAAGTCGTTGAGCCGGTCGCCGTCGACCTGGTGGGCCGGGACGTAGCGGAAGTCCACCGAGCGGTCCTGCAGGAGGGCGTCGATGCGGACGACGAGTTCCTGGTTGGCGACCGGTTTGCCGGCCGCCGTGCGCCAGCCGTTGCGCTTCCAGCCGGGCAGCCAGGTGGTGACGGCCTTCATGGCGTACTGCGAGTCCATCCGGACCTCGAGCGGCACGGCCGGGTCGGTCGCCGTCAGCAGCCGCTCCAGCGCCGTGAGTTCGGCGACGTTGTTGGTGGCCCTGCCGAGCGCACCCGCCTCCCAGCGGACCGGGGTCTCGGAGGCGTCGGCCACCACCCAGGCCCAGCCGGCGGGCCCGGGATTTCCCTTGCAAGCCCCGTCGCACGCGGCCACAACACGTTCACGCATGCGCCCGATCATGCCACGGCCCGGCGGTGCGCCCGGCACGGCCGGCGCCGCGCGGAGCGGCCCGGGACCCGCCGGGAGGTCGCGCGCGTGATCGGGGAGCACGTCCGCGCGGGCCGGCCGGCGGGGTGAAAACCGTTCGACACGGCGCGCGTCCGCCGCTGGGATGGACGGCATGCGTGCCGTGAGGATGCACCCCGACGAGGTGGACGTCGATGCCGCGCTGGTCGGCCGGCTGGTCGCCGGCCGGTTCCCCCGGTGGGCCGGGCTGCCGGTGGAGCGGCTGCGGTCGTCGGGGACCGAGAACGCCATGTTCCGTCTCGGCCCGGACCTGGTGGTACGGCTCCCCCGGCATCCCGGCGCCGTGGAGGGCGTGGCGCACGAGCAGCGGTGGCTGCCCCGCCTCGGTCCGCTCCTGCCGTTCGCCGTGCCCGAACCGCTCGGGCGGGGCGGGCCCGGTGAGGGTTTCCCGTGGCCCTGGTCGGTGTACCGCTGGCTGGACGGCGCCAACCCGGTCGCGGGGGCGCTCGACGACCCCGAGCCGCTCGCCCGGGACCTGGCCGCGTTCGTCACCGCCCTGCGCGGGCTCGACGCGGCGGACGGGCCGGCGTGCCACCGGGGCGTCCCCCTGGCGAGCCGGGACGCCCCGACGCGCGAGGCGATCGCACGGCTGGCGGGGCGGGTCGACACCGACGCGGTGACGGCGCTGTGGGAGGAGGCCCTGGGGGCTCCGGAGCACACCGGTGCGCCGGTGTGGGCGCACGGTGACCTGTCGCCGGGGAACGTGCTGCTCGACGGCGGACGGCTGGCCGCGGTGATCGACTTCGGCGGCGTGGGGGTGGGCGACCCCGCGGTGGACCTGATCGTCGCCTGGAACCTGCTGCCCGCCGAGGTGCGCGGCGTCTTCCGCGAGGCGGTGGGCGCCGACGGGGCCCAGTGGGCGCGCGGGCGGGGCTGGGCGCTGTCGATCTCGCTCATCCAGCTCCCGTACTACTGGGACACCAATCCGCCGCTCGCGGCGAACTCGCGCCATGTGATCAGGGAGATCCTGGCCGAGCGGGGATGACGGGGATCCCGGGCGGGGGCGGGGCCGGCCGCGCGCCGGCCGGGTCCCGCCCGCCCCGGTCGTCACTCCCCCGCGTGCGCCTTCTCCAGTTCCTCGATGTCGAGTTTGCCCATCGACAGCATGGCCTTCATGGCCCGGTCCGCCTTCTCCCGGTCCGGGTCGCCGATCAGCTCGGTCAGCCGCGCGGGGGTGACCTGCCAGGACACGCCGAACCGGTCCTTGAGCCAGCCGCAGGGGCCGTGCTCGCCACCCCCTTCGACGAGCTTCTCCCAGTAGTGGTCGACCTCCGCCTGGTCGTCGCAGTCGATCTGGAACGAGACCGCCTCGCTGAACGTGAACTCGGGTCCGCCGTTCAGCGCGACGAACCTCTGGCCATTGGCCGTGAACTCCACGGTGAGGACGGAGTCCGTGGCGCCGTACGCGGACTCGGTGTTCCGCAGGACCCGGCCGATGCGCGAGTCCTTGAAGACGGAGACGTAGAAGTCCGCCGCCTCCTCGGCCCGGCCGTCGAACCAGAGACACGTGGTGAATCCGTCGGTGCTCATGAGTACCTCCTGGTGCGGAACGCGGTCATCGGTGTCGACCCCTGCGCGCCGGAGAACTCATCGGCGGACGGCGGACCGGTTCGCGAGCGCCTCCCGGTCCCGTGCTCGCGCGCGCGTGCCGCCGTCACCCGCCCGCCCGGGCCCCTCGCGCGCGGGCGCACACCACCGGCCGCGCGGCTCGCGGCGGCGGAGCCGGGCCCGTCGGCGGGTGGTGCGCGGGCGTCCCCGCGCAAGGGCCGGGCGCCGGCTCGCGCGGGACGTCAGGCCGCCAGGCAGAGCCCGCCGTGCGCGGAGGCCGGCCTTCCCCGGCCCGCCCCGGGCCGGGGGCCGGTGGCACGGACCAGTTCCGCGTGGGCCCGGGCGAGCAGGTCGCCGAGGCCGAGGCCGAGGGCCCGGGCGGCGGCCGCGAGGACCTCCGAGGAGGGTTCCTTGCGGCCCCGCTCCACCTCCGACAGGTACGGCACCGAGATCCGGGCCGCTTCGGCGACGTCCTTCAGCGTCCGCCCCTGGGCGAGCCGCTCCCCGCGCAGCACGTCGCCCACGAGGTGGCGCCACAGCGGTTCCCCGGAAGCGGGGGCGGGCGCGGACGGGGCGGGCGGCGCGGCGGGGCGCGCGGGCCCCGGGGGGACGGCCGCCGGCCGCAGGGGGACGACACGGGCCTGGTTCGGTGTCTGTCGGGTCATCCCCTCAGCCTAGGAACCCCGGCCCCGGGGGGAAGGGAGCGGCGTTCCGCCCTGAGTGAAGGGGGCGGGCGCGGCGTGTGCGGACACGGCCCGGGCCGCCGTGTGCGTTCCTCCCCCCTCCCCCGTACGCTCGGACGTACGAGTGACGAGCGGCCCCGGGGCCGGCGGTCCCGTACGGGTCGCCGGGCCCTCACGACCGCTCGGAACATCGGAGGAATGAGTCCGCACGACCTGGGTACCCGCAAGCCCGGAAGGGCCCTGGCACAGGTCAGCCGTGACATTCGTGGGGAGAGGCAATGGAGGCCGCCGTGATCCGGTCGCAGGCGCAGGTCGTCGACGAGCACACCGAGGCCGGGACGGGCGACGGGAACCTGCCCGGGGTGGCGGATCCGAGAGCCGTCGCCCCGCGCGACGCCAGGGAGCTGTCCCGCCAGTTCTTCCGCCGCCTGGCGGAGCTGGAGGAGGGCACGCACGAGTACCAGTACGCGCGCAACACCCTCATCGAGATGAACATGTCCCTGGTGCGGTTCGCCGCCGGGCGGTTCCGCGGTCGCGGCGACGACATGGACGACATCGTGCAGACCGGCATGATCGGCCTGATCAAGGCCATCGACCGGTTCGAGCTGTCGCGCGAGGTGGAGTTCACCTCCTTCGCGCTGCCGTACATCGTCGGTGAGATCAAGCGTTTCTTCCGCGACACCACCTGGGCCGTGCACGTGCCGCGCCGGCTCCAGGAGCTGCGGGTCGAGCTGGCCAAGGCCCGCGAGGAGCTCGCCAGCCGGCTGGACCGGGAGCCCACCGTCGCCGAGCTCGCCACCCTGATGAACATCACCGAGGACCAGGTCATCGAGGGGCAGATCGCCGCGAACGGGTACAACTCCTCGTCGCTGGACGCCGCCCTCACCGGTGACGGCCCCGAGAACGGCGAGGCCGTCCTCGCCGACTTCATCGGCGTGGAGGAGGAGGGGCTGCGGCTCGTCGAGGACTTCCACGCGCTCGCCCCGCTCATGGCCGAGCTCAGCGAGCGCGACCGGCAGATCATCCACATGCGGTTCGTGGAGGAGGCCACCCAGGCGGAGATCGGCGAACGGCTGGGCTGCTCGCAGATGCACGTGTCCCGCCTGATCAAGCGGATCATCGCCCGGCTGCGCGAAGGCATGCTGGGCGAACTCGGCTGCGCCTGACCGTCGGCGGCCGCCGCCCCCGCCGCACGGACGGGGGCGGCGGCCGCGTCCGTGCGGCGTCGGCCACCGCGTGTCCGGTGGGCGTGGAGAAGGCGGTCCCGCGGTCCTCAGTCGCCGTCGAGGTCGATGACCGCGCGCACCCGCTTGCCGACCGGCACCCGCTCCACGCTGATCTCCCGGGTCAGCGCCCGTACGATCTCCAGACCGTGCCGGCCGACCCGCTGGGGGTCGCGGGGGAAGACCCGGGGCAGTGTGGAGCTGCTGTCGTAGACCGCCACCGTGAGCGAGCTGTCCGTCCCCTCCAGCTCCAGGATGTACGGCCCGTTGCTGTACCGGTCCGCGTTGGTGACCAGCTCGCTCACCACCAGCAGGGCCGCGCCGTCGGTCCGCTCGTCGATCCTGGCGCACCACTCGGTCCTCAGCTGCTCCAGGAAGAGGGCGGTGAAGGCCCGCGCCTCGGCGATGCACCCCGGCTCGCCGGTGAAGTGTGCCGCCCGCCGCAGCGGTTCCACGGGCACGTCGAAACCAGTCGGTATCACTGCCCCGTCCAGGTGATGGATCATGCGTTTCTCTCCGGGAAGCCGGGTGGACCGGATGTCCTGCACCCGTCCTGGTACCCCGGGTCCGGCGGTGCAGTCCCCCTGATCGGTGTTCGCCTCCGGCGGGCGGGGAACCCGGGTCCCGCCGGGTGCGCGGCGGACGCCGGCCCGGCGGGAAGGGCGTGCCATGAACGAGCCGGTGGCGGTGCGGAGCCTGACGACCCTGCCCGTGGTGACACTGGGCGGCGATGCCCTCGCCCACGTCAAGGACACCGTGTTCGACGCCTCGGCCACCCGGATCACGGGCTTCACCCTCACCGGCCGGGACCTGCTGTCGGGACCGCTGCCCCGGGACCTGCCCTGGCCCGCGGTGCACTGCCTGGGCCACCACGCGGTCATGGTCCGCGGACGGGAGGCGCTGCTCGACGTGCCGCCGTCGGTGGCGCGCCGGGACGCCCTGCGCGGGCGGCTGCTCGGGGCGCAGGTGGTGACCGACGCGGGCGACGCGGTCGGCACGGTGCTCGACGTCCTCGTCGAGGGCGGCACCTGCGGCCGGGTCGTCGCCTTCCGGCTCGCCGCGCACCGGGAGCCGGCGCGCGGCTCCCGGCACCACCGGCACCACCGGGACCGCGTGTACGTGCCGCACGGCGAGGCGCTGAGCCTCTCCGGCCGGACGCTGGTGATCCCCGCGCACGCGGCCGCCCACGTCACCGACGGGCCGCCCGGCTCCACGGCCCGCGTCCGCCACGGCTCCGGGAGGGGCGTGCCGCCGTGATGCTGTTCTCCCGGGTGCGCGGGCTGCCCGTCCTGGCTGCGGGCGGCGCGGACCGGCTGGGGACCGTGCGGGCGCTGACGGTCGACGCGGCGTCGCGGACGGTCACGCACGTCCGGGTACGGCGCGGGTGGCTGCGCGGGGAGACCGTGCTCGCCCTGGGCTCGGTGGCCGCCGGCCCGGACGGGCTGACCGTGCGCCCGCCGGACGGCGGGCCGTCCGGGGAGCCGCACCGCGAGCTGCTGGGCAGCAGGGTCCTCACCGAGTGCGGTGAGGAGCGCGGCACCGTGCTCGACGCGGCGTTCGACCCGGCCGACGGCCGGATCGAGGCGGTCCTCACGACGTTCGGCGAGGTGCCGGCCGGCCGTCTGCTGGGGCTCGGCGACCACGCCCTGGTGATACGGACCGGTCACCCGCACCCCTGCTGAGGCGGCCCGGGCGGGCCGGGGCCGAGCACCGGGGGCGGGCCGACGCGGACGGACCTCCCGGCGGGCGGCGCCCGTCTCCCCTGCTTAGCGTGGCAGCGTGAGTCCACCCACCCTCTCCGACCGGGCGGCCGCCCGGCACGGCTGGGCGCAGGCCCTCGCCACGGTGCTCGGCGGACTGGTCGCCATGGGTGCGGCGGCCGCGCTGGGGCTGTGGGCGGCCGGTGCCGCGGACCTGCCGGACGGTGCCTTCCCCCGGGTGGTCGCGGCGACCGTGGTCACGTCCGTCGGGGGCACCGTGGAACTCTCCGGGGACGCCGGCGCGCTGGCCGGCGCGGAGGGCGGCCTGACGGTCGTCCCGCTGTCCGTCACCCTCGCCGGGGCGCTGGTCGTCGGCTGGGGTTTCCTGCGCCCGTTGCGGCACGGGGCGGCCGCCGGGGCGCCCGAGCCGGCCGGGTGGGCCGCGAGGATCGCCGTCCTGTGGCTGCTCGCGCTGCTCGGGCTGGCGCTCGCCGCGCGGCACACGTTCGAGATCCCCCTCGGGGAGGGACTGCTGGGCGACCTCGGTGACCTGTTCGGCATCAGACCCGAGGTCGGTTTCTCCACCGACGTCCCCTCCACCGTCCTCGTCGGCCTGGTCTGGCTGGCCGGGGTGCTGGTGCCGGCCCTGCTGGTGTCGCGCGACGCACCGTTGCCGGGCCGGCTGCCGGACCTGCGGGCGTCGGTGCGGCCCGCGGCGCACGCGACGGTGCAGCTGCTGCTCGCCTGCGTCGTGATCGGCCTCGCCGTCGCGCTGGCCGTCGCCGCCACGCGCGGGCACCCGGCCGAGACGTTCGCGGTGATCCTGCTCGGGCTGCCCAACGTGGCCTGGCCGGCGCTGACCATCGGGTTCGGCGCCACCTGGGACGGCAGGGTGGACGGGCCCCTCGGGCTGCCCATGCCGCACGTCCTGGACGAGGTGCTGCGCGCACCGGACGTCACCGCGCTGAACCTGGGCACCCTCGCCGAGCACGACGGCCGGGTGTGGTGGCTGGTGGTGGCCGACGCGGTGCTGCTGCCGGCCGCGGCCTTCGTCATGGCGGCGCTGTCCCCGGCCCGGGTCCGCCCCTGGCAGCACGCCGTGCGCATGGCGGTGGCCCTGGCGCTCGCCGCGCTGATGATCTGCCTCGTGGCCCGGGTCGACGCGCGGATCGGCCTGTCCGTGCTCGGCATCGGCGACTTGGGCGAAGGGCTCTCCGGGCGGGTGCTGCTGAGACCCCGGCCGTGGAGCACGCTGGGCCTGGCCCTGCTGTGGGGCCTGGTCGCGGGGTTCGTGGGGGCGCTGCTGGAGCGGGGGGTGCGCCGGCGGGGCGGGGGCGACCGCTGACCGGGGCCGCTCCCGCGGGCCGGGCGCCGGGCCGGCTGCCGCCGCCGCGGGGCGGGCGTGGCCGGAGGCGGGTGCCGTCGTCGCCGTCCCCCGTCCGCCCCGTCCGCTACTTCCGCATCACGGCCGGTTCGTGGCGCCGCAGCAGGCGGGCCACCAGCAGACCGTAGAGCAGCGAGAGGGCGAGCAGCATGCCGACGGCGAGCAGCCACGCGTCCGCCGTGTGCGCGAAGAGCGCGTCACGGCTCAGGTCGCCGGGTGAGAGCGCGGTCAGGTCGATGGTGCCGGCCATCGCGGCGAGTCCCCAGCGGGCGGGCACCAGCCAGGCCACCTGCTCCAGCACGAGCACGCCCTCGAGCGGCAGCAGGGCGCCGCAGAAGACGACCTGGACGATGGCGAGCAGCACCAGCAGCGGCATCGTCACCTCCTCCTTGCGCACCAGCGCGGAGACCAGCAGCCCGAGCATCATCGCGGTGAGGGCGAGCAGCGCGACGGCGACGGTGAGCTCGGCGAGGGGCGGCATCAGCACGCCCTCGCCGCCGGGTGCGTTCAGGTCCACTCCGAGCAGCGCGACGAGGGTCAGCACCACGGCCTGCAGCGCGGTGACCGTGCCGAGCACGACCACCTTGGACATCAGGTACGCCGATCTGGACAGGCCCACGGCCCGCTCGCGCTGGTAGATCACCCGTTCCTTGACGAGTTCGCGCACCGCGTTGGCCGCGCCGGTGAGGACCGCGCCGACGCACAGCAGGAGCAGGGTGTTCATGGCGGACCTGCGGGTCAGCTCGTCGCCCGCGAGGGCCCGCGCCATGCCGCCCATCACGAACGGCAGCGCGATCATGACGGTGAGGAAGGTGCGGTCCGCGGCGAGGGCGGCGGTGTAGCGGCGCGCCAGGGTGCGGAGCTGGCCGCCCCAGCCGCGGGCCCGGGGCGGGGGCCCCACGTCGACCGGCTCCCCGCGGGGCCGCCGGGGCTGGGCGGCGGCCCCGGCGACGTAGCGCCGGTGGAAGGGCGAGTCCCGGTACTGCCCCGCCCAGTCCCGGTCCTTCTGCTGCTCGAACGCCTCGAAGGCCTCCGGCCAGTGGGCGAAGCCGAGGAAGGCGAGGGCGTCGCCGGGCGGGCCGTAGTAGGCGACCCTGCCGCCGGGGGCGAGGACGAGGAGGCGGTCGCAGACGTCCAGGCTGAGCACGCTGTGGGTGACGACGATGACGGTCCGGCCGTCGTCGGCCAGGCACCGCAGCATGTGCATCACCGAGCGGTCCATGCCGGGGTCGAGGCCGGAGGTCGGCTCGTCGAGGAAGAGCAGCGACGGCTTGGTCAGCAGCTCCAGCGCGACGCTGACCCGTTTGCGCTGGCCGCCGGAGAGGCTGTGCACGTGCTGGCGGGCCCGCTCCCCGAGGCCGAGCTCACGCATCACCTCGTCGACCCGGGCCCGGCGTTCGGCCGGGGCGGTGTCCTGCGGGAAGCGGAGTTCGGCGGCGTAGGACAGGGCGGCGTGGACGGTCAGCTGGGTGTGCAGGATGTCGTCCTGCGGGACGAGGCCGATGCGCTGGCGCAGTTCGGCGTAGTCGTGGTAGAGGTCGCGGCCGTCGTAGAGGACGGTGCCGTGGTCGGCGGGGCGCTGGCCGGTGAGCGCGTTCATCAGGGTCGACTTGCCGGAGCCGCTCGGGCCGACGACCGCGAGCAGGCACTTCTCCCCCACCGGGAAGGAGACGTGGTCGAGGAGGTGCGTGGCGCCCCGGTCGACGACGACGGTGAGGTCCTGGACGTCGAGGGAGACCTCCCCGGTGTCGACGTACTGCTGGAGCTCGTCGCCGATCAGGCTGAAGTCGGAGTGGCCGACGCCGACGATGTCGCCGTGGCGGATGTCGGCCCGGTCGACCGGTACGCCGTTGAGGTAGGTGCCGGTGTGGCTGCCGAGGTCGACGATCTCGTACGAGCCGTCGGCGTGGACGTGCAGTTCGGCGTGGTAGCGGGAGACGAGCAGGTCGCCGACGACCAGGTCGTTGTCGGGGGCCCGGCCGATGCGGACGGTGCGGGTGGGCAGCGGCCGTACGGCGGCCGGCTGCCGGAAGGTGTGGGTGAGGGCCGGGCGGGAGACGGCCGACGGCCGCTCGCGCGCGGGGGCGGTGAGGACGGCGCGGGGGCCGTCGTCGGGGCTGCCGAAGCGGATGACGCTGCCGGGGCCGACCTCTCCGGTGCGGATGCGCCGGCCGTCGGCGTAGGTGCCGTGGGCGCTCTGCTCGTCCTCGACGGTCCAGTGCCCGTCCTCGGGGTGGAGCACCGCGTGGTGCCAGGAGACCCGGGCGTCGTCGAGGACGATGTCGCTCGACGGGTCACGTCCGACGTGGTAGTCGCGGACCGGAGTCATCCGGGTGGAGCCGGTCTCGGTCTCCAGCACGAGCTCCGGCGCGACCGGCCGCTCCGTCATGTCTGAATTCTACCGACGGGTCCGTTCGGGTGCCCGGCGTGGGGGCGGGGGTCAGGCGACCGGGACGCCCGGTGAACGGGCGGCGCGCTGCATGCGCAGGGCGTCCACGGACTCGGCCAGCAGCTCGTACTCGGTGGTGTCGTCGCCGGTGGCGACGCGCACCAGGCGTCCGGCGGCCAGCGCCTCGGCCACCTCCTCCTGCCGGGCGACGTCGCCGCACCAGGCGCGCAGCACGGCGGGCACGTCGGGCACGCCGTCGGCGACGGGGACGAGCGCGCCCGGCGGTAAGTGCTCGGCGTCGGGCTGCGGGTCGAGGCGCTCGGCGATCCAGGAGGCGCGGTCGCGCAGCCACCACAGGGCGAGGGCCAGGGTGGGCGCCCGGTAGGTGCCCAGCGGTACGCCGATGCGCCGGCCGTCGCAGACACCGTAGGCCGTGACGTGGCACAGGAATTCGTCGTGCACGTTCCCCTCCCCCGCTGCGTTGCCCGCCGCCGGGCGAACGGGTTCGCCGCTCGTCCGTGGCTCGCGTGCTGTGCGTGAGGGCGCCGTCGCGCGGTGTGAAGCGCTCTCGTGTCGAGTATGTTCACCGCTGAAACACTGTCACCACGTGTTTCCGGCCACTCTCCTGGCATATTCACGGCCGTCCGTGGCCGAAACGCCGCGCGTGCCGGCCGGCGGCCGTACGGAGGCGGGACGCGCCGGCGGCCCCGGGGCTCACGAGGCGGTCGGCCCCGCCCCTCGGGGGCGGGGGGTGCGCGGCCGCCGGTCCGCCGGCGCGTGCGGTCCCTACTGCTTGACGACGGCGTCGATGCGGGCCAGTTCCTCCGCGTCGAAGCCGAGGGCGCGGGTGGCCGCGACGCTGTCCTCCAGCTGCCGCGGGCTGCTCGCCCCGACCAGGGCGGAGGTCACCCGGCCGCCGCGCAGCACCCAGGACAGCGCCATCTGCGCCAGGGTCTGGCCGCGGGAGGCGGCGATCTCGTTCAGCGTGCGCAGCCGGCCCACCAGCTCCTCGGTGAGGGCGTCGGTCTTCAAAAACGGGCTGTCGCCCGCCGCCCGGGAGTCCTCGGGGATGCCGTCGAGGTAGCGGGCGGTCAGCAGCCCCTGCTCCAGCGGGGAGTAGGCGATGGAGCCGACCTGCAGTTCGTCCAGGGCGTCCAGGAGGCCCTCGTCCTCCGGGCGGCGGTCGAGCATCGAGTAGCGCGGCTGGTGGATCAGCAGCGGGGTGCCCAGCTCGCCGAGGATGCGGGCGGCCTCGCGGGTCTGCTCCGCGGAGTAGTTGGACACGCCGACGTAGAGCGCCTTGCCCTGCTGGACCGCCGTGTGCAGGGCGCCCATCGTCTCCTCCAGGGGAGTCTCGGGGTCGAAGCGGTGCGAGTAGAAGATGTCGACGTAGTCCAGGCCCATCCGGGCCAGGCTCCGGTCCAGCGAGGACAGCAGGTACTTGCGCGAGCCCCATTCGCCGTACGGGCCGGGCCACATCAGGTAGCCGGCCTTGGTGGAGATCACCAGCTCGTCGCGGTACGGCGCGAAGTCCGCCTTCAGCGCCTCGCCGAACGCGGACTCGGCGGCGCCGGGCGGCGGGCCGTAGTTGTTGGCGAGGTCGAAGTGGGTGACGCCGAGGTCGAAGGCGCGGCGCAGGATGGCGCGCTGGGTCCCGGCCGGGCGGTCCGGCCCGAAGTTGTGCCACAGGCCGAGCGAGAGCGCGGGGAGCTTCAGGCCGCTGCGTCCGGTGCGCCGGTAGGGCATGTCCGCGTAACGGTCGGGGTGTGCGGTGTACAACACGACTCCAGAGGGGTTGGCACATGACTCGGCGGTTCCGTCGAACCGCCGTTCCACTCTGCCGTGACCTGCGGGCAGTGGTCCAACAGGAGAATCCGATGGGATCGTGCGGATACGCTTCTCAATCATGGAACTGCGCCACCTCCGGCACTTCGTCGCCGTCGCCGAGGACCAGCACTTCACCCGGGCGGCGGAACGGCTGATGGTCTCCCAGTCGGGCCTGTCCGCGTCCATCCGCGCCCTGGAGCGCGAACTGCGGACGCCGCTGTTCGTGCGGACGACCCGCAGGGTGACGCTCACCGAGGCGGGGCGGGCGCTGCTGGCGGAGGCCGAGCGGATCCTGGCGCAGGTGCGGGCGGCGCACGAGGCGGTGGCCGCGGTGCAGGGCGTGCTGCGCGGCACGCTCGCGCTGGGCGCCGAGCAGTGCATCGCCGGAGTGCACGTGGCGCGGCTGCTCGCGGCGTTCCGGCGGCGCCACCCGGACGTGGAGATCCGGCTGCGGCAGTGGGGGTCGGCCGCGCTCGCGGAGGAGGTCGCGGCGGGACGGCTGGACCTCGCCTTCGCCTACCGGACCGAGACGGATGCGGACCACCTGCGGTCGGTGCCGCTCACCAGCGAGCCGATGACCGTGCTGTGCCACCCCGGCCACCGCCTCGCGCGGGCCGGGGCGCCGCTGGCCCCGCGCGACCTGGCCGGTGAGGTCTTCGTGGACTTCCACCCCGACTGGGGCCCGCGCCGCGCCACCGACGCCGCCTTCGCCGCCGCCGGGGTGCGGCGCACGGTGGCCCTGGAGGTGAACGACGTGCACAGCCTGCTCGACCTCGTCGACGAGGACCTGGGCGTCGCCGTCGTGCCGCGCCACTTCCGGCACAAGCGCGAGGCGCTGGCCGCGCTGCCGCTGAGGGACACCGGCGAGTCGGCCTACGAGACCGTCGCCCTGGTGCCGGCCCCGCGGGCCACCAGCCCGGCGGCGCGGGCCCTGATGGCCCTGCTGGACGACGGGGGCGCGTGAGCGGCGGCGATGCGCGAAGGTGGACCCATGCACGCCAAGGACATCCTCATCGACGGCTTCGGCCGGATCCGCGAAGAAGTCCACGCCGCCGTCAAGGGCCTGGGCCCCGACGCCCTCAACGCCCGGCCCGGTTCCGGGGCCAACTCCGTCGCCTGGCTGGTCTGGCACCTCACCCGGGTCCAGGACGACCACGTCGCGGACGCCTTCGGCCTCGACCAGGTGTGGCTCTCCGGAGGCTGGGAGAAGCGCCTCGGCCTCGGCCTGCCCCACCGCGACACCGGATACGGGCACGCCCCGGCGGAGGTCGCGAAGGTGCGGGTCGACTCCGCCGACCTGCTGACCGGCTACCACGACGCGGTGCACGAGCAGACGCTCGAGGCCCTGCGCGCGCTGACCGCCAGGGACCTGGAGCGGATCGTGGACGAGCGCTGGGACCCGCCGGTCAGCCTGGGCGTGCGGCTGGTCAGCGTCCTGTCCGACGACCTGCAGCACGTCGGACAGGCCGCCTACGTACGGGGGCTGCTTCAGAGCACGGACGCGTAACCGGGCAGGACCACGTCCCGGATCAGGGCGCTGCGCTCGTCGAACGGCAGGAACGCGCTCTTCACCGCGTTGACCGTGACGGTGCGCAGGTCCTCGGCCGTCCAGCCGGCCTCCTCCACCAGCAGGGACATCTCGCGGGTCATGGTGGTGCCCGACACCAGCCGGTTGTCGGTGTTGACGGTGACGCGGAAGCCGAGGTCCTTCAGCGCGGTGATCGGGTGCTCGGCGATCGAGGCCGCGGCGCCGGTCTGGAGGTTGGAGGTGGGGCACATCTCCAGCGCGATCCTGCGGTCGCGCACCCACCCCGCCAGCCGGCCGAGCTTGCCGGCCGCGAGGTCGGGGATGTCCTCGGTGATGCGCACGCCGTGCCCGATGCGCTGGGCGCCGCACACCTGGAGGGCCTGGTGGATGCTGGGCAGCCCGTGGGCCTCACCGGCGTGGATGGTGAAGGGCACGCTCTCGCGGCGCAGGTGCTCGAACGCGTCGAGGTGGTCGGCGGCCGGGAAGCCGTCCTCGGCGCCGGCGATGTCGAAGCCGACGACCCCGGCGTCCCGGAACGCCACGGCCAGGTCGGCGATCTCCCGCGTCCGGTCGAACATCCGCATGCCGCACAGCAGCGTCCCGACCCGTACCGGCGTGCCCGCCGCGGCCGCCTTGGCCATGCCGGCCGCGAGCCCCTCCTGCACGGTCTCGACGACCTCGGACGGGGTCAGCCCGCCCCTGGTCATCAGCTCGGGGGCGTAGCGCACCTCGCCGTAGACGACGCCGTCGGCCGCGAGGTCGAGCACGTACTCCTCGGCGGTGCGCAGCAGCCCCTCGCGGTGCTGCATGACGGCGAGGGTGTGCTCGAAGGTGGCTATGTAGCGGACCAGGTCGCCGGAGCCGGCGGCCTCGACGTACCAGGCGGCGAGCTCGTCGGGGTCGGTGGTGGGCAGGGCGTGGCCGACCGCGTCCGCGAGCTCCACCAGGGTGGTGGGGCGCAGGGCGCCGTCGAGGTGGTCGTGCAGCACGGCCTTGGGCAGCCGGCGGAGGGTGTCGGTGTCGATGCGGGGCGCGGTCATGGGCGGGTGTTCCTCGGTGGTTCGTTCCGGTGTGCGGGGTCGTCAAGGGGGATGACCGGAGAGGTTATACGTAAAACTCACGGACGCGCCAGTCCCGCCCCGCCGACCGCATCCCGGACGGTGCGGGATCCGGGGCGCGGCCGGCGGGGCGGACGGGGTCCGCCAGGGTCTTTCGTTCGGCTCGGGCCGGACCTCCCGAGCCGAACGAAAGGCTCTAGGGGTACGCGTACGTGTTGAGGGCGGCGACGGCGGACGCCGGGTCGCCGAGGTCGTAGCGGTCCACGGCGAGGTAGTTGGGCTTCTTGCGGGCGGCCGGCTGGCAGAACCGGCGGGCGCGGTCGGCGAGTTTGGAGTTGTCCGTGCCGGCCGTGGAGGCGATCGCGGCGTCCCGGAAGTGGTTCATGACGAACAGCGGGCGGAAGCCGGGCTCGGTGCGGGTCAGCGGGATGTCGTCGCCGGCGCCGTACCAGCGGCTGGAGCAGGACCAGTCGGACGCGCCGACGCCCGGCCCCATGGACCAGTGGTTCTCGACGGTCCACTCGCGCTGGTACATCACGCCGAAACCGTCCCGGGTGAGCCCGGCGGCCCGGTCGGCGGCCCGGCTGTGGTCGGTGAAGATCAGCAGTCGGTGCCCGGCGGCGGTCAACTGCCCCATGGCCGGCCAGCCGTTCTCGCGCACACCGGTGCGGTCCGGCCGGTAGAGCACGTCCGACAGCCCCCGGACCCGGGCGAGTTCGGCGCGCAGGACGTCCGGGTCGACGTAGTCCTCCAGGAAGACGGTGACGAACTGGTCGGGGTGGGCGTGGAGGAAGTCGACGATCCGCTGGAGGTCGACCCACAGGGCGACGGGCCTGCCGACCAGCGTGCAGCTGTTGTGGCAGAGGATCGCGCCGTCCGGGGTCTGGTGGACGTCCAGCATGAATCCGCGGACCCCGTCGGCGAGTTGGCGCTCGATGCCCCGGGTCTGGTTGGGGAAGAGGTTGACGAACGGCGGGGCGAATCCGCCGTCGACCCCGTTGGCGTAGGCGTTGTGGGCGGTGAGGAAGGTGACCTGGTCGAGGGTGCGCCGGTCCCGGGGCGGCAGGGGGCGGGTGACCGGGCGGACCGGGGTCAGGTACCAGGCGGCGAGGTCGTCCGCGCCGGTGCCGACGGCGAGGGCGGCGGGGTGGCCGGCGCCGGGGGACCCGGGGACGACGGTGAGGCGGCGGTCGGTGCCGGGCACGGCGAGGGTGAACCGGTCGGCGCCGGCGGGGGTGATCCGCCAGGGGGCGTCCGGACTCGTGCAGGCGACGGTCCGGGCCCGGTCGCCGTCGCGGCCGAGGCAACTGCCCGGGCGGTCGGGGTTCTCCAGGAGGTGTGCGGCGCCGTCGGCCCGGAGGGTCCACTGCTGGTGGTCCTCGTCGCCGCGGGGTCTGTGCTGCTCGACGGATCCGGCGCGGTCGGCGGCGTTCAGGCCGGTGGTCGCGCTCTGGACGTAGTAGGTGTCCGGCGGCGGTGCCGCGTCGGCGCCGGCGGCGGGTACCGGCACCACGGCCGCCGCGACGAGCGCGGCGGCCGTGGTGAGCAGGAGGCGGGGGGTGCGCATGGCGGGTGCCCTTCGTCCGGGGGGCGTCCGCGCACGCGGGGCGCGCGCGGACCGCGACCCGATTGCGGTCAGGTGCATGACACCATGCCCCGCCGTCCTCCGTCAGCAGTACAGGTTGCCGCCCGGGGTCGTCCCCAGGATCTGGGCGAACCGCTGGTACGTGCTCACCCTGCTCTGCACCTGGGCCGGGTTCCGGCCGTCGCACTCCAGGGAGCCGTTGATGCTGCGGATCGTCTGGCCGAAGCCCGCCTGGTTGACCATGGCGCTGTGCCCCGTCATGCTGCCGGGGCCGGACTGGGTGTTCCAGTACCACAGGGCCGTCTTCCAGGCGACGGACGCGTCGTTCTGCACCAGCCAGGGGTTGTTCAGCAGGTCGATGCCGAGCGCGTCGCCCGCGGCCTTGTAGTTGAAGTTCCAGCTCAGCTGGATCGGCCCGCGCCCGTAGTAGGCGGACTGGCCGGCCGGGCAGCCGTACGGCTGTCCCCAGTCGCAGTAGTGCGAGTAGTTGGCCGTGTTCTGCTCGACCACGTGCACCAGACCGCCGGTCTCGTGGCTGACGTTGGCCAGGAAGGCGGCGGCCTCCTGCTTCTTCACCGTGTCGCTGCCGGTGTTGGCGAAACCGGGGTAGGCGCTCAGGGCGGCCGTGAGCCCGCTGTAGGTGTAGAAGGGGTTCCGGTTCGGGAACATCTGGTTGAACTGCGCCTCGGTCACCACGAAGTTGCCGACCGGCGTCCCGGAGCCGCTGTCACAGGCGTAGGGCTCCCAGTACCAGGTGCTGATCGTCGGGTCGTAGCCCGGGTTGGCGTGCTCGGCGATGTACGCCTTGCCGTCGGTGTAGCGCACGATGTCACCGGCGTTGTACGACTTCCCGGCCTGCCAGGCCGGGTAGCTGGAGCAGGAGGCGGCGACGGCGGTGGACGCGGGGAGCAGGACCGGTGCGCTGCCGGCCAGGACGACGGCGGTCAGCACGGCGGAGATACGGCGTTTCGACAAGGGGTCAACTCCTTTGCGGAACACGGCCGCTCCCGGACGAGGACATGCCTGGGCGGAGCCCGGCCCGCACGCGCCGACGAAGCCGGTCACGGCGCGGGGCGGCCGTGGTGGGGGGTGTGGAGCACACTCAACCGCTTTGGTCTGGACCAGTCAAGGGCGCAGACCAGTAATCCCCGATTGTCCGTCAAGTCACGTACCAGGCACCTCAGTTCGCGAAGGGAACCCCCGCCGCGGGAGTCCTCCTCCCGGTGCCCGCCGGATGCCGCCACGGCCCCTGCGCGGCGAGGCGCGGCGGCATTCCCTCGCCGCACCAGTGCGCCTCCTCCAGGTGCGGATGGCCCGAGAGGACGCACTCCTCGATGCCCGGCGCGCCGTACTCGTGGATCCGTGCGGCGACGTCGTCGTGGCTGCCGACCGGGGCGGTGCCCGCGTCGCCGCGCACCGGGCCGGCGCCGGCCCGCGGATCGGGGTGGGCCTCCAGCCCGTCCCGGGTGCCGCCGTGCGGGGCGAGCACGCGCCGCCGGCCCTGGCGCGGCGATGGCGGGCGTCCTTGCCGAGGAAGTCCCCGTAGGCCCGCGGCTCGTGGCTCTCGCCGCCGATGACGGCGTTCAGCAGTTCAGCAGGGGCCCGTCCGCCGGTCCGCCGCCGGAAGGCGGACGCCCTCCGCGCGGCGGGCCGGAAGGCCACCAAGAACTTCAGGCGCTGTTGTCACCCGGCTGGGTCCGCTGCGCCGGGCGGCACAGGAGCCGAGGCCCTCCCGGCCCGCGTGGAGCGAGACCGTGCGGAACCCGGAGCGCTTGCGAGCCGGGGGGCCGGGCGGCCGGCGGCGCGGTCAGTCGTCCTGCGGAGACGGGACCACCACGAGGAACGCGTCCGACTCCAGGTCCATGACGACCGTCGCGGGTTCGCCCTCGGCGCGGTGCCGGGCCGCGCACTCCTCCGCCGGCCAGGACCCGCGCGGGGCCCCCGCGGGAAAACGCTCCAGCACCTTCGCTCCCGTCACGGCAGTCATGGGGCGGACACCTCCTGTCGGTCTGCGGCCCGCGGGCCGCCTCGTTCCGTACGTTTTCCGTACGTTCCGGCTGCCCGGGATCGGAACGGACATGTGCGGAACGGATGTGTGCGGAACGCGCATGCACGAGACGGACACGTGCCGGGCGGGCACGTGCGGGACGCACACGTGCCGGGAACGCGCTCCGGCCGGCGGGGGATCACTCCCGCGCCTCCTTGCGTTCCCGGAAGAGCCGGCCCGGCCACCAGGCGACCGGCCCGAGGTCCAGGGCCAGGGCGGGCACCAGCAGGGAGCGCACGACCAGCGTGTCGAGGAGGACGCCGAAGGCCACGATGAAGGCGACCTGCGCCAGGAAGGCCAGCGGGATCACCCCGAGCGCGGCGAAGGTGGCGGCCAGCACCACGCCGGCCGAGGTGATCACTCCGCCGGTGCTGACCAGTCCGCGCAGCACGCCCTGGCGGGTCCCGTGCCGCAGCGACTCCTCCCGGACCCGGGACATGAGGAAGATGTTGTAGTCGACGCCCAGGGCCACCAGGAACACGAAGCCGTACAGCGGCACCGACGGGTCGGTGCCGGTGAAGCCGAACACGTGCGGGAAGACCAGGGCGGAGACCCCGATCGTGGCCAGGAAGTTGACCGCGACGGTGGCGACGAGCAGCGCGGGCATCAGCAGCGAGCGCAGCAGCACGGTCAGCACCAGGAAGATGACGACGAGGACCACGGGGACGATGAGGGTGCGGTCCCGCTCCGCCGTCCGCAGGGTGTCGTACTGCTGGGCCGTGTAGCCGCCGACGAGGGCGTCCGCGCCGGGGACGTCGTGCAGGGCGGTGCGCAGCCGGGCCACGGTGTCCTTCGCGGCGTCGCTGTCCGCCGCGGCCTCGAGGGTGACGTCGACGCGGACCCGCCCGTCGACCACCAGGGGTTCGCCGCCGGGGCGCCCGGAGGCCGTCGCACCGGCCGCCGAGGCGACGCCCTCGGTGTCCCGCGCCGCGGCCACGACGCGGTCCAGCCGGTCGGCGTCGGCGATGACCACGGTGGGGTTGCCGGAGCCGCCGGGGAAGTGCTCGGAGAGGGTCCGCTGGGCGGCGACCGACGGCGCGTCGTTGACGAAGGTCTCGTCGAGCGGCACGCCCTTGGACGCGAGGGTCGGCGCGAAGGCGGCGCAGGCGATCAGGGCGGCCAGCGTGATGGCCCACACCTTGCGCGGTGCCCCTCCGACGAGGGACGCGACGCGCTGCCACAGGCCGTCGCCGGTGCCCCCCTCCCGGCTGGCGCGCGGTTTCGCGGGCCAGTAGGCGGCGCGGCCGAGCAGGACGAGCACGGCGGGCAGGAAGGTCAGGGTGCTGAGCACGGCGCAGGCGATGCCGATGGCGCCGACCGGGCCGAGCGCCCGGGTGTTGGTCAGGTCGCTGAGCAGGAGGGCGATCAGGCCCAGGGCGACGGTGGCGGCGCTGGCCACGACGGCGCCCCAGGACCGCGCGAGCGCGGACCGCATGGCGGTGAAGCGGTCGTGGCCGGCCAGCTCCTCGCGGAAGCGGGCGGTGACCAGCAGGGCGTAGTCGGTGGCGGCGCCGATGACGAGGATGGACAGGATGCCCTGGACCTGGCCGTCGACGCGCACGACGCCGTGGTCGGCGAGGGCGTACACCACCGCGCAGGCCAGGGCGAGCGCCAGGACGGCGGACACGATGATCACCAGGGGCAGCAGGACGCTCCGGTACACCAGGACCAGGATCACCAGGACGGTCACCAGCGCGACGGCCAGCAGCAGGCCGTCGATGCCGGCGAAGGCGTCGGACAGGTCGGCCTGGGTGGCGGCCGGCCCGGCCAGCTGGACCGTGGTGCCCGGCACCTTCCCGGCCGCCGTGCGGATGCGTTCGAGCACGTCGGGGAGCCCGTCGCCGAGCCCGGGGTCCAGCTGGACGACGCCCTGCAGCGCCTCGCCGTCCTCGGACGGGACCGCGGGGGAGGTCCTGCCGACGACGCCCGGGGTGCCGGTGAGGGAGGCGAGCGCGCGGGTGGCCTCGGGCTGACGGTCCCTCACCGGGCCGTCCGCGGCTCCGGTCCACAGCACGATCGCCGGCAGCGTCTCGTCCTGCCGGAAGGCCTTCTGCGCCTCGATGACCTCCGTCGACTCGGCGGTGCGGGGGAGGAAGCCGGCCTGGTCGTTGACGGCCACCTCACCGAGTCTGCCGGCGTAGGGGCCGAACGCCCCTCCGATGCCGAGCCAGGCGACGAGCAGCAGGACGGGGACGAGCCGGCGGGCCCATCGGGATGAGGCGGTCATCGCTCTCCAGATGCAGTGATCATCATCTCAACGAAAAACAATCTCAATGATTGAAATAGATTGCGGGTGCGATCGTAGACCACCCCTGTCGCGCGGGTACGGCCGGGCCGGTCCGGCCGGTCAGTCCCGTCCGGGGGTCGCGCGGAGTGCGAGTTCCTCGTTCAGCGCGGCGAGAAACCGCAGGGCGACGGCGAGTTCCGAGTCGTCGAAGCGGGAGAGGGCCGCGCCCGCGGCCTGCGCGAGCGGACGGAAGTACGTCCGGGCCGCCGCCTTGGCGTCGGCGGCGTAGTACAGGTGGACCACCCTGCGGTCGGCGCTCTCCCGGACCCGGGTGACGTGCCCCGCGCGCTCCAGCCGGTCCACGCACGCGGTCACCGCCCCGGAGGTGAGCCCGAGGTGCTCCCTGAGCCGGCCGGGGGTCATCGGCTCGTCCGCGTCCAGGATCGCCGCGAGCGCCTGGACGTCGGTGGCGTGCAGCTCGTTGCGGCTCGCGAAGCCGTGGACCATGCGGTTGATCTCGCCGTTCATCCGGCGCAGCTGGACGGCGAAGGCCTGGAGGTCGGCCGCCTCCGGCGCCCGGAGCGCCTCGCGCTCCGCCGCCCGCTGTTCCGCGTCGTCTGCTGTGGCCACACGGTCACCCTATAGAAGCCCCGGCACCGGAAGGACGCCCCCCGCACCCCGTCCTCACCGCGCTCTACACATAAGGGAGAAATAAGAGCACTATAAAAATATCCGGCTCATACCGCATACCCCACCAGAAGCGGTCAGGCCCGCTAGCCCTAAGGAGACGACTCATGGCCAATGTCTCGCACTCGCGCAGTGACCTCGCCGGCCACCCCGATGCTCCCGAGATGCGCGCCCGGTACGACCGTGTGCTCGGCGGCCGTGACGTGGCCCTCGTGGACGGGCCGGTGTTCCTGCTCGGTCTGTACTGCGCGATGTCCCCGTGGATCCTCCACTACACGACGAGCCAGCCCGCGCTCGGGCCCCACAATCTGATCGCGGGCACCGCGATCGTCCTGCTGGCCCTCGGGTTCACCCGGGCCCCGGACCGCATGTACGGCCTCAGCGGGGCCATGTGCGCGCTGGGCCTGTGGATGATCGTCTCGCCGTGGATCGTCGGTCGGAACCCCGACGCCGGTGTGATCTGGAACAACATCGTCATCGGCGCCCTCACCCTGGCCCTGGGCACGGTCTGCCTCGCCACGGCGGCCAGGAGCACCTCCAGGCGGTAGACACGGCCGCCCGGCCGGTCCGCGCCCGCCGCGGGCCGGCGCTCCCCCGTCCGGGCCCGGCCCCGCGGGGACCGCGGGACCGGGACTGTCCTCACCGCCCCGGGGCAGACGCTCTGTGGCAGGGATGACGAGGAGAAGGGGCGAAATGGAGATCGGCGGCATCATCAGTGCCATCGTCATCGGCATCATCATCGGCGTCCTGGGCCGGCTCGTGGTGCCGGGACGCCAGCGCATCGGGGTCCTGTGGACGATCCTGGTCGGCATCGTGGCCGCACTCATCGGCTCGGCGCTCGCCGCCGCCCTGGGGGTGGCCGACACCAAGGGCGTCGACTGGGTGGAGTGGCTGATCCAGATCGGTCTCGCCGCACTCGGCGTGGCCGCACTGGACCGTGCGAAGGCGCGCCGCTGACCGGCCCCCGGCGACCGGGGGCGACCGCGCGGAACGGGTCCGGCGGGAAGCACGGCACGGTGCTTCCCGCCGGACCCGTCGCCTTGCCGCCGCTCTCCCGCGCGGCGTCGGCCGTGCGCCGAAGGGACGCGGCCCCGCGGCGTCACGGGGGACCCCCGCTCGCGGACCTCGCGGGAGTGCGCGCCGGACGCCGCGCGGCAGGCGGGAGGGTGACGGCAGGGTCTAGGGTGCTGTCGATCGAGCCGTCGTGAGGAGGGCCGGGCCCATGGTCGTGAAGGAAGCCGAACTGCCGTACCTGCGCCGCTGCGTGGAGCTGGCGGCCGAGGCGCTGGAGTCCGGGGACGAGCCCTTCGGCTCGGTCCTCGTCGCCGGGGACGGCACCGTGCTCGCCGAGGACCACAACCGGGTGGCCTCCGGGGACCGCACCCGGCATCCCGAGTTCGAGCTGGCCCGCTGGTCGGCGGCCCGCCTGACCCCCGACGAGCGGGCCGCCGCCACGGTGTACACCTCCGGCGAGCACTGTCCGATGTGCGCGGCCGCCCACGCCTGGGTGGGCCTCGGGCGCATCGTGTACGTCGCCTCCTCCGAGCAGTTGGCGTCCTGGCTCTCCGAGCTGGGGGTGCCCGCCCCGCCGGTGCGGACGCTGCCCGTCGCCGAGGTCGCTCCCGGCGTGGTCGTGGACGGCCCCGTCCCGGAGCTGGCCGAAGAGGTCAAGGAGCTGCACCGGCGGTTCCACCGCGCACGCGCCTGACCCGCGCGGGGCCCCGCCGGGCGAGGCGGGGCCCGAGGGTCCGCCCCCCCAGGGGGCCCGCCCGTCCGGGACGGGCCCGGCGGTACAGGGCCGCGCCGCCCGGCAGGAGCACGGCGCCGGCCGCGGGGACCGGGCCCCCGCCGGAGAGGACCGGCCCTCGCCGCGACGGGCGCCGGACGTGCCGCCGGCCGGCCGACAGGCGGGGGCCGCGAGGCCCGCTTATGGTGGGCGAGGACGCCGGTCCCGGTCCGCTGCGGGGCGTCCCTGGAGGCATCGATGCTGGCCAAGCTGTCCACGCGACCCTCGGTCCGGTGCCGCGCCGTGCGGTCCTCGGTCCGGCGCCGCGCGGCCACCGGCGCGGCCGGGCTGGCCCTGCTGGGTGCGGGGCTGACGGCCGTCGGCGGCACGGAGCCGGACCTCGGCCGGTTCTACGACCAGAAGATCACCTGGGCGGCCTGCGAGGGCGCGGGCCTGCCCGAGGACCTGCAGTGCGGGAGCATCACCGTCCCGCTCGACTACGCGAAGCCCGACGAGGGCACCCTGAAGCTGGCCCTCGCCCGCTACCGGGGCACCGGCGACCCGCGGGGCTCGGTGGTGCTGAACTTCGGCGGTCCGGGCGGTTCGGGCGTCCTGGGACTCGCCCACGGCGGCAAGGACTTCATGGGTCTGACCGACGACTACGACGTGGTCTCCTTCGACCCGCGCGGCGTCGGCCGCTCCTCACCGGTCAGCTGCGGCACGGAGGCCACCGGCCGGGCGCTGGAGGCGACCGGCGGCGAGGGCACGTCCGACCCCCGCGAGGCGCTCGCCCAGCTGCGCAAGGTGGCGGCCGAGTGCGCCGAGCACTCCGGACCCGTCCTCTCCCACATCGGCACCGTGGACGTGGCCCGCGACCTGGACGTGATGCGCCAGGTGCTCGGCGACAAGAAGCTCAACTACCTGGGCTTCTCCTACGGAACCCGGCTCGGCGCGGTGTACGCGGCCCGGTTCCCCGGGAAGGTGGGCCGGTTCGTGCTCGACGGTGTGGACACGCTGACCGATCCGCTGACCGAGCAGGGGGCGGCGAGCGCCCGGGGGCAGCAGAGGGCGCTGGAGAGCTTCCTCACCTGGTGCACGCAGGACATCGCCTGCCCGTTCGGGCAGGACGCGCGCGACGCCCGCCGGCAGGTGGTGAAGCTGGTCGCCTCGCTCGACGAGAACCCGGTGCCGACCGACTTCGGCTTCGAGTTCACCGGTCAGGACCTCGCCGGCGCCCTGGGGCAGGGGCTGTACAGCAAGGAGCTGTGGCCGCTGCTGCAGCGGGCGCTCGCGCAGCTGATGGAGGACGGGGACACGCGCGGAGTGGAGGCCTTCGCGACCGGCGGGGTGGCGCCGCCCCCGCCGCGGCGGGCCGACGACCCCCTCGTCGACGAGGAGGAGGTGCCGCTGGACAACCTTCCGGCGGCGCTGATGGCGGTGAACTGCGCGGACGACCCCGACCGTCCCACCGCCCAGCAGCTGACCCGGGACCTGGCCCGGCTGCGCGCCGTCTACGAGCAGGCCTCGCCGGTCTTCGGCCGGTACCGGCTCGCCCAGGTGCTGATGTGCCACGGCCGGCCCAGGGGCACCGACTACATCCGCGAGCGGGTCAAGGACCTCGACACACCGAAGATGCTGCTGGTCGGCACCCGGGGCGACCCGGCCACGCCGTACCGCTGGACGGTGGAGACCGCCGAGCGGCTCGGTGACGCGGCGGTGGTGCTGGACAACCGGGGCGAGGGGCACACCGGCTACGGGTCGTCCGAGTGCGTCCACCGCAAGGTCGACGACTTCCTGCTGTACGGATCCCTGCCGCGCGACGGCAGCTCCTGCGGTTCCGAGGAGGAGGACCGGTCCTGAACCGCCCGCGCGGCCTTCGCGGAACCGGTCCCGGCGCCCCCGCCGGCGGGCCCGCGCCCGCTCCGTCCCGCGCCCCGGAACCGGGCGGCACACCCCGAATGCCCGATACGGGAATCAGCCCTATGGTGCTGTCATGGAGCACGATCTGAGCCCCGCGACCCTCGCCGAACTGCGCCGGCCGCGCCCCTACCCCGCGGTCTCCGTGCTGACGCCGACGCACCGGCGCGCCCCCCTCGCCACGCAGGACGCCGTCCGGCTGCGCAACGCGGTGGGCGAGGCCAAGAGGAAACTGGAGGCCGACCCCGCCGTCAGCCGGGACCGGCGCGCCGACGTGGCCCGGCAGCTGGACCGGGCCCTGTCCGAGGTCGACCTGGCGCACAGCGAGGACGGCGTGGTCATCTTCGCGGCCCCGGGCGAGCACCAGGTGTGGTCGCTCACCCGTTCCGTGCCCGAGCGCGTGGTGCTCTCGGACACCTTCCTGACCCGCAACCTCGTCTCCGCCCGCACGGTGGAACGGCCGTTCTGGGTGCTGTCCGTCTCCGCCGACCGGGTCACCCTGTGGAGCGGCGGCACGGACCGGGTGGTGGAGGAACGCGCCGGGGGGTTCCCGCTGACCCGGGCCGTGGAGAACTTCGACCCGGAGCGGCTGGAGCGGATCGGCGACCAGCCGAGCGCGTTCCGCGACGAGGGCACCCGCAGGTTCCTGCGCGACGCCGACCTCGCGATGGGCGCGCTCCTGCGCACCCGTCCGCGGCCGCTGTACGTCACCGGCGCGCCGGCCGCCCTGTCCCTGCTGTCCGAGAACGGCAGCGTGACCGGGGACGCGGTGCACATCCCGCGCGGCGGACTCGCGCACGGCACGCCCGACGCGGTGTGGCAGGCGGTGCGGCCGGTGCTCGACGCCGAGGCCCGCAGGAGCACCGAGGAGGTGATGCGGGCCCTGGAGTCCGCCCGCGGACGCAGGCAGTTCGCGGCCGGGATCGACGAGTTGTGGCAGAGCGCCCGGGAGGGACGGGTGCGGCTGCTGGCCGTCGAGGAGAACTACCGGGTCGCGGTGCGTGTCACCGGCGATCACCTGGTCGTCGCCGAGGACGGCGCCCCGGACGCTCGCGAGGACGTCGTGGACGAGGTGGTGGAACAGTGCCTGGAGACCGGGGCCGAGGTCCGCTTCGTCCCGGACGGCGCCCTCGGGAACGCGGAGGGGATCGCGGGAGTGCTGCGGTACTGAGAAACGGGACGACCCACCGGTCGGCAGCGGGCGAACACCTGGCCGCCGGACGTGCGAGGGAGTCGTCAGCGGTATCCGACGTCACGTCATATCACTTGCGTATCATGGGAGTTGACGCCCGGGGCGGACCCCTCGCGCACACCTCGGAGCAACTCCCCGAAGACGTTGGCATATGCCGCAGGCACCGCCTTGTCGTGTGTTGCCGAATCCCTCACAGGGCGTCGCGGGCTGTGCAACAGTCGTAACGGTCCCTCCGTCCGCCCCCAGGCCGTACCGTTCCCATCGGAGTGCGTCATGCCGTCCCACCTCTCCGCGGGCCGCCCAGCCGCCCAGCCGCCGGGACCCGTCGGTGTCGACGCGCTCATCTCGCAGGCCCGGCGGCTCAGGGGCGAGGTGGACGCCGTACGGCGTGACACGCCGGCCGACCGGTCGGACCCGCGAAGCCGCTGGCGGCGCGCGCTGTACGAGCTGGCGCTGCACCAGCTCGACGACCTGGACGAGCACCTGGCGCAACTGCGGGACGGGCCGTCGCCGGTGACCGCCTCTCCCGCGCCCGCGCAGGACGGCGGGTCCCCGCTCGGCCGGGTCGGCAGTGCGGAGTGGAACCTGCTCACGGACGAGGCGAGCTGGTCCGGGGAGCTGTACCGCATCCTGGGCCGCGACCCGGCCGCTCCCCCGCTCACCCTCGACGAGCTGCCCTCCCTGGTGCACGACGAGGACCGGCCGAAGCTGACGGGGATGGTCACGGACTGCCTGGTCGACGCCCGGCCCATCGACGGGGAGTTCCGCGTCGTCCGCCCGGACGGCGGCGTGCGGACCGTGCACATGAGGGGCGAACCGGTGCTCGGCGCGGACGGCGGCACCACCTCGATGTGGGCCGTGCTGCGGGACGTCAGCGCGCTGCGCCGGCGCCGCCGGGCGGTGAGCGAGACCCGTGACTCGCTGCACCGCCGGCGGCGCGCCGCCGCGCGGACCGAGCGCCGGCTCGCGGTCGCCCTGCAGGAGGCCGTGCTGCCCCCGTGGCGCGGCTCCTCACGGATCCCGCGCGGCGGTCCGCGCGCCCTGGACCTCGCAGCCCGCCCCCTGCCGGCGTCGACGGGCACGCCGATCGGCGGCGAATGGTACGACGCCCTGGAGCTGGCCGACGGCACGACCCTGCTCGGCGTCGGCGACCTGACCGGGCAGGGGGTCGGCGCGGCCTCGGCCAAGGCGATGCTGCTCGGCGCCGTACGCGGCATGGCGATGACCGGCACCGAACCGGGTCCCCTGCTGGCCTGCCTCAACCGGTTGCTGGACGCCATCGTGCAGCCGGCCCTGGGCAACGCCGCCTGTCTGCGCTACCGGCCCGGCACCCGCTCCCTGGTGTGGGCGCAGGCGGGACACCCCGCCCCGCTGCTGTTCCGCGGCGGGACGGGGCGCGCGCTGGACGCACCGGGCGGCGTACCGCTCGGGGTCGCCCCCGGTGCCTCCTACGAGCAGGCCGAAGTGACCCTCGAGGTCGGCGACCTGCTGCTCCTGCACACCGACGGGCTGGTGCCCGGGCACGCCGGCACCGCGGCCGCCCGCCGGCTCCTCGGCCTGGCCCCGCACTTCGCCGAGGCCCGCACCGCCCAGGACTGCGTCCGCGCGGTCGTGAGGGAGTTCGGCGGGGGGGAACGCACGGACGGCGCCTGTGTGCTCGTGGCCCGGGTCGCCTCGTAGCGGACGTCCGACCGGGCCGTCCACGAGACGTCCGGGCGGCCCGCCGGGGAGGACGACGGCCGCGCACCGGTCCGGGGCCGGGGGTGCGGTGCGCCCTCACACCCGGGCTCCGGCGCCGCCCTTCCCCCTCGGCCTCGGCAGCGCCAGCCTGATCTCCTCCCTGAGTTCCTGGACCCTCGGGTAGGAGGCGTACTCGGCGGTGAGCCGGTACATCTGGCGCAGCCGGTCCCAGGTGCGGCGCGAGGAGTTGGAGCCCATCGACACCAGGGCCAGGCGCGCGTACCGGTCGGCCTGTTCGGGATCGTCCGCGAGGAAGCAGGCGGAGGCCATGGACAGGTGGTCGAAGATCTTCGACCGCTCCCGTCCGTCGACGCGCAGGGCCAGGGCCTTCTCCGCGTAGTACTGGGCGTGCACGGCCGCACCGGGCTCGAACTCGGCCAGCGTGCGGTAGGCCAGGGCCTGCATGCCGTACAGGTCCTCGTCCTTGAAGGTCTGCATCCAGTCCGGCGGCTCCAGGTCGGCCCTGGCGTCCGAGACGAACAGGTCCTCGGCACGGCCCAGGGTGCGGCGCATCGCCTGGCCCTTGCCCATGGACGCCTGCGCCCAGGCCTCGATGGTGTGGAACATCGCGCGGGTGCGCGGCAGCACCTCCTCGCCCGAGCCGGACTGGGCGAGCTTCATCAGGTCCAGGGCGTCGTCGGGCCGGCCCAGGTGCACCATCTGACGGGCCGCCCGGGACAGCGCCTCGCCGGCGCGCGGCCGGTCGCCGCCCTCCCGGGCCGCGTGGGCGGCGATGACGAAGTACTTCTGGGCCGTCGGTTCCAGGCCGATGTCGTGCGACATCCAGCCCGCGAGGACCGCGAGGTTGGCGGCGACGCCCCACAGGCGCCGCTGGAGATGGGGGGGATGGTGGTAGGCGAGGATGCCGCCCACCTCGTTGAGCTGGCCGACCACCGCCTTGCGCTGGAGACCGCCGCCCCGGGCGGCGTCCCAGGCGCGGAACACCTCCACGGAGCGCTCCAGTTCCTCGATCTCCTGCGACCCGATGGGGGCGGCCTCGTAGCGGTCGAACCCGGCGGGGTCGGCGTGCAGGGGACGGTCGAGGCGTGGAGCGTCGTCGGCCAGGGCCGGATCGGTGTGCAGCCAGTCGTGCATGGCGTTGCTGAGTGCGGATCCCGCGGCGAGCGCGGCGCCCGCGCCCACCAAGCCGCGTCGGTTGAGCATGAGGTCCATTCCCGTGAATTCGGTGAGGACCTCGGCCATCCGCTCGGGCGCCCACGGCACTCCGTCGGGATGTTCCGTCTTCCCGCCGCGTGGCCGTCTCCCCGTACGCCCGTGCCGGACCAGACCGAGGTCCTCGATGGTCACGACACGGCCGAGACGCTCGGTGAACAGAGCCGCCAGCACCCGCGGTACGGGATCGCGCGGGATCTCTCCCCTGTCGATCCAGCGCCGCACCCGGGAGGTGTCGGTCGCCAGCTGGGGGTGGCCCATGGCCGCCGCCTGCCGGTTGACCAGCCTCGCGAGTTCGCCCTTGGACCAGCCGGCCAGGCCGAACAGGTCCGCGAGCCGGGTGTTGGGTTGTCCGCTCACGTCAAGCCCCCAGGTTCTCGGCTGAGTTGACAGTAGCCCGGGGAGGGTTGCCGGGCGACTATTCGCCACGGTTCGCCAGGGTGCGCCAGATGGTGTGCCAGGGGGCCTTGGGTGTCGAGTAGGAACGCGCCACCACGACCCGGTCGCCGCAGGGGCACTCCCCAGGGTGCGCCTGGGCGGCCGGGCCGGGTGGTCGACGACGTCTCAGGCACACGAAGGGATCTGTATCGCCCATGTACGCAGCATCGTCCTCCGTGTCCGCCCCGCTCCGGCCGCTGCGTCCGCGTCCGTCGGACGGCGGCCCCTACCTCTCCCCCGCGCGCCCGGCCGCCCCCGTGCTCGGCGCGGACAGGGTACGGCGCCCCGCGGGACCGGGCCCCCAACCGCTCAGCGGGAGGCTCGACCTGTCCGGCCCGCAGGGCGCCCGGCTGCGCACGGCGGTCGCGTCGGTGCACCGCATCTGCCCGGAGTTCACCCCCGTGCAGGTGCTGCGCCGCAACGGCCGCTCCGTCCTCCTGGTGGGGACCGTCGGCCGGAGCACCGCGGTCGCCAAGTGCTTACTGGACCACTCCCCCGCGTGGAGCGAGCGGATCCGCCACGAAATAGCGGCATACCGCTCGTTCGTCCGGCACCGCCCGCCCGTGCGGGCACCCCGGCTGATCGCGGCGGACCCGGACAACTGCACGCTGGTGATCGAGCGGATGCCCGGCCGGGTGGCGGCGCTCCAGCGGCACCCGGCCGAGGCGCCGCCGCGGGCGGACATCAGAGCGGCGCTCGGCGCGATCTGCCGGCTGAACTCCTGGCGGCCGCCCGCCGGGACGTTCGACGCCCCGCTGGACTACGCGGCCCGCATCTCCCGGTACCACGAGCTGGGCCTGCTCACCGACCGGGACATGGGCGACCTGCAGAAGCTGCTGCACGGCATCTCGCTCGCCGCCGGACGCCAGGGCACGGGCCAGTTCTGTCACGGCGACGCCCTGCTCTCGAACGTCCTGATCTCACCGGCCGGTCCCGTGCTGGTGGACTGGGAGCACGCGGGCTGGTACCTGCCGGGCTACGACCTGGCGACGCTGTGGTCGGTCCTCGGTGACGCGCCGGCGGCCCGGCGGCAGATCAGCCAGATCGCGCAGTCGGCGGGCCCCGCCTCGCGTGACGCCTTCCTGGTGAACCTGATGCTCGTCCTGACCCGCGAGATCCGCACCCACGAGACGGCCGTGCAGCGTTCGATGCACGACCCGGCCCCGGCGGCACCGGGCCCGGCCCACCCGGGCGCCGCGCCGTCCGGCGAGGAGCAGCGGCTGCTGCTGCGGCGGCTGCACGACGACTGTCAGCTGGCCCGCCGGGCCGTGCGCGCGGCGGTCGGCACCCGCTGAGGGGACGGCGGGGGGGGGGGGGGGTGGGGGGGGGGGGGGCGGCGGACGTCCCCCCCCCCCCCCCCCCCTCCCCCCCCCACAAAAACCCTACCACAAACCACCCACCCCCACCCCCCCCCCCCCCCCCCCTCCGGGGGGGGCGGTCCCCCCCCCCCCCCGCCACCGCGGTGGGCCTACACGGGAGCCGGTGCGCCCGCCGCGGCGGTGTCCCGCCGGGGCAGCCCGGGCGACGGGAG
>NZ_JBVITR010000031.1:0-56892 GCF_055574875.1 Streptomyces sp. NPDC034670
TGGAGCTAAGGAGAATTGAACTCCTGACCTCCTGCATGCCATGCAGGCGCTCTACCAACTGAGCTATAGCCCCTTGCGCCACGCGGCCAAGCCGCATGTTCTTCGTGTCGCCCGGTTTCCCCGGCGGCGACGCCAACATTACACGGTCCACCCGGCAGAACACCAAATCGTTTCCGGCCCGGCCGGGAATGCCCGGAACGATGGGCGCGCCGCGGGGGCGCGGTCACGCCGTGACGAACGAATAGAAGCGCTTGAGCGTGCAGTGCTCCTCCAGGAGCCGGCCGTAGATCGGCTCGCCCTCGAGTTCCCGGTACGTCTCGATGGGGTCGCCTTTTATGATCAGCGCCCGCGCGCACTCCTCGCACCAGTACTGGTAGTCGGGGTTGATCGGCTCCATGTCGCGGACGATCGGCGTCCCGCTGCCGCACCAGTCGCACTTCCGCCTGTGTGCCCCCATCGCTCAGCTCCGACGGTGGCCGCGGGCCGTGCACGGGCGGGGGGTCCCGCCGTTGCCGCCGGGCATCCGGGCTATGGGCGCGAAGCCGCGGGAAGGGCGGCCGAGCGGGGCCGGGGTCCGTCGTGTCGACACCGCTCCGAGAAGGTGATCGACCTCCTCGAGGATGCTCGCTGGCATCACAACTCCCTCCCGTCGGGCCGCGCCCCCTTCCGGCCGTTTGATTCTGCCACGACCGGGCCGACGCGGTCAGCGGCGCCGGATACCGGTCGGGACACGGCTCGGCGCCTCGTGGAGGTGTACGCCCATGAGGGACGTCCCGTTCAAAGGCCGACAACGAAAGATCCCGCCCCCCTGCGGGGACGGGATCTTCACGCTGTGGAGCTAAGGAGAATTGAACTCCTGACCTCCTGCATGCCATGCAGGCGCTCTACCAACTGAGCTATAGCCCCTTGCGCCACGCGGCCAAGCCGCCTGGTGTTCCGCTCCGCTCGGCGGGGCGAACAAGAAGAACTTTAGCCTGCGACCTGCCGGAAAGTGAAATCCGGGTCCCGGGGCCGGTCCGTGGCCGGTCCCGGGAGCCTCAGTCGTCGTCGCCGAGCACCGGTTCCGGCAGGGTGCCGGCGTTGTGCTCCAGCAGGCGCCAGCCGCGGGCGCCCTCGCCGAGGACGGACCAGCAGCAGTTGGTGAGGCCGCCCAGGCTCTCCCAGTTGCGCGGTTCCAGGCCGATCAGCCGGCCGATGGTGGTGCGGATGGTGCCGCCGTGGCTGACCACGACGAGCGTGCCGTCCTCCGGGAGCTTCTCGACGTGCCGGAGCACCACGGGGGCGGCGCGGTCGGCGACCTCGGTCTCCAGTTCGCCACCGCCCCGGCGCACCGGCTCACCGCGCTTCCACGCGGCGTACTCCTCGCCGTACCGGGCGATGATCTCGTCGTGCGTCAGTCCCTGCCAGACGCCCGCGTAGGTCTCGCGCAGCCCCTCCTCGTGGACGACCTCCAGGCCGGTGAGCGCGGCGAGTTCCGCGGCGGTGCCCGCGGCCCGCCTCAGGTCGGAGGCGACGATCGCGTCCGGCCCGAGGCCCGCGAGCAGCCGGGCCGCCCGGCGGGCCTGCGCGACACCGGTCCCGGTGAGCTCCACGTCCGTGGATCCCTGGAAGCGGCGCTCCACGTTCCAGGAGGTCTGGCCGTGCCGCCACAGGATGATGCGGCGGCCCCGGCGCGCGGACCCGCCCACCTCACCGGTGGCGCTCACCGCCACTCACCGCCCGCCTCGGCCGCCGCCTCGGCCTCCTGCTGCTGCCTGGCGTGCTCCGCGGCCTTGCCGCGGGTGGCCTGGGCGTCGGAGGGCAGCTCCAGCTCGGGGCAGTCCTTCCACAGCCGCTCCAGGGCGTAGAAGACGCGCTCCTCGCTGTGCTGGACGTGGACGACGATGTCGACGTAGTCGAGCAGCACCCAGCGGGCCTCGCGGTCGCCCTCGCGGCGGACCGGCTTGGCGCCGAGCTCCTTGTTCAGCCGCTCCTCGATCTCGTCGACGATCGACTTGACCTGGCGGTCGTTGGGCGCGGAGGCCAGCAGGAAGGCGTCGGTGATGGACAGCACGTCACTGACGTCGTAGGCGACGATGTCGTGCGCGAGCTTGTCGGCGGCCGCCTGGGCGGCGGTGGAGACGAGCTCGAGGGAACGGTCGGTTGCGGTCACTGCGAGGCTTTCGGTCGGCGGTCACTTGCCCTCAAGGGTCTCACGGACCACCGGGCGCGCCCCACGCGACGACGGGGCGCGCCCCCGCCCTCCGCGGGGCGCGTCCCCGCCCCGCGGCCGCCCGCGGCTACGAACCGGGCTCGTAGTCCTGGCCGAGGACGACCGAGACGCGGGCGTTCGCCGGGACCTCCCCCTCGCCGACGGAGCCGGCGGGCAGTCCCAGGGTCTTGGCGACCTCGGTGGCGTTCTCCTTGTCGGCGGCGTTCGCGTAGACGACCTTCGAGGTCGCCTCCGGGGCGGCGGTGCCGGCCTCCAGGAAGGTGAAGCCGCCGTTGAGGAGGACCACGCGGGCCTGCTCGGTGTGGTCCTTCACCCCGGTGGCGTTGCGCACGGAGACGCTGACGGCGGCGTCCTTGTCGGGGCTCTTCGCGGTGCCGCCGAGGACGTCCTTCACCACGCCGTCGCTCGCCTCGGCGGTGAGCGTCCCGTCGTCCTGCACGGGCAGCAGCGCGGTCCTGTGGTCGCCCCCCTTGGCGAGGTCGGAGAGCCGGGCGAGGAAGGTGCCGAGGTCCTTGTCGGTCAGCGGCGGCTCGATGATCTGGCCGAGGGTCTGGACGGTGAGCGTCGCGGCATCCGGCTCGGAGGTCATCTTGCGCAGGACGCCGTGCAGGACCTGTCCGAACCGCTCGAGCTGGGCGTTCTGGGACTCGCCGGGGGCACGGTGGGTGGCGTAGGCGACGGCCATCTTGCCGCTGAGGGTCTGCTTGTCCCCCTTGCGGACCAGGGGCGCCCCGCCCTTCCCGGCGTCCGGGTCGGGCACGTCGGTGTCGGTGTCGACCTCGATGTTGCCGACGAGGTCGACGAGGGTCAGCAGGAACGGGGTGTCCAGCCGCCAGGTGCCCTCGATGCTGGTGCCGAGGACGGTGTCGAGCGCGGTCCGGGTGCCCTCGGAGCCGTCGTCCTCGACGGACTTGGCGAGCGTGGTGGTGGTGCCGTCGTCGGCGGTGAGGGCGAGGGAGTTGGGCAGCAGGACGGTGGTGCCCTGCTTCGTGGTGGTGTTGTCGACGAGCAGCGCGGTCGCGGTGCCGCCCCGCTCGGTGTCGTGCAGGTGGACGACGATCACGTCGCGCTTCTGGGCGCCCGCCGCCGTGGTGGTGCCCGTGCCGGAGCCGGAGCCGGACAGACCGGGCAGCTTCCCGGCGTACCAGAGGTAGCCGACGCCGCCGACGGCGACCAGGGCGAGGACCACGGCCAGGGCGACGATCCGGCTGCGCGCGCGGCGCCGGGCCTCCTCGCGGCGCTCGGTGCGGTTCTCGGTGAACTTCAGCCAGTCGATGACGTCCTCGGAGCCGTCGTCGGGCTCCTCGACGAACGCGAACTGCTCGGTGCGGTACTCCGGCGCGGGCTCGGCGGGGGCCGGCTCGTCGTCGACCGGGCCGGCCTGCTGCGGGATGTGCGCGGTCCGCCCGGTGTCGCGGGGCAGGTCGTGCACGCCGGTACCGGTGTGCACGGTCCGCTCCTGCGCGGCCTGCCCGTAGGGGCCGTGGGGGTCCGGCGCCGGGCCGTCCTGGTGGGTGCCGGTCGCGGTCGCGTGGGGGTCGTACGCGTAGGCGTCGTGGGAGCCGTGGACGTCGTGGGAGCCGTAGGAGTCGTGGGAGCCGTAGGAGGGGGCCGGCGGCTGCTGGGCGGTCCCGTAGGGGTCGTACGCCGGCGCGGGCTGCTGCGGCCCGCCCGCGGCGTACGGGTCGTGGGCGTGACCCTGCTGCCCCTGCTGCCCGTAAGGGTCGTACGCCTGGGGGTCGTACGCCTGGGGGTCGTACGCCTGCTGGTCCGTGGCCTGGCGGTAGACGGGGCGGCCGTACTCGTCGTAGCCGACGAGCTCGTACGGGGCGGCCCCGTCGGTCCCGTACCCCGCGTCGTATCGGTCGTTCACCGGTGCCCCTCTCGGCTCACTCGCCGCGGTACAGCTCACGCTTGGCGATGTAGCGCACGACTCCGTCCGGCACCAGGTACCAGACGGGCTCTCCCTGGGCGACTCTCGCACGGCAGTCCGTCGAGGAGATCGCCAGGGCGGGGACCTCGACGAGGGAGACGCCGCCCTCGGGGAGACCCGCGTCGGACAGGTGGTGGCCGGGCCGGGTGACGCCGATGAAGTGTGCCAGGGAGAACAGTTCCTCGCTGTCCCGCCAGGTGAGGATCTGGGCGAGGGCGTCGGCGCCGGTGATGAAGAACAGGTCCGTGTCGGGGTTGAGCGCGCGCAGGTCGCGCAGGGTGTCCACGGTGTAGGTGGGGCCGCCGCGGTCGATGTCGATGCGGCTCACGGAGAACTGCGGGTTCTCGGCGGTCGCGATGACCGTCATCAGGTACCGGTCCTCGGCCGCGGAGACCGCGCGGTGGCTCTTCTGCCACGGCTGGCCGGTGGGGACGAAGACCACTTCGTCGAGGTGGAACTGCGCGGCGACCTCGCTGGCCGCCACCAGGTGCCCGTGGTGGATCGGGTCGAAGGTGCCGCCCATGACGCCGAGGCGGCGCTTGACCGGCCCCGACGGGCCCCCGCCGGGGCCGCCGGCCGTCCGGCGGGGCTCCGGGCGGCGCCCGGTGCCGCTCGCCGTCTCCTCGGCCGTGTGCTCCGCCGGACCGGTAGGCATGTCCTGCTCTCCCATGCGTGCAGACCCTACCGGCCCGGCCCGCGGGCCCCGGCCGCCGGAGGGGTCCCGGCTCACCGGTCCTCCCGCGGCGGGATCAGCGGTCGCGGTTGAAGCGGGTGGTGATCCACAGCAGGAGCAGCAGCAGGAACAGGGTGGAGCCGCCGACCAGGTAGGGGTTGAGGCTCTGGTGGTTGCCTCCGTGCTCTCCGCCCTCGGCGGCGAGAGTGACCAACTGGACAGCGGCGCTGGGGAAGCTCATCTTCGACAGGACCTATCGCGTGTGGGCGGGATACGGACGTCGGCTCATCGTAAGCGGGCGCGTTCGCGCCGCTCACGCCGACTCCGCCGTTGCGGTCGGCGGGCAACCTTCCCGGTGCCCGCGGTCGTCCTCCTGTCCGGAGCCGCGCCACGGCGGACCGCGCGGTGCCGCGCCCTTCCGCACCGCCCGTCCGCGGTGTCCGCGCCCAGGTCCTGTCGCCGGACCCGCGTCGTCCGCCCGCAGGGCGGGCCGCGCGCCCGGCGCCGCGAGGCGGGCGGGAGCCCGACGCGGGTCCGGCGACAGGGCCTAGGCTGGGCTTCGCCTCGGAGGGACGAACAGCCGTACAAGGGCCGCAAGGGCCACTGACGCACCTGGGGGAAACATGTCCGACGGCCATCAGCACAACGGGCACGAGAGCGTGCCGAGCAGGCAGCGCAGGCGCTTCCCCGGAATCTCCTCGCGTGCGTACGAGCACCCGGCCGACCGCTCCGCGCTGGTGGCGCTGCGCAGGCTGAGCGGCTTCGACACGGTGTTCAGGACCCTGAGCGGGCTGCTGCCCGAGCGGAGCCTCAGGCTGCTGTTCCTGTCCGACTCGGTGCGCGTCTCGGACCGGCAGTTCGCGCACCTCAACGACATGCTGCGGGACGCCTGCCACATCCTGGACCTGGAGAAGGTCCCGCCGATGTACGTCAACCAGGACCCGACGCCGAACGCGATGTGCATCGGCCTGGACGAGCCGATCATCGTGGTCACCACGGGGCTGGTCGAGCTGCTCGACGAGGAGGAGATGCGGGCGGTCGTCGGGCACGAGGTCGGGCACGCCCTGTCCGGGCACTCGGTGTACCGGACGGTGCTGCTGTTCCTGACGTCGCTGGCGGTCCGGGTCGCCTGGATCCCGCTCGGCAACGTCGCGATCATGGCGATCGTGACGGCGCTGCGCGAGTGGTTCCGCAAGTCGGAGCTGTCCGCGGACCGCGCGGGGCTGCTGGTGGGCCAGGACCTCCAGGCCTCGATGCGCGGCCTGATGAAGATCGCGGGCGGCAACCACCTGCACGAGATGAACGTGGACGCGTTCCTGGAGCAGGCCGACGAGTACGAGGCCGGGGGCGACCTGCGCGACTCGGTGCTGAAGATCCTCAACGTGCTGCCCCGCTCCCACCCCTTCACCACCGTGCGGGCGGCCGAGCTGAAGAAGTGGGCGGCCACCCGGGACTACCAGCGGATCATGGACGGCCACTACCCGCGCCGCGAGGAGGACCGGGGCGCCTCGGTGCGGGACTCGTGGCGGGAGTCGGCGAGCAGCTACGCCGACGAGGTGAAGAACTCCAAGGACCCGCTGATGAAGCTGGTCAGCGACATCGCGGGCGGCGCCGGGGACCTGGGCGACCGGGTCCGCCGCGGCTTCGGCGGTTTCACGTCCTCGGCGTCCAGGCCGCCGAAGGACCCGAAGGAGCCGGGCACGTCACCGGGCGCGCGGGACGACGGCCCGCCGCGCGACGGCGCCTGAGGCGCCCGGCCGGGCCTCCTCACCGGCGCCGGGCCTCCTGACCGGCGCCGGTCCTCTCACAGCCCCTTCCTCGCCCCCTCGCGGCCGCGGTCACGGTTTCGGTAGCGCGCCGGCCGCCAGGGAGCCGCACAGCGCCGGCGCGCCGTCCGTGGCGTAGGGGTCGGTGGCGGCGGGCCCCTCCCCCTCGGCCGTCCGGCCGGCGAGGAGGGGGCGCAGCCGGGCCGCGGAGTCCTCGGCGCAGGACAGGGGACCGGCCTGGACGTCGGAGAGGACCAGCCGGGCCTGGTGCAGGCGCAGGTCGTCGCGGTCGAAGCGGAGGAGCAGCTCGCGCCGGACCGTGAACAGGGAGGCCTCGGCGTCCCGGTCCGCGCCGGCCGGCCGCACCGTGTACGCGAACGTGTGGTCCGTGGCGACCTCCAGGGTGGCGGAGTCGGTCTCGGTGACCCGCATCGTGCCCCGGACCCGCACCTCGGGGCCGGCCAGCTCCACGCGGGAGGGGTCGAAGCGGGTCAGCCATCCGGTGGGCGCGTGCCGGCCGTCGGCGGCGGGCCGGGTGAAGCTCCGGTCGAACTGCTCCAGCTGGTCGGGGTCGAGCAGCACCCGCACGGAGCGCGTCTCGCCGCCGGTGAGCACCTCGGGGGCCAGGGAGGACCGCACGAGGTAGTCCTTCGTGATGATCAGCGCGTTCATGACCTGGCTCGCCGAGAAGTGCTCGGTGGGCCGGGACGCCGGGAGCGTCACCCCCTGCGCGCCGATGCGGAACCGGGCCGCCGGGCCGGTGGCGTACAGCCGCTCGGGGTCGTCGGCGCCGGGCACCTCGCCCCGGGGAGCCAGCGGGAGGACGGTCATCCGCAGGGGCTCGGCCGGTTTCCCGGCGGCGGGCGCCTGGGAGGGGTGGCGTACGCCCATGTAGATCGCGGTGCCGAAGGCCAGGACGATCAGGACGAACAGGACCAGCGCCTGCCGGGACAGGCCCCGGCGCAGGGGCGGACGGCGGCGGACGGCGGGCGCGTGGTCGGTGATGCGCTCCCGGGCGGAGTACTCCTGGAGCCGGGCAGCACGGACGAAGGACTCGTCGAAGACGACGGACCCGTACTCGTCCTCGCCACCTCCGGGGGCTCCCTCGGGCGTCCCCTCGGGTGGGTCCGAAGGCCCTCCCATGTTTTCAGGGTAGGTCCCGCGGGGCCCGGCTACACGTCCCACCGCACGCCAAGTTCTGACAGGTCCCTATCAAGACGGTCGCCCGGTCTCAGGGGATGCCCGGGATCACCGGGACGGTCGGCTGGGAGTAGTCGGCGGAGGCGGACGGGGCCGCCCCGCCGCCCTGTTCCAGGCCGGTGGAGGCAGGGGCCGGGACCTGGTCCCGGCGGTTGTCGGAGGAGGCGCCCCGGTAGACGGCCGAGAAGGCGAGCGCGACCATGCCGATGCCCATCACCAGGGCGAGCACCCAGGCGACGGGACGGTGCCAGCGGACCTGCCGGCCGTACGGGCCCGGGGAGCCGTGGTCGTCCTCCGGGGCGTCGGGGTCGTCGTCCGGGTCCCCGAAGCCGGGGCCGCCGTACCCGCCGTCGTACCGCTCGCCGCGCGGACGGGCCCGGCGGGCCTCGGCCTCGGCTCTGGCCTCCGCGGCGGCCAGGAGGCGCTCCACGGCGGTCGGCTCGTGCACCACGGCCGCGCGGACGAAGGCCTCGTCGAAGACCACGGGGGCGAACTCCTCGTCCGACACTCCGCGGTCGTGGTCGTCGTCGGGCTCCCAGCCGTCAGGGAACGGCGTGCCCCCCACGTCCTCCGGCACGGAACCAGAGTAGACCTGGGGGGTCATTTTGGGCAGACGGTATGGAAATTCGTCCGCCCGTCGAAACGGTCCTCCCGCCGCCCGCGGCGCCGGTTCCCGCACGGGCGCGGTTCAGCGCCGTACGTGGCCGTCGCCGGTGACGATGTACTTCGTGCTGGTCAGCTCGGGCAGGCCCATCGGTCCCCGGGCGTGCAGCTTCTGCGTCGAGATGCCGATCTCGGCGCCGAAGCCGAACTGGCCGCCGTCGGTGAAGCGGGTGGAGGCGTTCACCGCGACGGTGGTGGAGTCCACCAACTGGGTGAAGCGGCGGGCGGCCGTCTGCGAGGTGGTGACGATGGCCTCGGTGTGGCCGGAGGTCCACCGCCGGATGTGCTCGACGGCCTCGTCGAGGGAGTCGACGACGGCGGCGGCGATGTCGTACGAGAGGTACTCGGTCTCCCAGTCCTCCGCCGTGGCCTCCACGACGGTGGCGCGGGAGCCCTTCGCGTGGGCCATCACGCGCTCGTCGGCGTGCACGGTGACCCCGGCGTCGGCCAGGGCGTCCAGGGCCCGCGGCAGGAACCCGGCGGCGATGTCCCGGTGGACCAGCAGGGTCTCCGCGGCGTTGCAGACGCCGACCCGCTGGGCCTTGGAGTTGACCAGGATCTCCACGGCGGTGTCGAGGTCGGCCTGCGCGTCGACGTAGACGTGGCAGTTGCCGGTGCCGGTCTCGATGACCGGGACGACCGACTCCTGGACGACCGTGTTGATCAGGGAGGCGCCGCCGCGCGGGATGAGCACGTCGACCAGGCCGCGGGCGCGCATCAGCTCGCGCACGCTGTCCCGGCTCTCGCCGGGCACCAGCTGCACGGCGTCGGCGGGCAGCCCGGCCCCTCCCACGGCGTCGCGCAGCACCCGCACGAGGGCGGTGTTCGACCGGTAGGCGGAGGACGAGCCGCGCAGCAGCACCGCGTTGCCGGACTTCAGGCACAGGGCGGCGGCGTCGACCGTCACGTTCGGCCGGCCCTCGTAGATGATGCCGACGACACCGAGCGGCACCCGGACCTGGCGCAGGTCGATGCCGTTGGGCAGCGTGGAGCCGCGGACGACCTCCCCGACCGGGTCGGGCAGCGCGGCCACGTCCCGCACGTCGGAGGCGATGGCGCGCACCCGCTCCGGGGTGAGCGTGAGCCGGTCGACGATGGCCTCGCCGGCGCCGGCCTCGCGCGCCCTGGCCACGTCCTGGGCGTTGGCCTCGACGATCTCGCCCGCCCGGACCTCCAGCGCGTCCGCGACGGCGAGCAGGGCGTCGTCCTTCGCGGCGCGCGGCAGCGGCGCGAGGTCGGCGGCGGCGGCCTTGGCCCGGTGGGCGGCCTGGTTGACCGGGGACATCGAGTCGTACGGGGAGAGCGTGGTCATAGGGGAAGGGTAGTGCGGGCGGCGGGCGCCGTCGGCGGTCGTCCCGAACCCCGAGACACGCGCCCGGGGCCCCGGGACGCGCGTTCCGTAACGCCGGAACGCCGGAACGTCAGAACGGGTGCACCCCGACGGGCGTCGCCGGGGCGGGCCCGTACCCCGCGGCGATGCGCTGGCGGTAGGTGGCCCGGTCGATGACCTCCAGACCGACGATCTCCCAGGGCGGCAGCCCCGCGGTCCGCCGGTGCTCCCCCCACAGGCGCAGCGCCACGGCGGCCGCGTCGTGCAGGTCGCGGGCCTCCTCCCAGTAGCGGATCTCCGCGTGGTCGTCGGCGTACCGGCTGGTCAGCAGGAAGGGGTGGTCGTGGGCGAGCTGCTCCAGGGCCCGCCGGACCTCGGTGACCGGGGCCGGTTCGCCGGAGACGCTGAGGGTGACGTGCCACAGGCGCGGGAGCTCGCGCGGCTCGCCGGCCGGGAACCGGTCGCCGGCCAGGGCGCCTGCCAGGGTGCGGCCGGCGCCGGCCGCACGGGAGCCCGCACCGCCGCGGGACGCCGCCGTCCCAGGGCGCACTCGTCTCACGACGGCCTCCTTCACGCGCGGACCGGCCGTGGGGGGCCGGGCGGATGTGTCCCTGGGACAAAGTTGAGCAGGCCGCCGTGGTTCGCGGGGCGGTTTCGCGGAACGTCCCCCGGCGAGGGTGGACGATTCGCAGCATTACGGATGCAGGACCACCAGGTCGTCCCTGTGTACGACCTCGCGTTCGTACTCCGGTCCGAGTTCCCGGGCGAGTTCCCGGGTCGAGCGGCCGATCAGGAGGGGGATCTCCTTGGCGTCGAAGTTGACGAGCCCGCGCGCCACCGCCCGCCCCGCGCCGTCCCTCAGCTCGACCGGATCGCCCGCGCTGAACTCGCCCTCGACGCCGGCGATGCCGGCCGGCAGCAGCGACTTGCGGCGCTGCACGACCGCGCGCACCGCCCCGTCGTCCAGGGTGAGCGAGCCCTGGGGGGTGGAGGCGTGCTGGAGCCACAGCAGCCGGTCGGCGAAGCGGCGGCCGGTGGGGTGGAAGTAGGTGCCGGTGTCACTGCCGGTCAGGGCTTCGGCCGCGTGGACCGCGCTGGTCAGCACCACCGGGATGCCGGCGGCGGCGGCGATCCGGGCGGCCTCGACCTTGGTGACCATGCCGCCCGTGCCGACGCCGGCCCGGCCGGCGCTGCCGATCTCGACGTGGGCGAGGTCCTCGGGGCCGCGCACCTCGGCTATCCGCGAGGTGCCGGGGCGGGCCGGGTCGCCGTCGTACACGCCGTCGACGTCGGAGAGCAGCACCAGCAGGTCGGCGTGGACCAGGTGGGCGACGAGGGCGGCGAGGCGGTCGTTGTCACCGAAGCGGATCTCGTCGGTGGCGACGGTGTCGTTCTCGTTGACGATCGGGAGGGCGCCCATCGCCAGCAGCTTGTCGAGGGTGCGGGAGGCGTTGCGGTGGTGGGCGCGGCGGCTCATGTCGTCGGCCGTCAGCAGCACCTGCCCGACCCGGACGCCGTACCGGGCGAAGGAGGCGGTGTAGCGGGCGACCAGCAGGCCCTGGCCGACGCTGGCGGCGGCCTGCTGGCGGGCGAGGTCCCGGGGCCGGCGGCGCAGGCCCAGGGGGGCGAGACCGGCGGCGATGGCACCGGAGGAGACGAGGACGACCTCCCGCTCCCCGCCGCCCGTCCGGCGTCCGCCGCCGTCCTCGGCCGAGGACCCCCGGTCCGCCCCCTCGTCGCGCACCTTGGCGAGCACGTCGACGAGCGCGTCCACGCGGTCGGCGTCCAGGCCCCCCGCCGCGGTGGTCAGCGACGAGGACCCGACCTTGACGACGATCCTGCGGGCCTCGCCCACGGCCTGCCTTGCCCCTGACACCTTGCCGCCCGTCCCCTCGCCTAGGCCGTCCCACTCATCAGGCAATCTACGGGAAAAGGGATGCGCGGCGCGCCACCGGTCCACGCTGCGGACGGCGCCGCCCCCGCCGGCCGGCGCACCGCGGCGGGGGCACCGCGAGCACGACGGCCGGACGGGTCCTCCGCCTCCGCCTCCGCCGGCCTCCCCCGACGTGGCGCACAGGACGCGGTGGTCCCCTGTGCCCGATGCGGTCGTGCGGTCGTCGCACCACGTTCACGAAGCACTCCCCCGGACCCGAAAGGGCCGGAAGGGCCGGAAGGGCCGGAAGGGCCTGGGGCCGGGAGGAGGCGGGCCGGCCCGGGGGCCGTGCGCCCCGCGGCGCGCTCCGGGGACAGCGGGCCCCGGCGAGCCGCGGAGCCCCGGGCCCGCCCGGACACGTGCGTGTCGTCGGGAGGTCACCACGCGTTAACCCGGACGGACGACCCGGTCCGATCCGACGCTCCTGGAGTGACCGCAGTGCCCGTACCCCTCCCCCGCCCGCACAGCCTCCTGCGAGGGCTGACGACCGCCGCCCTCGCCGCCGCCCTCGTCGCGCAGGCGGTGGCGGCGCTCCTTCCGCACGTACCGCTGCTCCTCGCCGCGACCGTCGTGTCGGCGGCCGCCGAGGGCGTGCTGTACCGCTGGCAGCGGGGGGTGCTGACGCTGTTCGCCAAGGCCCACGCGGACGTCACCGTCCGTCACGTACTGCGGGACCTGCTGCTCCTGGCGGGCCTGCTGCGGCTCGGCGAGCAGGACCGGGAGTCCCAGTACGTGCCGCTCGCCGCCGGCCTGCTCGCCTTCTACGCCCTGCACTGCGCGATCCAGGCGGTGTACGTACTGGTCCGCCGCACCCGCACGCTGCCCGTGGTGACCCGGAACATCGACACCTCGGCGCTGCGGCTGTCCCCCGCCCCGCCCGTGCTGCTGTGCCGCCCCGGCCCCCGGCTGCTGGTGTTCGGCCTGCCCGCGACGGCCGGGCTGGCGACGACGGCGGTGACCGGCGACCCCCGGTGCGCGGCGGCCGGTGTCGGGCTGTCACTGGTGCTCGCGCTGGCCGGACTGGCCGCCCTGCTGCCGCGGTTGCTGCCCGGCCGGCGCCCGGCGGACGAACAGGAGGTGCTCGCCTGGTTCGACGCGTGGCTGGCCGACTACCGCCCGACGGTCGGCCTGTACTTCTCCGGCGGCGCATCCTCCGCCTACCAGGCCGACATGTGGCTGGAGCCGCTGGCGAAGCTCGACGCCCGGCCGGTCGTCGTCCTGCGCGAGCGGTTCATGGTGTCGAGGATCGGGGTGACCGACATCCCGATCGTGTGCCTGCCGAAGGTGTCCACGCTGATGCGGCTCGAGCACTCCACGCTCCAGGTCCTCCTCCACCCCTCCAACTCCGGCAAGACCTCCCAGGTGCTGCGCATCCCCACGATCAAGCACGCCTTCGTCAACCACGGCGAGAGCGACAAGCTGTCGTCGTGCAACCCGTACGCGAAGGCGTACGACGAGGTGTGGGTGGCCGGCCCCGCGGCGCGCGAGCGGTACGCGCTGGCCGAGGTCGGGGTCGAGGACGGGGACGTGGTGGAGATCGGCCGCCCGCAGCTGGACGCCGTACGCCCGTGCGCGGGCCCGCCGGCCGGGCCCCGCGGCGAAGCCGCCGGCGGACACCGCGTCACCGTGCTGTACGCCCCGACCTGGGAGGGCTGGGACGGCGACCCGGGCAACACGTCGGTGATCGCGGCCGGTGAGAACCTCGTGCGGGCGTTGCTCGCGGACCCCGGGGTGCGGCTGCTGTACCGACCGCACCCGCTGACCGGCTCGGTGGACCCCCGGGCGGGCGCCGCCGACCGGCGCGTGCGGGAGCTGATCCGGTCGGCCAACCAGGCGCGGTCCGGCCCGCGTCCCGCGCCGTCGGCGGAACTCGCCCGGCTCGCCGCGGAGCTGGACCGGCTCGCCCCGGCCGGGTTCCGGCCGGGCGCCGACCAGGTCGAGCGGATGCTGGCGCAGTCCACCCCCGAGCCCGGCCGGGCCGAGGCGGTGGCGCGCGCGACCGCGGCCTGGGAGGAGGCTTACTGGGCGTCGCTGCCGGAGTGGGAGCACCAGGTCGTCACGGGCACCCGGCCCTCGCTGTACTCCTGCTTCGACGTCGCCGACCTGCTGATCAGCGACGTGTCGAGCGTGATCGGCGACTTCCTGGCGAGCGGGAAGCCGTACGCGGTGACGAACACCGGCGGACTGCCCGAGCCGGCGTTCCGCGCGGCGTTCCCGACGGTGGCGGCGGCGACCGTGCTGACGCCGGACGCGGCCGGGGTGCCGGACCTGCTGGAGACGGTGCGGCATCCGGAGCGGGACGGACTGGCCGGGGCCCGCGCGGAGTTGAGGTTCCACCTGTTCGGAGCGGACGAGCCCTCGGCCCAGGAGCGCCTCGGCGCGGCGGTGCGGGCGCTGGGCGCGGCCGCGCTGGAGTACCGGTCGCGCATGACGCGGCGGTCGGCGACCGGGCTGCCCGGTCAGCGCACCGGTGCTCCGGCGGGGGCCGGTCCCGTCACGCAGCCGGCTCCCGCCTCCCTCTCGGAGCCGTCCCGGCCGGCGTGACGGCTCCGGGAAGCAGGCGGCTCACCCGTCCGCCCGGCCGACTGCCGTCCCGCGGGGGCGTGCCGGGGCCGGGCGGCACGGCCCTTCGGGTGCCGGACCCGGCCGACCCGCGTGCGGCGCGCGCCCGCTCCGGGTCCGCCCCCGCCCCGGGTCCGTCCCGCTCCGGTTCCGCCCCCGCCCGTTCCGTCCCGCTCCGGTTCCGCCTCCGTCCCGCCGGACGCGAACGGGGCGGGGGCCGCCCGGGACGGCCGGGCGGCCCCCGCTCCTCGTCCGGAGCGGGCTCCGTGTCAGCCGCGGCGGTGCCGCCACCCCTGCCAGGCCGACTCGATCATCTCGTCCAGGCCGTGCCGGGCCGACCACCCCAGCACCTCGCGGATGCGGTCCGCCGAGGCCACCACGCGCGCCGGGTCGCCGGCCCGACGGTCCGTCACCTCCGGGGTCACGTCCTCCTTGCCGGCGACCTTGAGGATGCGGTCGACCATCTCGCGCACCGAACTCCCCTCGCCGCGACCGATGTTCAGCGTGAGGGCGGTGCCGTGCGGGGCCTCCTCGAGGTGCCGTGCCGCCGCGAGGTGGGCGGAGGCGATGTCCTGCACGTGGATGTAGTCGCGGACGCAGGTGCCGTCGGGGGTCGCGTAGTCGTCGCCGAAGATCCGCGGCGCCTCCCCGGCCTCCAGCCGTTCGAACACCATGGGGACGAGGTTGAAGACACCGGCGTCGGACAGCTCGGGGGACGCCGCGCCGGCCACGTTGAAGTAGCGCAGGGACGCGCCGCGGACGCCGTACGCGGCGGCCGCCGCCTTGATCAGCCACTCGCCGACCAGCTTGGTCTCCCCGTACGGGCTCATCGGCACGCACGGGGTGTCCTCCGTGACGAGGTCCACGTCGGGCATGCCGTAGACGGCCGCGGAGGAGGAGAACACGATCCTGTCGACGCCGGTCGCGCGCATGGCCTCGAGGAGCGTCTGCACACCGGTGACGTTCTCGCGGTAGTAGTGGAGCGGCTGCTCGACGGACTCGCCGACCTGCTTCTTGGCTGCGACGTGCACCACACCCGTCACAGCATGGTCACGAATCGCCTGCTCCAGCAGGGCGCGGTCCAGGACGCTGCCGACGACGAGGGGCACCCCTTCCGGCACCCGGTCCGCACTGCCGGTGGACAGGTCGTCGTAGACGGCCACGGACTCGCCGCCCCCGCGCAGGGCACGCACCACATGCGCGCCGATGTATCCGGCCCCACCCGTGACCAGCCAGCTCATCCTCATGCCTCCAGGGTCGTAGTCACTGCATGCAGAGTCTTCCGCAGACACCGGAAAACCTAATCCGGCAGATGGCACACAGGCGGGAAAAAGGAGCGAATCGCCCTACGGCGAGGGCGCGCGCCGTCCGCACCACGAGGAAGCGGGAGGGGGAACGAGGGGCTTCCGGAACCGGACGATTCCGCCATCGACCGGCCTCCGGGCGCCCCACCACCTCGCCCACGGAAACTTCACGTGAATCCTTTACGCTAATGCGGCGACGCCCTCCGGCCCACGGCTGCCCGGAGCGCGCTCCGACCCCCGCGCGAACGTGGCCAGTTCTCGGAACAGGTTGTAAGGATGCCCAGACTCTCTCTCGTTGTCCCTGTGTACAAGGTGCAGGGCTACCTGCCCGAGTGCCTTGACTCCATACTCCAGCAGGACTACACGGACTTCGAGGTCATAGCCGTCGACGACTGCTCGCCGGACGGGTCGGGCGCCATTCTCGACCAATACGCGGCGAAGGACGCGCGCGTTCATGTGATTCACCTCACGGAGAACGTGGGCCTGGGGCGCGCGCGCAATGCCGGACTGGAACGGGCCGAAGGCGATTACGTCCTGTTCCTGGACAGTGACGACACCTTGTCCGCGGGAACGCTGACGGCGATATCCGAGCGCCTCGACGCCACCGGCGACCCGGACATCCTGATCTACGACTACGCGCGCACCTACTGGGACGGACAGGTCCGCCCCAACCAGCGAGCGGACCTGCTCAGGAGCGAGGGCCCGGACGTCTTCCGCCTCGCCGACCGCCCGCAGCTGCTCGACCTGCTCCAGATCGTCTGGAACAAGGCCTACCGGCGCGACTTCGTCACCCGCACCGGCCTCACCTTCCCGCCGGGGTACTACGAGGACGCCCCCTGGACGTTCTGCTCGCTGATCAGCGCCGAGCGCATAGCCGTGCTGGACCGCGTCTGCGTGCTCTACCGGCAGCGCCGCGAGGGCGGCAACATCCTGAAGACCGTCAGCCGCAAGCACTTCGACGTCTTCGACCAGTACCGCCGGGTGTTCGACTTCATCGCGGCCCACGAGGAACTCGACCAGTGGCGCAAGCCACTGTTCCGCAAGATGGTCGACCATTACCTGACCGTGCTCGAGCGTCCCGGCCGGCTGCCGCAGAACGCCCGGGCGGAGTTCTTCCACCGTGCCGCGGCCGACTACCGCGCGTACCTGCCCGAGGGCTTCCGGCGCCCGGCCGGCGGCCGCGGCCACAAGTACGCGATGCTGGAGCGCGACGCCTACACGGCCATGGCGGGCGCCACCGCGGCCCTGAAGTTCCGGCGGCGGGTCAGGACCCGCACCCGCACCGCCCTCAACCGGTCCAAGCGCGGCGCGATGGGCGCCTTCTACCAGGCGCAGCTGCGGCTCCCCCTCGACGAGAACCTCGCGCTGTTCTCCGCCTACTGGAGCCGCAGCGTCTCCTGCAACCCCGCGGCCATAGACGCCGAACTCGCCCGCCGCGCCCCTCACATCCGCCGCGTGTGGGCCGTCCGGCCGGACGCGGTGGACCGGGTGCCCGAGGGGGTGGAGTACGTCCGCGTGGGCTCGCGCGAGTACTGGGCGGCCCTGGCACGCGCCAAGTACCTCGTCAACAACGTGAACTTCGCGGACGCGGTGGTGAAGCGGGAGGGCCAGATCCACCTGCAGACGCACCACGGCACTCCGCTGAAGACGATGGGCCTGGACCAGCAGAAGTACCCCGCGTCCACCGACATGGACTTCGCCAAGCTCCTCGAACGGTGCGACCGCTGGGACTTCAGCCTCAGTTCCAACCGCTTCTCGACCACCGTGTGGGAGCGCGTGTACCCCTGCTCGTACACCTCCCTGGAGACCGGCTACCCGCGCAACGACGTCCTGGTGAACGCCACGGCCGAGGACGTCCGCCGGTCCCGCGCGGCGCTGGGGCTCGCCGACGGCACCAAGGCCTTCCTCTACATGCCCACCCACCGCGAGTACCAGCCCGGGTTCACCCCGGCCCTCGACCTCGCGCGGCTCGCCGACGAGCTGGGCCCCGACGTGACGCTGATGATCCGGGGCCACTACTTCTACGGCAGCTCCCCCCACGTCGCCGAACTGCGCCGCAGCGGACGGATCGTCGACGTGTCGGAGCACCCCCGGGTGGAGGAGCTGTACCTGGCCGCGGACGCGCTCGTCACGGACTACTCGTCGGCGATGTTCGACTACGCGGTGCTCGACCGCCCGATCATCGTCTACGCCCCCGACTGGGACATCTACTCCGCGGTCCGCGGCACCTACTTCAACCTGCTGGAGGAGCCGCCCGGCGTGGTGGCCACCACCCAGGCCGAGTTGATCCGGCTGCTCGGCTCGCAGGAGTACGAGGGACCGGAGGCCGCCGAGCGGCGCGCCGCGTTCCGGCTCCGTTTCTGCGAATTCGACGACGGGCGCGCAGCCGAAAGGGTGGTGCGACGCGTCTTCCTCGGCGAGGAGACCCCGCTGCCGTTCGTCCCGTTCACCGAACGCCCCCACGCACCGACCCCCGACCAGGCAATCGAACTGGTCGAGCGGGCCTGACTTATAAGGAGACCACCCGGCCATGGCCCCTCGGCTCAGTGTCATCGTCCCCATCTACAACGTGGAGCAGTACCTCCCCGCCTGTCTGGACTCGTTGGCCGCGCAGACCCTCCGCGACCTCGAGGTGCTGATGGTGGACGACGGTTCGCCGGACGACTCCGCCGCGATCGCCGCGGAGTACGAGGCACGCGACCCCCGCTTCAAGCTCATACGCAAGGAGAACGCCGGCCTCGGCGCCGCGCGCAACACCGGGCTGGCCCACCTGGCGCCGGAGTCCGAGTACGTCGCCTTCGTGGACAGCGACGACATGATCCCGCCGAACGCGTACCGGCTCATGGTGGAGAGCCTGGACGAGAGCGGCTCGGATTTCGTCACGGGCAACGTCCAGCACATCAACAGCACCAAGATCTGGCAGTCGCCGATGCACCGGATCCTCGCGGGCGGTGCGGTCAAGCGCACCCACGTCTCGCGGAACCGGAAGCTGCTGACGGACCGAATAGCCTGCAACAAGGTCTTCCGCCGCTCGTTCTGGGAGAAGCACCGGCTCGCCTTCCCCGAGGGGGTGCTGTACGAGGACGTCCCGGTGATACTGCCGGCGCAGTTCCTCGCCGAGGCCGTCGACATCATCAGCGAGCCCACGTACTACTGGCGGCTGCGCGAGGGCGAGGCCGCCCCCTCGATCACCCAGCGCCGGACCGAGCCGAAGGCCGTGCGGGACCGTGCGGCGGCCGTGGAGTCCGTCAGCCGGTTCTTCGCCTCCCAGCCCGGAGAGCTGGCCGCCGAGCTGAAGCGGGAGTACGACCACACCGCGCTCACCGGTGACCTGCGGATCTTCATGAACGTCCTGCCCGACGGCGACCAGGAGTTCCGTGCCGAATTCCTGCGGGTGATCAACAAGTACCTGGACCAGGTCGACCCCCAGGTCGTCATGGACCTTCCCGCGGCCGCCCGCATCAAGTGGCTGCTCGTCCGCAAGCACGCGGTGGACGAGATCGTCGAGATGATCAGGGCGGAGCGCCGCGGCGACCCGGTGGAGATCGACGGGCTGATCCGCAAGTACATCAGCTACCCCGGCCTGGAGGCGGCCGCCGCCCAGCTGCCGAAGAAGGCCCGCCGCGTCGACCCCGACCTCAAGCTGCACGCCCCGCTGCAGGACATCCGCTGGGACGACGGCAAGCTGCTGCTCTCCGGGCACGCGTGGATCAACCAGATCGACCAGTCGACCAAGCGCAGCGCGGTCAAGATCCTCGTCCTGAAGAAGGACGGTTCGCGCAGGGTCACCGTCCTGCCCCTGCGCAACACCTACGCCCCGGAGAGCACCTCGCTGTCCGGGCAGCGGCACACCAACTACGACTGGTCCGGCTGGGAGCTGGCCCTCGACCCCGCCAAGCTGCGCCGGGGAGGCCGCTGGGAGGAGGGCACCTGGCGGGTGGGCATCGGCATCACCACCTCCGGGCTCGTGCGCAAGCGCGCGGTCCAGGTGAAGGGGCCGACGCGGGCCAACCACCCGCCGTACCGCTGGCTGGACCAGGACTTCCGGCTGCTGCCCACCCCGGAGAAGGGTGCGCTGCGGCTCGTCGTCGAGCGGGTCCGCGCGCTGATCACGGACCACCGCGCCGTCGGCACGGACATCGAGATCGACGGTGAGATCCGGGTACCGCTCGTCGCGGGCGAGACCGTCACGCTGTACGTCACCAACCGCAAGAGCGGCGAGCAGCTGCGCTACCCCGTCAGCCTCGACGCGGCCTCCGGCGCGCACACGCCGTTCACCGTCCGGGTGCCCATGCTGGACATCGCCCTGCTGCGCGAGCACCAGGACGTCGTCAAGGAGGAGAACGCCGCCGGCGGCGCCAACCCCGCGCTCGCCTCGCGCCGCAACTGGAGCACCCAGCTCGTCGCGGTGGCCCCGGACGGAACGGAGCGCCGCTTCTCCACCGTGGTGCGCGAGGGGCTCGCCGACCGCCAGGTGCGGCTGCCCGCCTCCCTCGCCGAGGGCTCCGACCGCAACGAGATCGCGCTGATCGCGGGATACAACGGCTACCTGAAGTTCTCCGGCCGGCCGCTCCAGGCCAGGATCACCGAAGTGCGGTGGTCCGGGGACCGCTACGTCGTCCAGGGCAGCACGCCCGCCGACATCGACGGCTCGGTCCTCGTGGTCAAGGCCCGCGACCGCTTCGACGAGAAGACGGTGCCGCTGCAGACGTCGGCGGACGGCTCGTTCCGCGCCGAGTTCACTCCCGCGTCCATGTCCGGGCCCGACGGGACGCTGCCGCTGAAGAGCGGACGCTGGAACTTCTTCCTGCGCCCCGCCGACGGCGGTTACGACATCCCGTTCGTCATCGACCGGCTGGCCGTGGAGAACTTCCCGGTGCGCGGCGCCGCCAAGGACCGCGAGTACGAGTTCGAGGCGCGCTGGCACGACTTCCCGCAGCTGCACTGCCCGTCCGACCTGTCCGTCCTGGAGCGCGGCGCCTACCGTCAGGAACGGCTGCGCAGGGACGTCTACGAGGCGGGCCGGCACAAGCCCCTCCGGGACGCCGTCCTGTTCATCAGCTACAACGGGAAGCAGTACTCGGACTCACCGCGCGCCATGCACGAGGAGCTGCTGCGCCGGGGGGCCGACCTGGAGTACCTGTGGCTGGTCCGCGACGGCCAGGTCAACCTGCCCGACACCGCCCGGAAGGTGCGGTTCTGGAGCACGGAGTGGTACGAGGCGCTGGCCCGCTGCCGCTACATCGTGACCAACGCCCACCTGCCCCACTGGATGGAGCGGCGCCCCGGCCAGGTGATCGTGCAGACCTGGCACGGCACCATGCTGAAGAAGATCGGCCTGGACATCGAGGCGCCGAAGTTCGACCCGCAGTACCACGAGCGGCTGATCCAGGAGGCCCGCAACTGGACCATGCTGGTCTCCTCCAACCGGTTCAGCACGCCGATCCTCAAGCGCGCCATGGGGTACGACGGGGAGATCGTCGAGACGGGCTACCCGCGCAACGACTACCTCTACGCCCCCGATCTCGAGCAGCGGGCCAAGGAGATCAAGGAGCGCATCGGCCTGCCCCCCGGCAAGCGCGTCGTGCTGTACGCGCCGACGTGGCGGGACGACCTGTCGCACCGGCGGGGCCAGTTCAAGTTCGACCTCCGGCTCGACGTCGAGGACGCCCGCGAGCGGCTCGGTGACGACCACGTCCTGCTGGTCCGCCGGCACTCCAACGTGGTGGACAGCATCCCCGGCGCGGGCAACGGCTTCGTCCACGACGTGTCGGAGTACCCCGACATCGCGGACCTGTACCTGATCGCGGACGTGATGGTCACGGACTACTCCTCGGTGATGTTCGACTACGCGCACCTGAAGCGGCCCATGCTCTTCTTCACGTACGACCTGGAGCACTACCGGGACAAGCTGCGCGGCTTCTACTTCGACTTCGAGAAGGACGCGCCGGGCCCGCTGATCCGGACGTCGGAGGAACTCGTCAGCGCCCTGTGCGACATCGACAAGGTGTCCGCCGAGTACGCGGAGCGCTACCAGCGCTTCCACGAACTGTTCTGCGACCTCGACGACGGCAACGCCGCGGCCCGGGTCGTGGACCGGATGCTGGAGCAGGCCCGCGAGGTCTGACGCCCACCGGCGGGAGCGGGAAGAGGGCGGGGCCCGGAGGAGGTGTCCTCCGGGCCCCGCCCCTTCGGTACCGGGGGCCGGGAATCAGAGCGTCACCGTCTTGAAGGCCAACTGCCCGGCCGTCGTGTAGTACGGCCGGATCTCCACCCTGGTGGACGCGGCGGGGCTCTGCACACGGCGGCCGCTCCACGGGAGCCGCCGGCCGGTGTGGGGCGCGCCCGCCTCGGCGGGCCGGTCGCGCTCCCGCACGGGACGCGGGTAGCGGAAGACCCTGTGCGGCTCCAGAACGTCGGTGACGAGCTTGCCGACCCGGGCGGGGCCGCCTTGCGAGGGCCGCACCCAGACGTCCCAGACCTCCTCGTCACCGTGTTCGGCGACGAGGACGTCGAGCGGGACCTCACAGCGAAAGCGCGTCCCCTGCGCCCATACGACGGGGAAGGACAGCACCCGTCGCCCGTCGCCCCGGTGGACCGCCGTGACGAGGTCGTCCGTGGTGACGGCCCCGCCTCCCCACAATTCGCCCTCCACCAGGACGTCGTGCGCGCGTGTCTCGATCCGGCGGACCTCGGCGTGCTCCGCCCGCACCCGGCTGCGCACCCGGAGCCTGCCGTCCTTCTCCCGGTACGGCAGCAGCACCTCCAGGCCCTCCGCGTCCGCCTCCCAGTCCGGGGCGACGAGGCCCCCCGAGTCGCAGTGCCCGGCGCGCAGCGGCTTCTCGCGGCCTTCCGCCGAGGCCGCCACGAGTTCCCAGACCCCTTCGGCGAGCGTGCCGCGGCGCGGGACGACCGCCGTGCCCCCCGCGAAGGGGATCGTGACGGTCTCCTCCTTGCCGCGCACGTCACGGCAGAGCAGCGACAGCCCGTCCGCGCCCCCCTGCGAGCGGAGGTCCACCCGGACGTCGCCGTCGGCGAGGACGGTGACGTCGGCCGTGCCGGGCAGTTCCCGGACGGCGGCGGCCTCGGACAGGATCTCCCCGAACCGCTCGGCGCTCGGCTCCGGACCGAACCTCTCCGAGGTCAGCCTGGCCTGCCGGGCCATCTCGACGCGCCGGCCGTCGTCCTCGATCAGGGCCGTGATCGAAGCAGCCAGGGCCTCGGTGTCCCCCAGGGGCACGAGGAGGCCGTCCGTTCCGTGGGTGAGGATGTTGCGCGGCCCGTGGTCGCAGTCCATGCTGACCACCGGCAGCCCCCGGGTCATCGCCTCCACCGTCACGTTCCCGAACGGCTCGCGCAGCGACGGCAGTACGAAGATGGACCCCTTGGCGAACTCGGCGGTCACCGGAAACGCCGGGCCCATCAGGTGGACGTGGTTGTAGAGCCCCTTCTCCTGGATCCTGCGGTGCATGGCCGCCTCCTCGGGACCGCTGCCGTAGATCCGCAGCCGCCAGTCGGGGTGGCGTGCCACCACGGTCGCGAAGGCGTCGATCAGGCCGTGGAAGTTCTTGTGCTCCTTGAAGACGCCGGCGGTCACGACCACCTTGTTCCTGCCGTCGGACTGCCGGCCCCCTGGGTCCGGGATGCAGTTCGGCATGACGTGGATCCGGGCACGGACGTCCGGGACCAGACCGCCGAGCCGCTCCCGCTCCTCGGGCGAGAGCACGGTGATCGCGTCGAGCCTCGGGTAGGACTCCTCGAACAGGACCCGGCGCAGGGGGGCCTCGTAGATCCCGGGCATCGAATGCTCCTGGGCGACCTTCAGGTACCGGCCCGGCGCCTTGGCCAGCAGCGTGGTGATGCGCGGATTGGAACTGATCACCACGTCGGCGTCCGTGCCGGCGAGGTAGGAGAAGAGCCGCTTCTCCGCGAGCCGGCTGACCACGGGCTTCTTCTCGCTCTGCGGGTACGGGTAGCGCACCGGGAACTCGTGCGCCAGCGGATCGTCGCCGTCGTACACGGGCGAATGCACCCGCAGATCGGTGAGGGCGCGGACGGTCACCCGGGGGTCGAGCGCGAAGTGCGACTCGTCGCGGACCTTGCGCAGGGCCACGATCTCCACGTCATGCCGGTCGGCGAGTGCCCCCGCGAGGTTCTGGGTGGCACTGACCACGCCCCCCATGTGGCACAGGTCACGAACCAGGAATGCGATGTTCACCGGCGAGGGCCTTCCTTCGGCATGGTGTCTTCCGGGTACCGCTCCGTCACCGGCGGTACACCTGCTTTGATCCACGTCGGAACGGAAAAGTTGCCTGGTGCACCCGTCACGTTTGAGACACGCTCGAAAGCCCTTCACCAAGGCGTCATCGCCCGTTGTCCCGCCCGGAAGAACCCGAGCACCTCGACGCGATGTCAGATGATCGTGTTCGGGACAGGACCCCCGGCGGGCCCGGTGGACGGGGAGCGCGCTCGCCGATCGCTCTGGCGGTCGGGTTCGCCGTGGTCGTCAGCAGCCTCCTGGCCGCTCCGACCGCCTCCGCGGCGACGCCGTTGGCGGAGCTGGACGCGTCCGTCCACCGGGACTTCCGGCTGAAGACACGGACGCCGTGACGGTCTGCCTCAGCTCGCTCAGCCTCGACCGCTCGGGGACGGACGCCCCGGTGTCGGGCGAGTACCGCGGGGAGAAGGCGGGCGGGCGCGTCGTCCGGTGGCCGTTGGACCGCACCGTGGCACTTCCCAGGGCGATGGGCGGGAGCCGGATCGGCACCGTCCGGGCCGAGGCCGCCCACACCACTCCCGTGGGGTCGGTGCAGGGGGTCGCCACGGACGGCGAGCGCTCCTGCCTGGGCGGACAGTGCCCGGAAGGCTGGAACGACGTCCCGGCCAACGGCAACCTGGCCTGCGGCTGCACCCACCACGCCGAGCCCGGCCGGGCGCCCCACGCCCTCACCACGGCCCCCCGCATGACGCAGGACCTGTCCTGGGCGCCCCGGCGGGGCCGTCCGTGGGGGCTGAACGAGAGGATCGACACCAGGCAGGGAGACCGCGTGGTCTTCTCCGTGGACGTCTGCCCCAGGGAGCTCAAGGACGACGGGCGGTCCGGGCACGCTCGCCCGGACCGCCCGCTCGTTCCTCAGAACGGCTCGAAACCGTCGAACTCCTGCTGCGCCTCGTCCCGTTCGGCCTGCCGGTCGCGGCGGCGCTGGGCGGCCGGACGGGGCGCCTCGAACCGGTGGTCCTCACCGCGCCGGCCGAGCATCTCCGCACCGGCCGTGACGGAGGGCTCCCAGTCGAAGACGACCGCGTTCTCCTCGGGCCCGATGGCGACGCCGTCGCCGGACCGGGCACCGGCCTTCATCAGCTCCCCCTCGACACCGAGGCGGCCCAGCCGGTCGGCGAGGTAGCCGACGGCCTCGTCGTTGTTGAAGTCCGTCTGACGGACCCAGCGTTCGGGCTTGTCGCCGCGCACGCGGAACAGCGGTTCCCCGCCGACCTCCTCGCGGGTGACGGTGAAGCCCGCGTCGTCCACGGCCTTGGGCCGGATGACGATGCGCGTCGCCTCCTCCTTCGGCTTGGCGGCCCGCGCCCGCGCCACCAGCTCGGCCAGGGCGAAGGACAGCTCCCCCAGCCCGATGTGGGCGACGGCCGACACCTCGAAGACGCGGTAGCCGCGCGCCTGGAGGTCCGGACGCACCAGCTCGGCCAGGTCCTTGCCGTCGGGGACGTCGATCTTGTTCAGGACGACGATCCGCGGCCGGTCGTCCAGGCCGCCGTACTGGCGCAGCTCCTCCTCGATGGCGTCGAGGTCGGAGAGGGGGTCGCGGTCGGACTCCAGCGTGGCGGTGTCCAGCACGTGCACCAGCACGCTGCACCGCTCGACGTGCCGCAGGAACTCCAGGCCCAGCCCCTTGCCCCGGCTGGCGCCCGGGATCAGCCCCGGCACGTCGGCGACGGTGTAGACGGTCGAACCGGCGGTGACCACGCCGAGGTTCGGCACGAGCGTGGTGAAGGGGTAGTCGGCGATCTTCGGCCTGGCGGCGCTGAGCACGGAGATGAGGGAGGACTTGCCGGCGCTCGGGTACCCCACCAGCGCCACGTCCGCGACGGTCTTGAGCTCCAGGACGATGTCCCGCAGGTCCCCCGGCTCACCGAGCAGCGCGAACCCGGGCGCCTTGCGCCGCGCCGAGGCGAGGGCGGCGTTCCCGAGCCCGCCGCGCCCGCCCTGGGCCGCGACGTACGAGGTCCCGTGCCCGACGAGGTCGGCGAGCACGTTGCCCGCCTTGTCGAGCACGACGGTCCCGTCCGGCACGGGCAGGACCAGGTCCTGCCCGTCCTTGCCGGCGCGGTGGCCGCCCTCGCCGGGCTTGCCGTTGGTGGCCTTGCGGTGCGGCGAGTGGTGGTAGTCGAGCAGGGTCGTCACGGACTGGTCGACGGTGAGGATCACGTCCCCGCCGCGCCCGCCGTTCCCGCCGTCGGGCCCGCCGAGCGGCTTGAACTTCTCACGGTGGACGGAGGCGCAGCCGTGGCCTCCGTTACCCGCGGCGACGTGCAGCTCGACGCGGTCCACGAAGGTGGTCATGGGGATTGCCTCCAAAGGCGGTGGGACGTACGCGCGTACGCGCTTCTTGTACTTCTGGTGCTTCTTGGGTCAACACGCGAAAGGCGGACCCGCCTTCCCGACCGGGAAGTGGGGTCCGCCTCGCGAAACGTACGGTCGAAAGCCCGGATCAGGCGACCGGGACGATGTTCACGACCTTGCGGCCGCGGCTGGTGCCGAACTCCACCGCACCGGCCTGCAGCGCGAACAGCGTGTCGTCGCCGCCGCGGCCGACGCCCGCGCCCGGGTGGAAGTGGGTGCCGCGCTGGCGGACCAGGATCTCACCCGCGCTCACGACCTGACCGCCGAAGCGCTTCACGCCGAGCCGCTGGGCGTTCGAGTCGCGACCGTTCCGGGTGGACGATGCGCCCTTCTTGTGTGCCATCTCTCCTCAGTCCCTTACTTCGCAGCCGTGGGGATCTCAGTGACCTTGATCGCCGTGTACTGCTGGCGGTGGCCCTGACGACGGCGGTAGCCGGTCTTGTTCTTGTAGCGCAGAATGTCGATCTTCTGGCCCTTGTGGTGGTCCACGACCTCGGCCTGGACCTTGATGCCGGCCAGCACCCACGGGTCGCTGGTCACGGAGTCGCCGTCGACGACGAGCAGGGTCGAGAGCTCGACCGTGTCGCCGACCTTGGCGGTGGAAATCTTGTCAACCTCGACGATGTCGCCGACAGCAACCTTGTGCTGGCGACCACCGCTGCGCACGATGGCGTACACGCGGATCTCACTCTCTCGCTCGAAGAACGGCACCCCCGCAGGCCAGCCGCCCTGCACACACGCGGACGACCTCTCCCGGTCGCGGCCCGCGTCCGGGAGGAAGAGGTTTACGGGGATGTGGCGGTCCAGATGGACACGCCGACGGTCAAGACTACGGGGCCGGGCCCAGAAGGGTCAAACCGGCCCCTGGTCGGCCGGCGACCGGCGCGGCGTGGTCCGCGTAGGCGCCCCTGATCCGCGCCGGCGACGGGTCCGGGTGCTCCAGGACCGTGGAGCGGCCCGGCCGGGTCCCCGGGGCGAACTCCGCCGCCCGGACGAACTCCTCGGCGTCGGACCCGCTCTCCTCCACCGGCACCGGGAGCCCGTGCCGGCGGGGCGCCCCGGCCATCAGCCGGGAGCCGTCGTGGTCGCCCCGCACCTGCGTGGCGACCGCCGCGCCGCCGGCCGGGACCCCGTCGCGCCGGAAGCCCCGGCCGGCTCCCGGCGGCCGGTCTCGCGGGGCGGTTGCGGATCCCGCTCCGGGGTGCGGGGACGCGGACGCCGTCCGGCGCCGGCCGTGGGCGCGAGGCCGGTCACCACTGGTCCCTCCCCGACGTCCCCCGGGGCCGGCCGAGCCCGGACGCGCCGTCCCGGCGGCGGCCCTCCCCCGACGAGCGCGGCCACGCACGGTGGACCGGGCCTTCGGAAAAAAGGGTGTGGTCCTGTCCCCGCGGGGACAGGACCACACCCTCGGACGGCTGCTCAGTCCTCCTCGGTCACCGCCGTGACCGAGGACGGCGGCTGCTGGTCCGCCGCCGCGGTCTTCTTGGCCGCGGTCTTCTTCGTGGCGGCCTTCTTCGCCGTGGCCTTCTCCGCCGTGGCCTTCTTGGCCGGAGCCTTCTTGGCCGTGGTCCTGGCCGCGGTCTTCTTCGCGGTCGTCTCGGCGGCGGCCGTCTCGGCGGCGGCCGTCTCGGCGGTCTTCGCCGTCTTCTTGGCCGCCGTCTTCTTGGCGGCGGTCTTCTTGGCCGCCGTCTTCTTCGTGGCGGCCTTCTTCGCCGTGGCCTTCTTGGCCGCCGCGCGGGCGGTCTTCTTGGCCGGAGCCGCCTCGGCGGCCGCTTCCTCACCGTCCTGCGCGGACTCCTGGGCGTCCTGGGCGGGCTCCCCCGCGGGCGCCGTCCCGTCCGCCGGGACCGTCTCCTCCGCCGGAGCGGACGGGACGACCACGACGGCCGCCTCCTCGGACGCGGTGGCCGTGGTGGGCTTGCGCACCGCGCGGCGGCGCGGGCGGGCCGGGGCCGCGGCCTCGGCGGGGGCCTCGGCCGGGACGGCCGGGGTCTCCTCCTCCGCCCGCGGCTCGGGCGTCCCGGCGGCCGGGACCTCGGTCTCCCGGGTCTCGGTCACCGTCACCACCGCGGCCTGCGCCCCCTGCGGCGAACCGGTCGGCGCGGACACCCTGCGGGTCGCGCGACGCCGCGTACGGCCCTGCGGGGCGGCCTCCTCGGGGGCCGGGGCCCCGGTCTCCCGGCCCCCGGTCCCCGGCTCGGGAACCACCGCGTCCTCGACGGCCGCGGGCTCGGCCAGCGCCTCGGCGGCCGACTCCGGCTGCACCGGACGCGCGGCCTCCTGCTCCGCCGTCACGTCCTGGGCGGTCGGCACCTCGGCCGGGGCCTCCTCGGTCCCGGACCGCCGCGCCCCGGCCGCCTCACGCTTCGGCGCACCGGCCGGGGCCGACGCCCGCCGGCTCGACCGGCGGCGCGTCCGTCCGCGGGTGGCCGCGGCCTCCGCCTCGGCGACGCTGCTGTACAGCTCCTCGTCCGGCGTGATCTCCGGTGCCGGCAGGGCGACCGGTTCGGCGGCCTCGGCGGCGATCTCGGCCTCCGACTCCGCCTCCTGCTCGGCCGTCTCGGCGCTCGCGACGGCCTCGTGCTCGTGCGGCTGGTCCGCCGCGCCGGCACGCGCCCGCTTGCGGCGCTTGCCACCGCCACCGGCGGCGGCGGGCTGGTCCAGGTGGACGATGACACCGCGCCCGTTGCAGTGGACGCAGGTCTCCGAGAACGACTCCAGCAGGCCCTGGCCGACCCGCTTGCGGGTCATCTGGACCAGGCCCAGCGACGTCACCTCGGCGACCTGGTGCTTCGTGCGGTCGCGGCCCAGGCACTCCAGCAGGCGCCGCAGCACCAGGTCCCGGTTGGACTCCAGGACCATGTCGATGAAGTCGATGACGATGATGCCGCCGAGGTCGCGCAGCCGCAGCTGGCGCACGATCTCCTCGGCCGCCTCCAGGTTGTTCCTGGTGACCGTCTCCTCGAGGTTGCCGCCCTGACCGGTGAACTTGCCGGTGTTGACGTCGATGACGACCATCGCCTCGGTCCGGTCGATGACCAGCGAACCGCCGCTGGGCAGCCAGACCTTGCGGTCCAGCGCCTTGGCGAGCTGCTCGTCGATCCGGTACGTGGCGAAGACGTCGACCTCGCTGGTCCACTTCTGCAGCCGGTCGGCGAGGTCCGGCGCGACGTGGGAGACGTAGCCGTGGATGGTCTGCCAGGCGTCCTGGCCGCTGACGACGACCTTGGAGAAGTCCTCGTTGAAGATGTCCCGCACGACCCGGACGGTCATGTCCGGCTCGCCGTACAGCAGCGTCGGCGCGTTGCCGTTCTTGGACTTCTTCTGGATGTCCTCCCACTGCGCCTGCAGCCGCTCGACGTCCCGGCGCAGCTCCTCCTCGCTGGCCCCCTCGGCGGCGGTGCGCACGATGACGCCCGCGTCCTCGGGGACGATCCTCTTGAGGATGGTCTTCAGCCGGGCCCGCTCGGTGTCGGGCAGCTTGCGGCTGATGCCGGTCATCGAGCCCTCGGGGACGTACACGAGGTAGCGGCCCGGGAGGGAGACCTGGCTGGTGAGGCGGGCGCCCTTGTGCCCGATCGGGTCCTTGGTGACCTGGACCAGGACCGACTGGCCCGACTTCAGCGCGGACTCGATGCGGCGCGGGCCGTTCGCCATGCCCAGCGCCTCGAAGTTGACCTCGCCCGCGTAGAGCACGGCGTTGCGGCCCTTGCCGATGTCGATGAAGGCGGCCTCCATCGACGGCAGCACGTTCTGCACCTTGCCGAGGTAGACGTTGCCGACGTACGAGGTCGCCTGCTCCTTGTTGACGTAGTGCTCGACGAGCACCCCGTCCTCCAGGACGCCGATCTGCGTGCGGTCGCCGTGCTGGCGGACCACCATCACGCGCTCGACGGCCTCGCGGCGGGCCAGGAACTCGGCCTCGGTGATGATCGGCACCCGGCGGCGACCCTGCTCGCGGCCCTCGCGGCGGCGCTGCTTCTTCGCCTCCAGACGCGTGGAGCCCTTGATGGACTGCACCTCGTCGGACGGCTCGGCCGCCTTGCGCGGCTCGCGGACCTTGACGACGGTGCGCTCGGGGTCGTCGGAGGCGGGCTCGGCCTCGGCGGCGCCGTCACCGGCCCGGCGGCGACGGCGGCGGCGGCGACGGCTGCTGCTGGAGCCCGTCCCGGTGTCCGGGCCCTCCTGGCCCCGGGACTGCTCGGCGTCCTCCGCGTCCTCCGCGGCCTCGGCTTCCTCCGCGTCCTCGGCGGTCTGCTCCGCGGTGTCCTCGGCGTCCTGGGCGGCCTGCTCGGCGAAGACCGGGTCGCCCTCGGCGTCGTCGTCCGCGGACTCGCCGTCCTCGGCGTCGCTCTCGGCGGACTCGCCGCGCCTGCGGCGGCGGCCACCGCGGCGACGGCGCCGGCGCGAACCGGAGCCCTCGCCCTCGTCCTGGTCCTGGTCCTCGCCCTCGCCCTGGTCCTCGGCCGGCTCGTCGGCCTCCTCCGCCCCGTCCTCGGGGCGGGCGGCGGGTGCGGCCCCGGCGGCCGGCGCGGCCTCCGTCTCGTCGCCCGCGCTCCGGCGCCGCCGGCGGCGCGAGGCGGCGGGCCGCTCCTCGGCCCACTCCTCGCTCTCCTCGGGCTCCACCGGCCCGGCCGCCTCGGCGGCCGCCTCGGCGGCGGCCCGCTCCGGGGTCTGGAACCGGGGCTCGGTGAACACGGGCGGCTGGAACACGGCGACGGCCGGACGCACCGGACGCCGCGGAGCGGTCTCGTCCGCGGCCTCGGCGGCCCCGGCGCTGCGCGCCGGCTCCGCGAACCCGGCGGCGGCCTTGCGGGCCACCCGGCGGCGACGCCGCGGAGCGGCGGCCTCCGGGGCGTCCACGGCCTCCTCGGGCGCGGTCCGCGCGGGCCCGGCCGCCACGGCGGCGGGTGCCCCGGTGCTCTTGGCGGGGGCGGCTGCGGGCTCGGCCGCCGGGGCCTCGTCGGCGGAGGCGGCGGAGGCGGCAGTCCGTGCGGACTCGCCCGCGTCGCCCTCCGCCCCGGCGGGCGCGGCGGCACGGCGTGAGACGCGGCGCCGGGTCCGGCGCGGCGCGGTGTCCTCGGCGGCCCCGGTGTCCTCGGCGGCCGCGGGTGCCTCGGAGGTTTCGGCGGTGGTCTCCTCGGCCCCGGACGTCTGCGCGGACGGCTCCGGCTCCGGCGTCCCGGCGCTCTGCGCGCCGTCGTCGGCGGTCGCCGTCGGCGAGGTCGTCCCGCGCGTCGCGCGGCGGCGGGTGCGCCGGGGAGCGGCGTCCTCGGAGGTGCCGGAGGAGGCGGTCGCCTGCCCGGTGGCCTCGGCGGTCTCGGCGGTCTCGGGTTGGGCCGGGGCCGCGGTCGCCGGCACGACGGTCTCGGCGGTCTCCGCCGACGCCGGTGCCCCGGCGGGCGCGGAGGCGCGGCGGACGACACGGCGGCGCCGCGGTGCGGCGGTCGCGGACGTCTCGGGGGCCTCTTCCCGGGCCCTCTCCCCGGCTCCGGCGCTCTCCTGCGCCACGGGCCCGGCCGCCCCGGAGGATGCCGGGGACTCGGCGGACCCCGCGGCCGGTATGGCCGGCGTGACGGTCTCGGCCGCCGCGGCGGGCGGACCGGCCGGGCGGGACGCGGCACGGCGCCGCCGGCGCGGCGGCAGGGTGTCGCTGGGGGTGTTCGGTTCGGAGCCCTCGGTGGGCTCGATCGGTTCGAGCATGCGGGCGTATCTCCCGTCAGGCTCCCGGGCGCCGCACCCGGTCCGGCGATGCCGGTGACGTCCGCGGCCCGCGCGATGCGCGGTGGCCGCCGTCCGGGGCGCGGGCGCCGCACGGGAGCTCTCTGTGTCCTGTCTCGCCGGTTCCGTACACCGAATGCGCACGGCCTGGCGAAAGTCTTCTGGTCGGTGCGCTGCCCGACCCAGGTGGCTCCCGAGTCCGAGGGCGGCGCTACGACGTCCGTCCCTACGCGGGACCTTCCTTACGCCGGCGCCGTCGCGGCGGCAGTGGCGGCGGCCGGATGCGGCTCGGTCGCTGCTGCCTCGCGGTCGGGCGCGAGCGGGTCGGTCACCGTGCCGGTCTCTTCATCGAACAGCCCCTGCGCCAGCCTGGTCACCGCTGCGGGGACCGGCGGCGCCAGGTCGGCCACGGCGGTGAGACCGGACAGGACGTCGTCGGGTCGTACGGCAGGCGTCACGTGCCGAACAACCAGCCGCAGTATCGCACAGGGCCGGTCGCTCGGCCTATCAGCCGGCGAGGAGTGCGTTTCCACCGCGTCCAGGCCGGCCACCGCGGAGCGGGCGTCGAAGGTGCGGACGCCGTTCTTGGTCAGGCGCTGGACCTCGACGGACCCGGCCGCGTTGAAGGCGTCCACCGCGCGGCGGGCGTCCTCGGGGGCGACCCCGTCCAGCCGCAGCTCCCACACGGAGGCCGTGAGCCGGTCGGCGAGCCCCGGCGTACGGGCCTCGACCGCCTCGACGATGTCGAGCCCGGCGGGCAGCGACGCGTCGAGGAGGGCCCGGAGCCGCTCGGGGTCCCGCGGCTCGGTGAGCGCGATCTCCAGGTACTCGGCCTCGCTGCCCGTGCCGGTGGGTGCGGCATTGGCGTACGACACCTTCGGGTGCGGTGTGAACCCCGCCGAGTACGCCATCGGCACCTCGGCGCGGCGCAGGGCACGCTCGAAGGCGCGCTGGAAGTCGCGGTGGCTGGTGAACCGGAGGCGGCCGCGCTTGGTGTAGCGCAGTCGGATGCGCTGCACCGCGGGTGCGGGCGGCGGGCCTTCGGGCTGTCGCTTGCCCAGTGGATCTTCTCCTCGTTGCAGGGGGGCGCGGGTGCGCCTCCCCATCCAGCGTACGACCGTGCGACGGCGTCCCGGCGGTCCGGTCCCGGTCGGGCACCGCGCCGGAACGGTCGTCGTACCACCCAGGGTACGTGCAAGGCGGGCCGCCGGTTCCCGCGCGGAGGCGGACGGCCGCGGCCGGCGCACCGGCGCGGTGCCTGCCCCGACGCCGAGTCCCGTGCCGACGCCCGCCGTTCACCGCTTCGTGAGCAGGTCCGTCCCCTCCCGCGCGCACCCCGGCCGAGCGCGGCGCACACGGCGCCCACCGCCCCGAGCGCCCGCACGGCCGCGTGCCCGACGGGCGTCAAGGCGCGCGTACACCCACACCAGGGCGTGGCCGACGGGGGTCGGCACACGGCGGTGCAGCCCCGCGGCGGGAAGGACGAACGACACCGTCCCGAGCCGGGCCGACAGCGTGCCGGGCGGCACGAGGACGTACCGCCACGGGCCCGTGGACGGCCGCACGAGCACCGCCCGCCCGATCCGCAGCGACGCCCGCCCGAGCGGCCGGAGCGCGGTGCCGTTCAGGAACCGCCCGGCGACGGCGAGCGCGTCCCACGCCATCCGCACCGGTACGACCAGGACGAGCACCACGATCCGCACGGGCACGCGGACCGCCACGACCAGGCACCCCTCGCCCCGGGGCGCGTCCCCCCGCGCCGCGGGGGCCTGCTTCTGCAGGTCCATGACCGCGCGGACGCCGCAGCGGTCCGTCCGGATCCCGCGTCCGGGGAATCACGCGCCTCGTACGCCGAACGCCGGCCGGCGCGACGCATTCCGCGGACGCGCACCGGGAATTCCCCACCGCCCCCGCCCGGCCTGGGAGGAATCCTTTTTCCGGGAGCCGGGGCCCCTGCTCGACCGGGCTTGCATAAAATAATTTTCCCTGACGGCTGTTCACTCATTCGCCGCGCATCCAAGTGAAAAGCCCCGCCGTTATTCGCTACATGACGAAGGCAAGCACGTCCGGGCCACTCGCGCCCGAGGGGGGGCCGAGCGGCCCGACTTCTGCCCGCGGGCCGTCCGTGGGCTCCCACCTCCGCACCTCGGCCCCGGCGCACCCCCCGCCCGGGGCCGAGGGCGCGCTCGGCGCGAAGGGCGTCCCTGCCGCACCGCACGCCAGCGGGCCGATCCCGACGGGCCGCCCGCCCTGTTCCAGCAGGTGGAGTCCGACCCGGCCGGCCTGCGGGCCGGACCGGCCGGCGCCCCGTTTCGCACGCCGGCCCGACGGACCCGCCCTGACATGAACGACGAACGCTTCGACCACCTCTGGTACGGCCCCGGCTTCCCGGCCCAGAACGAGGGAGCGGGCACCGGCCGGCACCGGGCCTCGACCGTCTACGAAGAACCCCTGGAAACACCGGTTCCCCCCTGGGACCCCGCCGAGGAACTCGCCTACCTGCTCCAGGAAGCCCGCGGCGAGGCATACGGCGGCGCCGTGCCGCCCCCCGGCGACGAGGCGTCGGTCACCGCTCCCCCCGCCGGCAGTCCTCTGGGCAACCTGCAGGAGATCACCGCCGAACTGCCGCCCCTGCGCACCACCCCGCGCGGCCACCGCAGGCTCACCCGGCGCAGACGCCGGGACGCCGTGCGGCTCGCCGGCTACGTCATCGCCGCCCTGGTCGCGGCCACCGTGTCGATGGTGAGCGTCTTCAGCGGCGTGGTCACCTACGAACCGCTGCTCCTCGTCACCACGGCGCACAGCAGTGGCAGTTCGGCGGCCTGGTGGCCGGTGCTCGTGTACGGCCCCTGGCTGGCGGGGTCCCTGTCCGTCCTCCGCGCGGCACTGCACCGACGACGCGCCCTGCACTCCTGGTTCGTCGTCCTGCTGTTCTCGTCCGTCGCGGTCCTGCTCTGCGTCGCCCAGGCGCCGCGCACGATCACCGACACCGCCGCCGCCGCGCTGCCGGGAGTCGCCGCACTCACGTGCTTCCAGCAGCTCGTCCGCCAGATCACCCTGACCCGACCGCCCCGCCGGGCCGCCCCGCGCCACCGGCAGCAGCCCTCCGCCCCCCGCCCCGCCTCCGGTGGCCGGGAGGAGCGGTTCGGGACCCCGGCCCCCTCCTACCGCCGCGACGTGCCGTCCGGGCGGCGCACCCCGTAGGCCCCGCCTCCGCCGCCGACGGGCCGTCGGCGGCGGGACCTCTCCCAGCGGCCCCCGCCGACGGCGGGGGCCGCTTCCTCGACGGCCGGGGCGGCGGCTCCCGCCGGTCGGGAGCCGCCCGCGGGGCGCGAGCGGCTACTTGTTCACCACGGTGAGGGGCAGCAGCTTCTTCCCGGTCGGACCCACCTGGATGTTCGTGTCCATGGCGGGGCACACCCCGCAGTCGAAGCACGGCGTCCAGCGGCAGTCCTCGACCTCCGTCTCGTCGAGGGCGTCCTGCCAGTCCTCCCAGAGCCAGTCCTTGTCCAGGCCGGAGTCGAGGTGGTCCCAGGGCAGGACCTCCTCGTAGGTGCGCTCGCGGGTGGTGTACCAGTCGACGTCGACGCCGAAGGGGGCCAGCGCCTTGTCCGCGCAGTTCATCCAGCGGTCGTAGGAGAAGTGCTCGCGCCAGCCGTCGAAGCGGCCGCCGTCCTCGTAGACCGCGCGGATGACCGCGCCGATGCGGCGGTCGCCGCGGGAGAGCAGGCCCTCGACGATGCCGGGCTTGCCGTCGTGGTAGCGGAAGCCGATGGAGCGGCCGTACTTCTTGTCGCCGCGGATCTTGTCCCGGAGCTTGGCCAGGCGCTCGTCCGTCTCCTCGGCGGAGAGCTGCGGGGCCCACTGGAAGGGGGTGTGCGGCTTGGGGACGAAGCCGCCGATGGAGACCGTGCAGCGGATGTCGTGGGAGCCGGAGACCTCGCGGCCCTTGGCGATCACGCGGGTGGCCATGTCGGCGATCTGGAGGACGTCGTCGTCGGTCTCGGTGGGCAGGCCGCACATGAAGTACAGCTTCACCTGGCGCCAGCCGTTGCCGTAGGCCGTGGCGACGGTCCGGATGAGGTCGTCCTCGGAGACCATCTTGTTGATGACCTTGCGGATGCGCTCCGAGCCGCCCTCCGGCGCGAAGGTCAGGCCCGAGCGGCGGCCGTTGCGGGTCAGCTCGTTCGCCAGGTCGATGTTGAAGGCGTCGACGCGGGTCGAGGGGAGCGAGAGGCCGATCTTGTCGTCCTCGTAGCGGTCGGCGAGGCCCTTGGCGATGTCGCCGATCTCCGAGTGGTCGGCGCTCGACAGGGACAGCAGGCCGACCTCCTCGAAGCCGGTGGCCTTCAGGCCCTTGTCGACCATCTCGCCGATGCCGGTGATCGAGCGCTCGCGGACGGGGCGGGTGATCATTCCGGCCTGGCAGAAGCGGCAGCCCCGGGTGCAGCCGCGGAAGATCTCCACCGACATGCGCTCGTGGACCGTCTCGGCGAGCGGGACGAGGGGCTGCTTGGGGTAGGGCCACTCGTCGAGGTCCATCACCGTGTGCTTGGAGACGCGCCACGGGACGCCCGACCGGTTCGGTACGACGCGGGCGATGCGGCCGTCGGGGAGGTACTCGACGTCGTAGAAGCCGGGGACGTACACCCCGCCGGTCTTCGCCAGGCGCAGGAGGAGCTCCTCGCGGCCGCCGGGGCGGCCCTCCTGCTTCCAGGCGCGGATGATCCGGGTGACCTCGAGGACGGCCTGCTCGCCGTCGCCGATGACCGCGCAGTCGATGAAGTCGGCGATCGGCTCGGGGTTGAACGCGGCGTGGCCGCCGGCCATGACGATCGGGTCGTCCAGCGTCCGGTCCCTGGCCTCCAGGGGGATGCCGGCCAGGTCCAGGGCGGTGAGCATGTTGGTGTAGCCGAGCTCGGTGGAGAAGCTCAGGCCGAACACGTCGAAGGCCTTCACCGGGCGGTGGCTGTCGACCGTGAACTGCGGGACGCGGTGCTCCCGCATCAGCGCCTCGAGGTCCGGCCAGACGCTGTAGGTGCGCTCGGCGAGGACGCCGTCCTGTTCGTTGAGGACCTCGTAGAGGATCATGACGCCCTGGTTGGGCAGTCCGACCTCGTAGGCGTCGGGGTACATGAGCGCCCAGCGGACGTCGCAGCTGTCCCACGGCTTGACCGTGGAGTTGAGCTCTCCGCCGACGTACTGGATCGGCTTCTGCACATGCGGGAGCAGAGCTTCGAGCTGCGGGAACACAGACTCGGCGGCTTCGGCAGGCATCTCGCGAACCTTCGTGTGCTGACTGGGGGTCCCCCGGCCGGAGGAGGCCGCGGGGGCGGGTGACCATTCAGCGTAACGCGGCCGGGCGGGTCCCTCCTACGTCGTCCAGGACCGGAGGTCCTTGCCGAGCGCCTTCCAGGTGTCCGGGAGCGCCGCCTCGGTGGTCCGTGCGCGGTGCTCCTCGCGGCCGTACAGGACGCCGTAGGCGAAGGTGTTCTCCCCCGCCGCGTGGGCGACGGCGGCCAGCTCGCGCAGGGTCCTGCGGGCCATGACGCTGTCCTGGTGGTCGCCGAGCAGGCCCTGGAGCGCCTTCATGGACGCGACGAGGGTGTCCGCGGGGGCGCCGAGCGCCGGGGCGGCGGCCTCGGCCGCGTACCGGGTGCGCTTGGTCTTCTTGCGGGCCTCGTGCAGGGCGACGTCGCGGTCGTCGCCGGGCGGGAGGTCGAGGGCCCGGGCGACGAGGCCGGACAGCTTGCCGAGGTCCTTGCGCACGGCCTTGGCGAGCACCTTCTCCGGCTCGGCGGCGGCCTTCCGGCGCAGCGGCGGGTCGGCCAGCAGGGCGTCCAGGGCGTCGAGGAGCGCGAGGTGGCGGCGGGAGTCGAGGACGGCGGTGAGGCGGCCGTGGGCCCCGCGGTGGCGGGTCTCGGACCAGGCGGTGAGGCGGTCGCCGACGGGTCCGGAGACGAGGGCGCCGGGCAGCTCGTCCAGGGCCTTCCTCAGGCGCGCGGCGAGCACCTCCTGGTCGCGGTCCAGGCCCAGCTCGCCGGCCAGCCACTTGAGGTCGGTGGCGACGGGGTCGGTCGTCCCGCGGTCGAGGACGGCGCGGTAGGAGCGGAAGGCGCTGCGCAGGCGGCGGGTGGCGACCCTCATGCGGTGGACGGAGTCGGGGACGTCCTGGCGCACGGCGGGGTCGAGCTCGACGAGCGCGTCGCGCTGGGCGCGGACGTAGGCGAGGACGTGGTCGCCCGCGGTGACGGGTTCGCCCACCGCCCGGACCTTGCGCTTCTGCCGGGGTGCGGCCGTCGGTGCGGTGGCCGGGGCGGGCGCCGCCCCGGGCCGGTCGACCGTGGTGGTCGGGGCGGTCTCCGCCAGGGCCCGGGCGAGCTTCGAGGCGGACTTCGAGGGGCGTATGCCCGCCGTGCGGAGCTTCTTCTCGACCCGGTCGAGGAGGGCGGGGTCGGCGCCGTCGGCGAGTTCGACCTCGATCTCGGTCCACCGGGCCGTGCCGCCGTCGCCGTCGTCGGTGAGGCGTTCGGCGTGCACGGTGTCGACGCCGACCTCGGCGAGGAGCCGGCCGGTGCGGTCGAGGAGGTGGCGCAGGTCGCGGTCGGAGCGCAGGCGGACGACGGGGCGCAGGGCGCGCTCGCGGACGCGGGAGCGGACGAGGCGGGCGAGGTCCTCCGGGAGGTCGTCGGAGAGCGGGGCGCGGATCTCGTCCCGCACTCCGGGGGCGACGGGGAACTTCAGGTGCCAGCCGGCGTCGGAGCCGCCGGTGCGGCGGCGCAGGGTGAGGGAGGCGGCGGCCAGGCGCGCGTCGGCGGTGTCGTAGTAGGTGGCGTCGAGGTGGGTGACGCCCTTGTCCCGGACGGACGCGACGCCGGGGATGCCGGTCAGGTCGGGCAGTGCGGTGTTCTCGGGGTCCTCGGACTCGTACTTCCGCTCGATCTCGCGCTGGGTGTCCGCCATGCACCGAATCTAGCCGGTTCGGGTGCGGAGCGGCAGAGGGCCGCCCCGCACCGGTGAGGCGGGCGGTTACGCGGACATCGGCCGTTGCACCTTGATCGACTGGAGCAGGCCGACCGCCAGCCACACGGCGAACATCGACGAGCCCCCGTAGGACACGAACGGCAGGGGGAGGCCGGTGACGGGCATGATGCCGAGGGTCATGCCGATGTTCTCGAAGGACTGGAAGGCGAACCAGGCGACGATGCCGGCGGCGACGATGGTGCCGTAGAGGTCGGTGGTGTCGCGGGCGATGCGGCAGGCGCGCCAGAGGATGACGCCGAGCAGGCCGATGATCAGTGCGCCGCCGACGAAGCCGAGTTCCTCGCCGGCGACGGTGAAGACGAAGTCGGTCTGCTGTTCGGGGACGAACTGGCCGGTGGTCTGGGACCCCTGGAAGAGGCCGGAGCCGGTGAGGCCGCCGGAGCCGATGGCGATGCGGGCCTGGTTGGTGTTGTAGCCGACGCCGGCGGGGTCGAGTTCGGGGTTGGCGAAGGCGGCGAAGCGGTTGATCTGGTACTCGTCGAGCACGCCGAGCTGCCAGACGGTGATCGCGCCGACCGCTCCGGCGCCGAGGAGGCCGAAGACCCACCGGTTGGAGGCGCCGGAGGCGAGGAGCACGCCGAGCACGATGATGACCATGACCATGACCGAGCCGAGGTCGGGCATGAGCATCACGATCAGCATGGGGACGACGGCCAGCCCGAGTGCCTGGAGGACCGTGCGGTGGTCGGGGTAGGGCTTGTCGCCCGCGTCGACCCGGGCGGCGAGCAGCATCGCCATGCCCAGGATGATCGTGACCTTCACGAACTCCGAGGGCTGGAGCGAGAAGCCGCCGCCGAGCTTGATCCAGGAGTGGGCGCCGTTGATGGTGGAGCCCAGGGGGGTGAGCACCAGCAGGACCAGGAAGACCGAGGCGCCGTACAGCAGGGGGACGGCCGTGCGCAGGGTGCGGTGGCCGAGCCAGATCGTGCCGATCATCAGGGCCAGCCCGATGCCGGTGTTCAGCCAGTGCCGGACCAGGAAGTAGTACGGGTCGCCCTGGTTGAGCTCGGTGCGGTTGCGGGTGGCCGAGTAGACCAGGAGCGAGCCGAGCAGGGACAGCACGGTCGCTGACAGCAGTATCGGCCAGTCGAGGCGCCGGGCGAGGGAGTCGCGGGCGAAGATCCGGGTCCAGCCGGCCCGCTCGGGTCCGTACCCGGAGACGTGGAAGCTGTTCACACCGCCGGTCATGCCGCTGTCCTCCGGCTTCCGGTGGCCCGCCGCCGGCAAAGGGCCGGGCGTTCGCCGCCCCGGCGTGGTCCGTCGGCCCGGCGCCCGGCGTCCGGGCACCGGCCGCCGCCCCGGCGCCGGTCGCGGCGGCGGGTGTCGCGGTTGCCGGTCTCCGGGGAGGGGACCGTGCCGGCCTGCTGCTGGCCGGCGGGGTCGTCCGGGCCGTCCTGGGGGGTGGTGGCCCGGGCGTCCGGTGAGGCGGTCGACCGGTCCTCGGCCGGATCCTCGGAGATCTTCGGGGACTTGATGGTGCCGTCCGTCGTGACCTTCGGGAGGGTCTTCTGGGGCTCGGGCAGCAGCGCCTTCTTCTTGTCGATGGTGCCGTCCTCGGCGACGCCGTACAGCGCGTTGTAGATGTTGCGCACGGCGGGGCCCGAGGCGCCGGAGCCGGTACCGCCCTGGGCGATCGTCATGACGATCGCGTAGTCCTCGGTGTAGGTGGCGAACCAGGAGGTGGTCTGCTTGCCGTGGACCTCGGCGGTACCGGTCTTGGCGTGCATGGGGATCTCGTCCTGCGGCCAGCCGCCGAACCGCCAGGCGGCCGTGCCCCGGGTGGCCACGCCCTCGAGGGCCTCGTCCATCTCGGCGAGGGTCTTCTTGGTGACCGGCAGCTTGCCGTACGGCTTGGGCTCGATGTCCGTGACCGTCTTGCCGTCGGGGCTGATGACGGCCTTGCCGACGGTGGGGGTGAGGAGCGTCCCGCCGTTGGAGAGGGCCGCGTAGACGGTGGCCATCTGAATGGGGGTGACGAGGGTGTCGCCCTGGCCGATGGAGTAGTTGACGGAGTCACCGGCGCGCAGCCGGTTGCCCTCGAGGCAGTTCTCGTAGGCGATCTTCTCGGCGTAGCTGCCGTCCTTCTTGCCGTACTTGCACCAGGCGTCCTTGTTGGCCTTCCAGTAGTCCAGCTTCCACTGGCGGTCGGGGACGCGGCCGGTGACCTCGTTGGGCAGGTCGATCCCGGTCTCCTTGCCGAGGCCGAACTGGTGGGCCGTCTTGTAGAACCAGTCGTCGGGGTTCTTCTTCGGCTTGTTGCCGCCGTCGCGCTTCCACTCCTCGTGGGAGAGCCGGTAGAAGACGGTGTCGCAGGAGACCTCCAGGGCGCGGCCGAGGCTGATCGCGCCGTGGTCCTGGGACTCGAAGTTCTTGAAGACCTGGCCGCCGATGGAGTACGAGCTGGTGCAGTCGTAGGGGCCCTTGAAGGAGTAGCCGGCGTTGACCGCGGCCGCCGTCGGGACGACCTTGAAGATGGAGCCGGGTGCCGACTGGCCCTGGATGGCGCGGTTGAGCAGCGGGTAGTTGGAGTTCTTGCCGGTGAGCCGGGCGTAGTCCTTGGAGGAGATGCCGCCGACCCAGGCGTTGGGGTCGTAGGTCGGGTTGGAGGCCATGGCGACGACGCGGCCGGTCTTGGCCTCCATGACGACGACGGCTCCGGAGTCGGCCTCGTAGGTGCGGTTGGTGTTGCGGTCGTGTTCCTTGCGGGCGGCCTTCATGGCCTCGTTCAGCTCGTACTCGGCGATCCGCTGGACGCGGGCGTCGATGCTGGTGACGAGGTTGGCGCCGGGCTCGGCGGGGTCGGACTCGGCCTGGCCGATGACGCGGCCGAGCTTGTCGACCTCGTAGCGGGTGACGCCGGCCTTGCCCCGCAGCTGCTTGTCGTACTGGCGTTCCAGGCCGGAGCGGCCGACCTGGTCGGAGCGCAGGTAGGGCGAGCTGGTGTCCTGCGCCTTCTGGATCTCCTCGTCGGTGACGGGCGAGAGGTAGCCGAGGACCTGGGCGGTGTTGGCCTTGCCGGGGCTCGGGTAGCGGCGCACGGCCTGCGGTTCGGCGGTGATGCCGGGGAAGTCCTCGGCGCGTTCGCGGATCTGCAGGGCCTGCTTGGGGGTGGCCTCGTCGGTGATGGGGATGGGCTGGTACGGCGAGCCGTTCCAGCAAGGCTGGGGGGTCTCGGCGTCGCAGAGCCGGACCTTCTCCTTGACTTCCTTGGGGGTCATGCCGAGGACGCCGGCGAGTTTGGTGAGGACCGCCTCGCCGTCGTCGTCCATCTTCATGAGGTCGGTGCGGGAGGCGGAGACGACCAGGCGGGTCTCGTTGTCGGCGAGGGGGACCCCGCGCGCGTCCAGGATGGAGCCGCGGACCGCGGGCTGGACGACCTGCTGGACGTGGTTGCCGGAGGCCTCCTTGGCGTACTGGTCGCCCTCGCGGATCTGGAGGTACCACAGGCGCCCGCCGAGGGTGCCGAGGAGGGAGAGGACGAGGACCTGGATGACGACGAGCCGGATCTGGACCCGTGGACTGCGACCGGTCTCGGGGATGTTGGTCACGCGGCTCGCTCCCCCTCTCCGTGCGGGTGCGTGTGTGCGGGTACGACGAATACGGCGCGTACGGCGCGTACGGCGCGTACGCGTGGTGAACGGCCGCCCCGCGCGGCGGAGTTCCGGCGTCGCTCGTCCGTTCGGGTGAAGTCCGGCGGGGTCACAGGCGCTTGACCCCCTTGATGCGCCCGGCGCGGGCCACACGCGCCCGGGCCGCCTTCACCCGCAGGCCGCCCCGCTGTCCGCCGATGCGCAGTCCGGTGCCGCCGGTGACCCAGCCGGAGGAGACGTCGCCGGTCTTGGCGGCGGAACTCGTCTCGGCGAGCGGATCGTTCTCGGCGCGCCGGGCCAGGGCCATGACGCCGGGGACGACGAACGGGGCGAGCAGCAGGTCGTACAGCGCGGCGGTGAACAGCAGCCCGCCGAGGCCGACGTGGCGGGCGGCGGTGTCGCCGACGAGGGCGCCGACGCCGGCGTAGAGCAGGGTGGAGCCGAGCGCGGCGGCGACCACCACGACCATGGGGCCGGTGGCCGACCGCACCTGGCCGCTCTCGGGTTTGACGAGCCCGGCGAGGTAGCCGATGACGCACAGCACGAGGGCGTAGCGCCCGGCGGCGTGGTCGGCGGGCGGGGCGAGGTCGGCGAGGAGGCCGGCGGCGAAGCCGACGAGGGCGCCGCCGACGTGACCGTAGACCAGGGCCAGGCCGAGGACAGTGAGCAGCAGCAGGTCGGGGACGGCACCGGGCAGGTGGAGACGGGCGAGGACGCTCACCTGGATCACCAGGGCGACGACGATCAGCGAGCTGGAGAGCAGGATCCGGTTGACGCGCATGGGTGACAGCTCCTACTGCTCTTGCCGGCCGTCGGCGGGGGCGGAGGGCGTGACGGTGACCGTCACGGTCGGCGTGGGGGTCGGCGCGGGCTTCTCGGGCAGCACCGTGTCGCGCGGGTCCTTCTCGGGGGCCTGGACGACGACGCCGACGACGTCGAGCTTGCTGAAGCCGACGAACGGGGTGACGTGGACGGTGCGGGTGAGGTCGCCGCCGGAGGGGTCGACGCGGGAGACGACGCCGACGGGGACGCCGGGCACGAACGGCTTGTCGGCCTGCGAGCCGAAGGTGACCAGGCGGTCGCCCTTCTTGATCTCGGCCCTGCCGTTGAGGAGTTCGACGCGCAGCGGGCGGTCGCCCTGGCCGGAGGCGAAGCCGAGTTCGTCGGTGCCCTCCATGCGGGTGCCGACGGTGAAGTCGGGGTCGCTGGCGAGCAGCACGGTGGCCGTGTCCGGGCCCACGGTGGTGACGCGGCCGACGAGTCCGTCGCCGTTGAGGACGGTCATGTCGCGCTCGATGCCGTCGTTCGCGCCGACGTCGATGGTGATGGTCCAGGAGAAGCCCTGGGCGGCTCCTATGGCGACGACCTGGGCGCCCTTGATGCCGTACTGGCCCTGTCCGGCGATCTTCAGCATCTTGTCGAGCTGCTTCAGCCGGCTGCGGTCGCGGTCGTCGCTGCCGAGTTCGGCCTTGAGCGCGATGTTCTCCCGCTCGAGCGCGGCGAGCCGGTCGTGGCGGTCGCCGGAGTCCCGGACCGCGGAGATCGCGTTGCCGATCGGGTCGACCGCGCCCGACACCCCGTTCTCGATGGGGCCGAAGACCGTCGCCGCGGCCTGCCGGGCACCGTCGACCGGTGAGTCCTCCCCGCCGCGGATGTCCACCGTGATCAGTGCGAACGCGATGGCGATCAGCAGCACCAGGAGCAGCCGGCTCTCTCGTGTGTCCCTCACGTGCGGCGGCCGTGCCTTCCTCGTCGAGAACGGGTATGGGGGGTGTCGGTGTGTTCAGATGTGCTGGTTCGGATGTGCGGAGGCGTCAGGCGACCGGTGCCTCCATATCAATGATTCCGCCGTACGGAAAAAGGTTGTCCCGTACGGCGGAATCGTTGGATCCGGTCATCTGCGCGGCTGGGCGTCCAGCACCTGCTGGAGCGCCTCGAACTCCTCGACGCACTTGCCGGAGCCGAGCGCCACGCTGTCCAGCGGGTCCTCGGCGATGTGGATCGGCATCCCCGTCTCCCGGCGCAGCCGCTCGTCCAGGCCGCGCAGCAGCGCTCCGCCGCCGGTCAGCACGATGCCCCGGTCCATGATGTCGCCGGACAGCTCCGGCGGGCACTTGTCGAGGGTGGTCTTGACGGCGTCGACGATGGAGTTGACGGGTTCCTCGATCGCCTTGCGGACCTCCCCGGCGGAGATGACCACGGTCTTGGGCAGCCCGGAGACGAGGTCCCGGCCGCGGATTTCGGTGTGCTCGTCGGTGTCCAGGTCGTACGCCGAACCGATCGTGATCTTGATCTGTTCGGCCGTCCGCTCACCCAGCAGGAGGGAGTACTCCTTCTTGACGTGCTGGATGATCGCGTTGTCCAGTTCGTCACCCGCCACGCGGATGGACTGGGCGGTGACGATGCCGCCGAGGGAGATGACCGCGACCTCCGTGGTGCCGCCGCCGATGTCCACCACCATGTTGCCCGTGGCCTCGTGGACCGGCAGGCCCGAACCGATGGCCGCGGCCATGGGCTCCTCGATGATGTGCACCTGACGGGCGCCGGCCTGGGACGATGCTTCGATGACGGCACGGCGCTCGACGCCGGTGATGCCCGAGGGCACACAGACGACGACTCGCGGCCGAGCCAGATACCGCCGCTTGTGGATCTTCAGGATGAAGTAGCGGAGCATCCGCTCGGTGATCTCGAAGTCGGCGATGACGCCGTCCTTCAGCGGGCGCACGGCAACGATGTTGCCGGGCGTGCGCCCGATCATCTTCTTCGCTTCGGCGCCGACCGCGAGGATCCCACCGGTGTTGGTGTTGATCGCGACGACGGACGGCTCGTTGAGTACGATCCCGCGACCCCTGACGTACACCAGCGTGTTGGCGGTCCCGAGGTCGACAGCCATGTCACGGCCGATGAACGACATTGAGTTCCCCATCAGGATTCGTCTGGCCTCCCCACGAGCTTTGAGGGCTTTTCAGGTCGGCGAGGTGGGTGCTGTGACGTGAAGGCTTCCATGGTAGACGGGCCTTCGCGAACACTGCGCGAGGGTCTTCGCCATTGTCATCCGATGACGCGTCCCCCTGCTTGTGGGGACGGTCCATCGGGGGCATCCGTTCCCCCGAACGATGCGCATATGCCGGAAAAGGGGCCGGGGGCAAAGCCCCCGGCCCCCCTGAGAGGCGGGCGAACGCTCCCCCGGGCACCCCGGGGGAACCGCGCACGGCCGCGACGTGATCGTTATGCGCCCCCGCTACACCCGGCCGGGGAAGAAGATCTTCACCTCGCGCTCGGCGGACTCCTCGGAGTCGGAGGCGTGGATCAGGTTCTCCCGGACGATCACGCCGAAGTCCCCGCGGATCGATCCCGGCGCCGCGGCGATCGGGTCGGTGGGACCGGCCAGTTGACGCACTCCCTCGATGACCCGCTCGCCCTCGACGATCATCGCCACGACCGGCCCGGAGGCCATGAACTCCATCAGCGGCTCGTAGAACGGCTTGCCCTGGTGCTCGCCGTAGTGCTGCTCCAGCGTGTCCTGGTCCAGGGTGCGCAGCTCCAGCGCGGTGATCCGCCAGCCGGCCTTGCGCTCGATACGGCTGATGATCTCGCCGGTCAGGCCGCGACGGACGGCGTCCGGCTTGAGGAGGACGAGGGTGCGCTGGGTCACGACGGAACTCCTTGTGCGTCAGATGTGCGGGGTGATGAGGTTACCGGGCGTGTCGGGGCGTCCGTCACGCAGCGTCAGGCTGGTCGGCCCGAGCGGCGAACCGGGCCTTCGCCTCGTCCACCTTCCGCCCGAAATGCACCGAGGCCCACCACAGCGCCGCGAACACCGCGCCCAGGAAGAACATCGTCGGGACGAAGAAGCCGGAGGCGACGAGGGCGAGCTGCAGCACCCAGCCGAGGACCACGCCGCCGGGCCGGGTGATCATCCCGCACAGGGCCACGCACAGGAACATGGCGACGCCGCACACGGTCCACACGGTGGCCGTGGACAGGTCCGGGTCCTTCATCGCGACCAGCCCGGCGAAGCCGATGATGAAGACCTCGCCGATCAGGGTCGAAGCGCAGAGGGTACGCACGTTTCTCAGCCCCTCCCCAGGAGCAGTCGGGCCTCGCCGACAGTGATGACGGAACCGGTGACGAGCACGCCGCCGCCCGCGAACTCGCCCTCCTCCTCGGCGAGCGTGATCGCGGCCTCCAGGGCGTCGGGCAGCCGGGGCTCGACCTGGACGCGGTCCTCGCCGAACACCTCGACGGCGATGGACGCCAGCTCGTCGGCGTCCATCGCGCGGTGGCTGGAGTTCTGCGTGACGACGACCTCGGCGAAGACCGGCTCGAACGCCTCGAGCAGCCCGCGCACGTTCTTGTCGCCGCTCGCGCCGACGACGCCGACCAGCCGGCTGAACTGGAACGCCTCCCCGATCGCCTCGGCCGCCGCCCGCGCGCCCGCCGGGTTGTGGGCGGCGTCCAGGACGACGGTCGGCGACCGGCGCACGACCTCGAGCCGGCCCGGTGAGGCGACGGCGGCGAAGGCCTTGCGCACGGTGTCGAGGTCGAGCGGTTCGGCGCGCTGGGCGCCGACGCCGAAGAACGCCTCCACGGCGGCGAGCGCGACGGCCGCGTTGTGCGCCTGGTGGGCGCCGTGCAGCGGCAGGTACACCTCGGGGTACTCGCCGCCGAGTCCGCGCAGGGTGAGCAGCTGCCCGCCGACGGCGACCTGCCGGTCGACGACGCCGAACTCCAGACCCTCCCGCGCCACGGTCGCGTCCACCTCGACGGCCTTCTTCAGCAGCACCTGCGCCGCGTCCACCGGCTGCTGGGCCATGATCACCGTGGCGTCCCGCTTGATGACGCCGGCCTTCTCCCCGGCGATCTCGGCGGGGGTGGTGCCGAGCCGGTCGGTGTGGTCGAGGGCGATGGGCGTCACCACGGCGACGTCGGCGTCGATCACGTTGGTGGCGTCCCAGCTGCCGCCCATGCCGACCTCGACGACCGCCACGTCCACGGGCGCGTCGGCGAAGGCGGCGTACGCCATGCCGGTGAGCACCTCGAAGAAGGACAGCCGGTACTCCTGCCGCGCGTCGACCATCTCGACGTACGGCCGGACGTCCCGGTAGGTCTCGACGAACCGCTCGGCGGAGATCGGCGCGCCGTCGAGGCTGATCCGCTCGGTGATCGACTGGACGTGCGGCGAGGTGTACCGCCCGGTGCGCAGCTCGAAGGCGCCGAGCAGGGCCTCGATCATGCGGGCGGTGGAGGTCTTGCCGTTGGTGCCGGTGATGTGGATCGAGGGGTAGGAGCGCTGCGGCTCGCCCAGCACGTCCATCAGCGCGGAGATCCGGGCGACCGACGGCTCCAGCTTGGTCTCGCCCCAGCGCGTCGCCAGCTCCGCCTCGACCTCCCTGAGGGCCCGGTCGACCTCGGGGTCCTCCGGCCGCGCGGGCACGTCGGCCTGCGGCGGCCCGCCCTGCGTGCGCAGGGTGCGGCTGCCGGCCTCGATCACCGCGAGGTCGGGGTCGCGGTCGGTCTCGGCGGCGATGATCTCGTCGAAGGAGTCGAGGGGGTCACCGGGGTCGGGCCGGTCGTGGTTGCCGTTCGGGGGGAGCTCGCTCACGGGGCCAGTCTACGGAGGCCCGGACGGGTCCGGGGCCGGGCACCCCGCGGCCACGGCGACGGCCCTGCGGCCACGGCGACGGCCCCGGGACCCGCGACGGGTCCCGGGGCCGCGCGCCGGGGTGCCTACGCCTGCGGCAGCCGCTCCAGCTGCGTCCGGATGCGGGCGATGTCCTCGTCCGCCCTGGCGAGCCGGGTGCGGATCTTCTCCACCACCTGGTCCGGCGCCTTCGCCAGGAACGCCTCGTTGCCGAGCTTGGCCGTGGCCTGGGCCTTCTCCTTCTCCGCGGCCGCGAGGTCCTTGGCGAGCCGCTTGCGCTCGGCGGCCACGTCGATCACGCCGGACAGGTCCAGCGCGACCTCGACCCCGGCGACCGGCAGGGTCGCCGTCGCGGTGAAGGCCTCGCCCTCCGGCTGCAGGCGCAGCAGCTGGCGGATGGCCGCCTCGTGCCGCGCCAGCGCCGTGCCGTCGAGGCTCAGCCGGGCCGGGACCCGCTGGCCGGGCTGGAGGCCCTGGTCGGCGCGGAACCGGCGGACCTCGGTGATGACCGACTGGAGCGTGGCGATCTCCCGCTCGGCGTCGGCGTCCCGGAAGCCGCCGTCCTTCGGCCAGTCGGCGATGACGACCGACTCGCCGCCGGTCAGCGTGGTCCACAGCGTCTCGGTGACGAACGGGACCACCGGGTGCAGCAGCCGCAGCGTGACGTCGAGGACCTCGCCGAGGACCCTCTTGGAGACCTCGGCCGGCTCGCCGCCCGCCTGGAACGTCGTCTTGGACAGCTCGACGTACCAGTCGAAGACCTCGTCCCAGGCGAAGTGGAACAGCGCGTCCGACAGCTTGGCGAACTGGAAGTCGTCGTAGTACGCGTCGACCTCGGCCACGACCGAGTTCAGCCGGGACAGGATCCAGCGGTCGGTCGGCGACATCCTCGACGCGTCCGGCAGCGGGCCCTCGACCGTGGCGCCGTTCATCAGCGCGAAGCGCGTGGCGTTCCAGATCTTGTTGGCGAAGTTGCGCGAGCCCTGGACCCAGTCCTCGCCGATCGGCACGTCGACACCGGGGTTGGCGCCGCGCGCGAGCGTGAAGCGCAGGGCGTCGCTGCCGTACTTGTCCATCCAGTCCAGCGGGTTGACCGCGTTGCCGAAGGACTTCGACATCTTCTTGCCGAACTGGTCGCGGACCATGCCGTGCAGGGCGATGGTGTGGAACGGCGGGGTGCCGTCCATCGCGTACAGGCCGAACATCATCATCCGGGCGACCCAGAAGAAGAGGATGTCGTAGCCGGTGACCAGGACGGAGTTCGGGTAGAACTTCGCGAGCGAATCCGTCCGCTCCGGCCAGCCGAGGGTGGAGAAGGGCCACAGGCCGGAGGAGAACCAGGTGTCGAGGACGTCGGTGTCCTGGTGCCAGCCCTCGCCGCTCGGCGGCTCCTCGTCCGGGCCGACGCAGACGACCTCGCCGTCCGGCCCGTACCAGACCGGGATGCGGTGGCCCCACCACAGCTGACGCGAGATGCACCAGTCGTGGAGGTTGTCGACCCAGTCGAAGTACCGCTTCTCCATCTCCCGCGGGTGGATCGCGACCCGGCCGTCGCGGACGGCGTCGCCGGCCGCCTTCGCCAGCGGGCCGACCTTGACCCACCACTGCATGGACAGGCGCGGCTCGACGGTGGTCTTGCAGCGCGAGCAGTGGCCGACGGAGTGGACGTAGGGCCGCTTCTCGGCGACGATCCGGCCCTCGGCGCGCAGCGCGGCGACGATGGCGGACCGGGCCTCGAGGCGGTCCAGGCCCTGGAAGGGGCCGTGCACGGTGATGACGGCGTGCTCGTCCATCACGGTGAGGGAGGGCAGGCCGTGGCGCCGGCCGATCTCGAAGTCGTTCGGGTCGTGCGCCGGGGTCACCTTGACGGCGCCGGTGCCGAACTCCGGGTCGACGTGCTCGTCGGCGACGACCGGGATGGAGCGGTCGGTCAGCGGCAGCTTGATCAGCTTGCCGACCAGGTGCTTGTACCGCTCGTCCTCGGGGTGGACGGCGACGGCCGTGTCGCCGAGCATCGTCTCGGCACGGGTGGTGGCGACGACGATGGTGTCGTCCCCGTCGCCGTACTTCATGGAGACGAGCTCGCCGTCGTCGTCCTGGTACTCGACCTCGATGTCGGAGATGGCGGTCAGGCACCGGGGGCACCAGTTGATGATGCGCTCGGCGCGGTAGATCAGCTCGTCGTCGTAGAGGCGCTTGAAGATGGTCTGGACGGCCTTCGACAGCCCCTCGTCCATGGTGAAGCGCTCACGCGACCAGGCGACGCCGTCGCCGAGGCGGCGCATCTGGCCGGAGATCTGCCCGCCGGACTCGCCCTTCCACTGCCAGACGCGCTCGACGAAGGCCTCCCGGCCGAGGTCGTGCCGGGACTTGCCCTCCTTCGCCAGCTCCCGCTCGACGACGTTCTGCGTGGCGATGCCGGCGTGGTCCATGCCCGGCTGCCACAGCGTCTCGTACCCCTGCATCCGCTTGCGGCGGGTCAGGGCGTCGATGAGGGTGTGCTCGAAGGCGTGCCCCAGGTGCAGGCTGCCCGTGACGTTCGGCGGCGGGATGACGACGGTGTACGGCGGCTTGTCGCTCCCCGCGTCCGCCTCGAAGTAACCGCGCTCCACCCAGCGCTCGTACAGCGGCCCCTCTACGTCGGCCGGCACGTACTGGGTCGGCAGTTCGGTCGTGGGGGCTGGTCGCGGCTGCTGAGTGTTCTCGGTCACGGGGGTCAGTTTAGAGGTGTCACGACCCAGTCCCGAAACGCGATTGCTTTGTAACGGTGCACCCCCCGGTGGCCTGAACGGGTCGCTCCTGAGTGAGGATGTCAGCGACACGTAAGCATCTGGAGGGGAACCCAGGAATGAGCTACAACCAGCCGGGCCCGTACGGCGGGCAGCCCCAGCAGCCCGGACCGTACGGCCAGCCGGGTCCTTACGGCCAGCAGCCGCAGGCTCCGCAGCCCGGCTACGGCTACCCCCAGCAGGCTCCCCCGCCCGGCCAGCCCGGCTACGGCCACCCGCAGCAGCCCGGCGGCCCGGGCGTCCCGCCCCAGCAGCCCGGACCGTACGGCCAGCAGCCACCCTACGGCCAGGCCCCGTACGGCACGCCGCCCCAGCCCCCGGCGTCGGGCGGCGGCGGCAAGAAGGCCGGGATCGTCGTCGGCGCGGTGGCGGTCGTGGCGGCGATCGCCGTGGGCGCGTACTTCGTGATCGGCGGGGGCGGCGGCTCGGACGTCGCCGACGACGGCCCGCACAAGCTGACGACCCCGGCGACCGTGCTCGGCGGCGAGTACAAGAAGGGCAGCGGCGCGGGCAGCGGCGGCTTCGACGAGAGCGACATGAAGGAAGCCGAGAAGCACGGCGTCAAGAACGCCAAGGACGTCAACGCGGTCTACCAGGCCGGGGACGAGAACAACCCGTTCGCCATGAAGATGGTCCAGTTCATGGGCGTCTACGGCGAGATCGACGACCCGGAGAAGGTCATCGACGCCATGTTCTCGGAGCTGGAGAAGAACGCCTCCGAGGACAAGGACGCCGAGGCCGAGCTCGTCGGCAGCCCGGAGGGCTTCGAGCCGAGCGCCCTGGACGGCGCCGTCCTGAAGTGCCAGGCGATCAAGACCAAGACCGACGGCGCCGCGACGGGCGACGCGCCCGCCGGGCCCTCGGAGGTCAACATGCCGGTGTGCATCTGGGGCGACCACAGCACGCTGGCCGTCGTCATCAGCACCGACCTGGCCGACGCCATGGCCGGCAAGCCCGCCGACCTGGAGAAGGCCGCCGACATCACCGCCAAGTTCCGCAAGGACGTGCGCGTCAAGATCTGACGCCGGCCCCGGAGACGGGAAGGGGCCCCGGTCCGGCTTGGGTTCAAGGGGTCGTCGCAACACCGCTTGGTTTCAGGTGGTGAGTAGATCACGTAGACGCTCGGCTGGGGTATCCCAGCCGAGCGTCTTGCGTGGGCGGCCGTTGAGTTCCTGGGCGACGTGTTCGAGGTCTTCGGGGCTGTGGACGCTCAGGTCGGTGCCCTTGGGGAAGTACTGCCGCAGCAGTCCGTTGGTGTTCTCGTTCGAGCCGCGTTGCCAGGGCGAGGCGGGGTCGCAGAAGTAGACGGGCATGCCGGTGGCCATGCTGAACTGCTTGTGGCGTGCCATCTCGCTGCCCTGGTCCCAGGTGAGGGAGCCGCGCAGGTGGGCGGGCAGGGTCTGGATCGTGGCGACGAGGCCGTCGCGGACGGTCTCGGCGTCGTGGGCTCCGCCGGGCAGGTGGACCAGCATGGTGTAGCGGGTGCTGCGCTCGACCAGGGTGGCGATCGCGGAGCGGCCGCCCTGGCCGATGATCAGGTCGCCTTCCCAGTGACCGGGCACGGCCCGGTCCTCGATGTCGGCGGGGCGGTCGCTGATCATCACCATCGGGTCGGTGAACCGTGGGGTGCGCCGCTGGGGGTCCCGGCGTGGTCTGCGGCGGGTGCGGCCGGAACGGACGGCCGCCTGCACCTCCCGTTTCAGGCCGCCGCGGGCCTGGAAATACAGCGCCTGGTAGACCGTCTCCACGCTCACCCGCATGCTCTCGTCGTCGGGACACTCCTTGCGTAGAGCGTGGCAGATCTGTTCCGGTGACCACCGCCTGCGCAGTCCGTCCTGGACGAAGCGGCGCAGCCGTCCCTCGCGCAGCAGTTTGCGCTCCTTGGGCCGGGGCCTGCGGGCGGCGGCGGCGCGGTGGGCGGCGTAGGGCTGGTAGCCCTCGCTGCCCGAGTTCGCGTCGATCTCCCGCTTGACCGTGCTCGCCGGCCGTCCCAGGGCTCGTCCGATCGCCCGCAGCGAGTGGCCCGCCGCATGGAGATCGCGGATCCGTTCGCGCTCGGCGAGCGTCAGGAACCGCGGGTGGAGCTGCTTTTCCAGGGCGCTCAGGCCCACCGGTGGCGTGGTCACACCGGACATCGTGACGGTCCCGGCCGCGTAGTCGACGCGGCGGCCGTCGGCGTAGGTGCGTGTGGTGCCGCTCTTCTTGACGCCCCAGTCCCAGTCCTTGGCCGTGCGTTCGTTCACGCCGACCTGCCGGGCCGCGACCCGGCGTGCGACACCGGCGGCCCGAAGCCGCTCGTACTCGTCGCGCCCGGGATGCCGGCGCGGCAGACGAACCGAGCTCCGTCCAGCTTTCCGGGCCCAGCTGAAAGCAGTGTTCCGGTTCACCCCCAGCTCACGCGCCACCACGGTCACGTTCCCCACGGCATCCAGCCGCGCAAGGAAACGCTCCCGCAGCCCCGCAAGATCATCGCGCCCAACGACCACGGTCCTCGCAACTCCCACAGATCGCGGGTGTTGCGAGGACCGTTAGAACCCAAGCGGTGACCGGGGCCCCTTCCCGTGCGTTTGCCGTCGTCACGCCGTCTTCTGCTCGCCCGGCCCCCGGCCGCGGGCGTCGCGCGGGATGAGGGTCGGGTTGACGTTGGAGAGGACCACGTCGGCGGTGATGACCACGCGGGCGACGTCCTTGCGGGACGGGACCTCGTACATCACGCCCTGGAGGACCTCCTCCATGATGGCGCGCAGGCCGCGCGCGCCGGTCTGGCGGAGGATGGCCTGGTCGGCGATGGCCTCCAGCGCCTCGCGCTCGAAGTCCAGCTCCACGCCGTCGAGTTCGAAGAGGCGCTGGTACTGCTTGACCAGGGCGTTGCGCGGCTCGACGAGGATCTTGAGCAGGGCCTCGCGGTCGAGGTTGTGGACCGAGGTGATGACCGGGAGGCGGCCGATGAACTCGGGGATCATGCCGAACTTGACCAGGTCCTCCGGCATGACCTCCTCGAACTGGTCCTTGGACTCCAGCTCCCGCTTGGAGCGGATCGTCGCGCCGAAGCCGATGCCCTTGGCGCCGGCCCGGCCCTCGATGATCTTCTCCAGGCCCGCGAAGGCACCGCCCACGATGAACAGCACGTTCGTCGTGTCGATCTGGATGAACTCCTGGTGCGGGTGCTTGCGGCCGCCCTGCGGCGGCACCGAGGCCGTGGTGCCCTCGAGGATCTTCAGCAGGGCCTGCTGGACGCCCTCACCGCTGACGTCCCGCGTGATCGACGGGTTCTCGCTCTTGCGGGCGACCTTGTCGATCTCGTCGATGTAGATGATCCCGGTCTCGGCCTTCTTGACGTCGTAGTCGGCCGCCTGGATCAGCTTCAGCAGGATGTTCTCGACGTCCTCGCCGACGTACCCCGCCTCCGTGAGCGCCGTCGCGTCGGCGATCGCGAAGGGGACGTTCAGCATGCGGGCCAGGGTCTGGGCCAGCAGCGTCTTGCCGGAGCCCGTGGGGCCCAGCAGGAGGATGTTGGACTTCGCCAGCTCGATGGCGTCCTCGCGGCCCTGGGCGCCGCCGTTCTCGCCGGCCTGGACACGCTTGTAGTGGTTGTACACCGCGACCGAGAGGGCCTTCTTCGCCGACTCCTGGCCGACCACGTACCCCTCGAGGAACTCGTAGATCTCGCGGGGCTTGGGCAGCTCCTCCCAGCGGACCTCGCTGGTCTCGGCGAGTTCTTCCTCGATGATCTCGTTGCAGAGATCGATGCACTCGTCGCAGATGTACACACCGGGCCCTGCGATGAGCTTCTTGACCTGCTTCTGGCTCTTCCCGCAGAACGAGCACTTGAGCAGATCGCCGCCGTCACCGATGCGTGCCACGGTGTGCTTCCCCTTCGCCTGGGAACCGCCCGGACGTCGACGTCCGGTGGCTCCTGGTGCTGCCTTATGTCCGACGGTACCTTGCCGGGCCCTCCGTTCGGGCCCCCCTTGGCACGGTTCGCTTTGACGTGAATCGCGTCAAACCGTGTCAAGGGGCGGCAGACGATACAGCCTCCCGAAGCCCGACGCGTCAGCGCAGGCTGGCGTTGTCCATCTTCCGGGTGGTGATGATCTGGTCGATCAGGCCGTACTGCAGCGCGTCCTCGGCCGTGAGGATCTTGTCGCGCTCGATGTCCTCGCGGATCTGGTCGATCGGCCGGGTGGAGTGCTTGGCCAGCATCTCCTCCAGCTGCGTCCGCATCCGCAGGATCTCGTTCGCGGCGATCTCCAGGTCGGAGACCTGGCCGCGGCCGGTCTCGCTGTACGGCTGGTGGATCAGCACGCGCGCGTTCGGCAGCGCCATGCGCTTGCCGGGCGTGCCGGCGGCCAGCAGGACGGCGGCGGCGGAGGCCGCCTGGCCCATGCAGACCGTCTGGATGTCCGGCTTCACGTACTGCATCGTGTCGTAGATCGCGGTGAGCGCCGTGAAGGAACCGCCGGGGCTGTTGATGTAGACCGAGATGTCCCGGTCGGGGTCCATCGACTCCAGGCACAGCAGCTGCGCCATGACGTCGTTGGCGGAGGCGTCGTCGATCTGGACGCCGAGGAAGATCACGCGCTCCTCGAAGAGCTTCGCGTACGGGTCGTACTCGCGGATGCCCTGGGAGGTGCGCTCGACGAAGCGCGGGATGACGTAACGGGACTCGGCCGCGGGGCCGGTGTACTCGGCGCGCGTGCGGTCGTACAGGCCGCTGCCGGGGAAGTCGTTCACGGGTGTCTCCTGGAAGGGGGCTGAGGCGGTCGGCTGGGGCTGCTGGGGCTGTTCTCCGGGCCCGGACGGCCCCCGGGCGGGGTCCGCGGGGCCGCGAGGGGCTCCGTGGGGCCGGCTCAGGCCCCGGTGCCGCCGCCGCCCGGCATGCCGGCGGCCGTGGCGATCACGTCGTCGATGAGGCCGTACTCCTTGGCCTCGAAGGCGTCGAACCAGCGGTCGCGGTCGGAGTCGCGGGTGATCTGCTCGACCGTCTGACCGGTGTGCTGGGCCGTGAGCTCGGCCATGCGCCGCTTGGTGTGCAGCAGCCGCTCGGCGTGGATCTTGATGTCCGAGGCCGAGCCGGCCAGGCCGGCGGACGGCTGGTGGATCAGGATCTCGGCGTTGGGCAGGGCGAAGCGCTTGCCGGGGGTGCCGGCGCTCAGCAGGAACTGGCCCATGGAGGCCGCCAGGCCCATGGCGATCGTCACCACGTCGTTCTTGATGTACTGCATGGTGTCGTAGATCGCCATGCCGGCCGTGATGGAGCCGCCGGGGCTGTTGATGTACAGGTAGATGTCCTTGTCCGGGTCGGAGGCAAGGAGCAGCAGCTGTGCGGTGATCTTGTTCGCGATGTCGTCGTCGACCGGCTGGCCGAGGAAGATGATCCGCTCGTTGAGCAGCCGGTTGTAGACCTGGTCGCCGAGGCCACCACCGATGGAGGGCTCGCCGGCGGCGGAGGGCATCAGATTCGTCACGTATCCACCTGCTCGTCTTACGACGGCGCCGGGCCGTCTCACGTGTTCTGCCGGGGCTGGGGCCGTCCGGCGGTGCTCGGGGACTCCCCTGCCCTCGTATTCATGGACCCTAACGCGCGGGTCCCTTCGGGGAATCCCGCAGCGGGGGGTGTTCGCCGGGGGCGTAGCGCGGTGCGCCCCCGGCGCTGGGCGCCGCCGCCCGCTCGCCGCGGCCGGGCCGGCGGGGGCGGGCGACTTGCCGGGTACCCGCGGCCGCACGCGCCCACGCGCGGAGCCGCGCGGCGGTGCGGCCCGTGCCCGCGCGGCGGGAGACGACGGGGCCCCGGGGGGGGTGTGGCCCAGGGCTCCCCGTCCGCCACCGCCAGGGGGCGCGGGGGCGGGTCCTCTGGTTTTTTCTTTTGTGGGGGGCTTTTGGGCTTTG
>NZ_JBVITR010000031.1:56902-59041 GCF_055574875.1 Streptomyces sp. NPDC034670
GGGCTGAGGCCCCCCCCTTCTCCCCCCCCCCCCCCCCCCCCCCCCCCTCCCCCCCCCCCTCCCCCCCCCCCCCCCCCCCCCCCTTCCCCCGTCGTCCGCACGTCCGAGGTGCCGCGGGGATCAGCCCTCGGTCTTCTCCTCGGCGGAGGCCTCGGCGGTCTCGGCGGCGTCGGTGGTCCCGGCGGCCCCGGCAGCCTCCTCCTCGTCCTCCTCGAGGTCGATGATCTCGCCGTTGGTGTCCTTGACCGTGGCCTTCTCGACCACGGCGGCCAGGGCCTTGCCGCGGGCGACCTCGCCGACGAGCAGCGGGACCTGGCCCTGCTCGACGACGGCCTGGGCGAACTGGTCGGGGGACATGCCGGAGGAGGCCGCGCGCCGCATGAGGTGCTCGGTGAGCTCCTCCTGGTTGACGTTGTGCTTCTCCTGCTTGACGAGCTCGTCGAGCACGAACTGGGTCTTGATGCCCTTGATCGCGGCCTCGCGGGTCTCGGTCTCGAACTCCTCGGCGGTCTTGCCCTGGATCTCCAGGTACTTGTCGAGGGTGAGGCCCATCTGGCCGAGCTGGTGGTGCTCGAGGTTGTGCTTGCGGGTGTTGATCTCGTCCTCGAGCAGCTTCTCGGGGACCGGGACCTCGACCAGCTCGAGCAGCTTCTCCAGGACGCGCTCCTGGGCCTGCGTGGCCTGGTCGTACTCCTTCATGTCCCGCAGGCGCTTGCGGCTGTCCGCCCGCAGCTCCTCCAGGGTGTCGAACTCGGAGGCGAGCTGCGCGAACTCGTCGTCCAGTTCGGGCAGTTCGCGCTTGGCGACCTGGGTGACCTTGACGGTGACCTCGGCCTCGCGGCCAGCCGCGGAGCCGCCCTTGAGCTCGGAGGTGAAGGTGGCCTCCTCACCGGCGGACAGGCCCTTGACGGCGTCGTCGATGCCGTCCAGCAGCTCGCCGGAGCCGATGGTGTAGGAGACGCCGTTCGCGATGCCGTCCTCGAGGACCTCGCCGTCGACCTTGGCCTCGAGGTCGATGGTGACGACGTCGCCGTCCTCGGCCGCGCGCTCGACCGGGGTGGTGGAGGCGAAGCGCTCGCGGAGCTGCTCGACGGACTTCTCCACGTCCTCGTCGGTGACCTCGATGGCGTCGACCTCGACCTCGATGCCGGAGTAGTCCGGGATCTCGATGGCCGGGCGGATGTCGACCTCGGCGGTGAAGTTCAGCGTCTCGCCGTCCTTCAGCTCCGTGATGTCGACCTCGGGCTGGCCCAGCGGGCTCAGCTCGGCCTCGTTGACGGCGTCGGTGTAGAACTTCGGGAGGGCGTCGTTGACGGCCTCCTCCAGCACCGCACCGCGACCGAAGCGCTGGTCGATGACCCGGGCCGGGACCTTGCCCTTGCGGAAGCCCTTCACCGTGACCTGCTGGTTGATCTTCTTGTACGCCGCGTCGAGGCTGTCCTTGAGCTCCTCGAAGGGCACCTCGACAGTGAGCCGAACCCGGGTCGGGTTCAGGGTCTCCACGGCGCTCTTCACGGTTCGGTCTCCTTGTGGCTGACTTCTCGGTTTCCGCCGGAACCAGAACGGTCCGGCTGATGCGCCGCCCGGAGGACTGCATCAGACGCTCGGAGAGCTGAGAGAACACGGGCGTGCAGCTTGAATAGTAACGGCAGCGACTACGGCGCCCAAAGGCGATCATCGAGGACGATCGGGTGGTTGGTCGGGGTGGCGGGATTTGAACCCACGGCCTTCCGCTCCCAAAGCGGACGCGCTACCAAGCTGCGCCACACCCCGTCTGGTGCGACACGTAGGGTACATGCCGCCGGGCGGTCCTTCCGCCGCATTTCCCGGGCGCGGTGCGGCGCCCCGCGGGGCGGCGGGGACGGGGGCGTGCGGCAAAGGGGCGCGACCCGCTACGATGCCTGTCAGTGCCGCGGTCACCCGACCCGCGGCGCACGCTGTGCGGGCGTAGCTCAATGGTAGAGCCCCAGTCTTCCAAACTGGCTACGCGGGTTCGATTCCCGTCGCCCGCTCCGATACGGCTCAGGGGCGGGGGGGGGGGGGGGTCCTTTCCTCGGGGCGCAGCGTGTTTCGGGATGGTTCTATCGGCCGTGTCCCTTCTTTTTGGCCCTCCTCAGCTCTCTGTTTCCTCGCGGCGCG
>NZ_JBVITR010000031.1:59051-74474 GCF_055574875.1 Streptomyces sp. NPDC034670
AACCCCCGCTCTTCAAACCTTCCTATATGGGTTCGGTCCCTTTCGCCTGCTCCGGGATGCTTAGGCCCAGGGAGGAGAACCCTTCTTCTCCCGGTCCCTGACCCGTTCCACGGGCCGTTCCGGCCGCCCGCGCCGCTTCGTGCGCCCGCCCTCCGCCCTTCCGTCCCTCCGTGCGCCGGTTCCGCCCGGAGTGCGCTCGAGCGCCTCGACGATCGCGCCGCGGGCCGGGACGCCGGGCGGGTGACGGGGAGGGACCGGTCGGGTGTCCCGGCCGGGCCGGGGACCCGGCCCGCGTCCCGCACCCCTCCCGGCGGCCGGGAGGGGTGCGGGACGCGCCCGGCCGCCGGAGCCGGGCGGGGGCCGCGGGCCGGGCAGGGGCCGGGGCTCGTCAGAAGCTGATGGAGTTGATCGTCTCGGCGATCGAGTTCAGGAACCGCTGGATGTCGTCGGCCATGCCGGTCGAGGCGAGGAAGAAGCCGAAGAGGACCGCGACGATCGCGGGTCCGGGCTTGAGGGATCCCCCTCTCAGCAGCACTACCAGGATGATCGCCAACAGCAGCACCACGGACAGTGAAATGGCCACAACTGATCACACCCTCGGTCGGTTCCGCTCTCCCGGCCCGGGCGCCGCGACCCCGCGCACCCCGCCAGAACCATCGTGCCACCAACACGGCTCCCCTATGCGGCCGGTGACGCATCGTCCGGCCGGCGGCCGCCGCGTCCCCGTGCGCGCGTCCGTCCGCCCGGCCGTCGGCGCGGCCCCGCACGGAAATTCGAGGAAACGCCCGCACGGGGAATGCGAAGAGATCGTCTCCTTATCCGCACACGGCTTCCGCGACCAATTCGAATTCCCGCCGAGACGACACCCCGCACCCCACGAGGAGGGGACGAACAGGAGTGAAGCGGACATCCAACCGGAGCCGTCCGTCGCCCTTGTGTGCGCTTTGATCGGGGTCAATCCCGACAAGGCAGGCACATGTCTCCACGAAATCCGTACGCACGAGGTGTGTTGGCCATCACGCCCGCGACGGCGCCGACTTTGCCGATTCCGGGGTACCCGGACCGGATAACCAGGAATGACGTCGGCTGTTTTACGCATACCCACGGACAACGCTAGGGTGCCTCAGATGTTCCACGCTGCCTCGTCCCCCGCAAGCGCAGCGAGTCCACCGACCTCCTCCCCGAGTTCCCGGTGGGAGGGTCCGTGACCGACTCGCAGCGACCGCACGGCAACAGCAGGACGCCGCTCCCCACGGCACGGCCGCCGGCGTCCGGAGTACCGGGCCCGCCCGCGAAGGAGCGGCGGAACGACCGGCCGGCCCCCTCCGGCAAGCAGCGCGACGCGTTCTTCGACAACGCCAAGTACCTGGCGATCGTGCTGGTGGCCGTGGGCCACACCTGGGACCCGCTCAACGACGACAGCCGGGGCCTGCAGGGCCTGTACCTGGTGCTGTACACGTTCCACATGCCGGCGTTCATCATCATCTCCGGCTACTTCTCGCGCAATTTCGACATGCGCCCCGACCGGGTCAAGCGGCTGGTCACCGGTGTGCTCGTGCCGTACCTCGTCTTCGAGACCGCCTACGCGCTCTTCAAGCGCGTCGTCGACGACGACCCCGGCTTCGCGATCAGCCTGCTGGACCCCTGGTACCTGACGTGGTTCCTGTGCGCCCTGTTCATCTGGCGGCTGACCACCCCGGTCTGGAAGGTGATCCGCCGGCCGCTGCCCGTGGCGCTCGGCATCGCCGCGCTGGCCTCCATGACGCCCGAGGTCCGCGACGACCTGGACCTGCAGCGCGTCCTGCAGTTCCTGCCGTGCTTCGTGCTCGGCCTGTGCCTCAGGCAGGAGCACTTCCGGATGGTGCGCCGTCGCGCGGTGCGCGTCCTGTCGGTTCCGGTGCTCCTGGTCGCCCTGGCCGTCGGCTGGTGGGCCGTGCCGTACATGGACACGCGGTGGGTGTACCGGAACTCGGCCGCCCAGGAGATGGGCCTGCCGTGGTGGGCCGGGCCGGTCGTGACGCTCGCCCTCTTCGGCTGCTCCCTCGTGCTGACCGCCTGTTTCCTGTCCTGGGTGCCGGGGCGCCGCACGTGGTTCACGGCGCTCGGCGCCGGCACGCTCTACGGCTACCTGCTGCACGGGTTCGTGACCAAGGGCGCCTCCTACCGGGGCTGGTTCGACTCCGACTGGCTGCACCAGCCGCTCGGCCACGTCGTCGTCTCGCTGCTGGGGGCGGTCCTGGTGACCCTGCTGTGCACCGGGCCGGTCCGGCGGGTCTTCCGGTTCGTGACGGAGCCGAGGATGGAGTGGGCGTTCCGTCGGGACGCCCCCGCGGAGGTCCGCGAACGCGAGCGGCGGGAGACACGGGGCGAGCGCGAGAAGGTGCCCGTCTAGGGCCCTTCGTCCGGATCGGGCCGGACCCCGCGAGCCCGGCCCGACCCAGGCGAAGGGTCCTGGTCCGCCCGGTCCGGGCGCTCCCCCGCCACGAGGCCGAGAAGGGCGCGCATCCGCGCGTACTTCCCGGCCAGTCGCGTGCGGGTGGCCTCGTCCAGCACCGCGAGACGGGCCGGGTCGGCGTTGTGGGCCAGGTCCGCCTCCTTCACCAGCAGCGCGCCGGGGGTGGCGAGGATGCGGGCCGCGTACGCCTCGGGCGGCTCACCGGGCCGCCTGGTGACCGCGCGGACGATGTCCTTGGTCCGCCGGGTCAGCCCGGCCTCCTCCAGCCACCGGTCCGGCAGCCTGCCGTCCTCGACGGCGTCGTGCAGCCAGGCGGCCGCGATCTGCTCGTCGTCGCCGCCGCGCCGCCGTACGCCCTCGGCGACGGCCCGCAGGTGCTCGGCGTAGGGCCGGCCCGCCTTGTCGGTCTGGCCGGCGTGCGCGGCGCGGGCGGCGGCCTCGACCTCGGCCGGGGTCGGCGGGGTGCGTGGTGTCCCGTTCGTCATGCGCCCAGTGTCCCGGCCCGGGAGGAGGAGCGGCGGCGGATCAGCGGGACGCGGCCGCCGTGGGGCCCTCGCGGCAGATCAGCAGCAGGGCGCGGTCGTCGTTGACGTCCTTGGCCACCGCCTCGATGAGGTGCCAGGCGGCCCCGTGGAAGCCTCCGGCGACATAGCGGTCGGCCTCGCCGGTGAGCCGGTCGATGCCCTCGACGATGTCCCGGTCGGAGGTCTCCACCAGGCCGTCCGTGAACAGCATCAGCACGTCCCCGGGGCGCAGCGTGCCCTTCACCGGGTCGAACTGGGCGCCGTCGTACACGCCCAGCAGCGGCCCGTCGGCCGACTTCTCCTCCCAGCGTCCGCTGCCCGCGCTGAGCTGGAGGCCCGGCGGATGGCCCGCGGAGTACAGCTCGTAGTCGCCGGAGTCGAGGTCGAGGACCAGGTGGATGGAGGTGGCGAAGCCCTCGTCCCAGTCCTGGCGGAGCAGGTAGCCGTTGGCGGCCGGGAGGAAGGCGTGCGGGGGGAGGCTGCCGAGGAGGCCGCCGAAGGCGCCCGAGAGGAGCAGGGCCCGCGAACCGGCGTCCATGCCCTTGCCGGACACGTCCGTCAGCACGACCTCCAGGGTGCGTCCGCCGTTCGTCCGGGCCGCGACCACGAAGTCGCCCGAGAACGACTGCCCGCCCGCCGGCCGCAGGGCCATCTCCCGGTGCCAGCCGTCCGGCAGCTTCGGCAACTTGCTCTGCACCCGGATGCGTTCGCGCAGGTCGAACAGCATGGTGCCGCCGCGCCGCCAGGGCACGCCCACCCGGCTGCGGAACTGGGCGACGAGCAGCCCGAAGAAGCCGCAGGCCGCCACGGTGAGGACCACGCCCGGGGTGACCCGGGCCGCGCCCTCGGTGTAGGGGCCGAGCTGCACCGCCTCCACGATCAGCGCGGTCGCCGCCGCCGCGTACAGGCCGAGCAGGCTCGCCGGGCGCAGCAGCAGGCCGCCCGCGACGATCGGGACGACCAGGGCGGCCGGCGCGCACCACACGGAGTTGGCGAGCGTCCCGGCCGTGATCAACGGGATGGTCAGGAGCAGTCCGGCGAGCGCGACCCAGTCCGAGCCGTCCCCGCGGAAGTAGTCGACGGCGGCCCGGCGCACGCCGACGCGGGCCCGGTGCCACTGCTTCTTCCACCGGGCCGTGAACGTGTCGGCCGCCGCGCGCCGCTCTCGTCCTGCTGCCATTAGTCCGGGACCCTATCGATCGGACCGACCGCTCGGCACGGGAGGTCCTGGTTGTCCCCCGTCCGGGGACCGACTTCACAGTGAACTTCACCGGGGGCCGCCGTGGGGCCGCCCGGGGGAAATTGCTTCGCCCGTCCCGCCTCGCCCCTGGTAGGCATGGCCCATGGCGAACGAGCGCGTGAGGGAAGCGGACCGGGACCACGGGGCGAGCGGTGTGACCGACGGCTCAGCGGACTCCGGACCCGTGCTCCGGGAACTGGGTCCGGACGAATGGGACGAGTGGTACGACACGCTGCTCCGTGCCTTCGGCGGGGTGCCGGAGGCGGCCGAGGAGCGGGAGCTGTGGGACGCGCTGACCGAGTGCGAGCGGTCCCTGGGCGCCTGGGACGGCGACGCGTGCGTGGGGACGGCGGGCGCCTTCTCGTTCCGGATGACCGTGCCCGGGGGCGCCTGCGTGCCCGCCGCGGGCGTCACCATGGTCGGGGTGGCCGCCACGCACCGGCGGCGCGGGGTGCTGACGTCGATGATGCGGCGGCAGCTGGACGACGTGCGGTCCTGGGGCGAGCCGCTGGCGGTGCTCACGGCGTCCGAACCGGCGATCTACGGCCGGTTCGGCTACGGGGCGGCCTCGTTCCAGCTGAACGCCGAGATCGACACGCGGCGGACGGCGCTGGCGGTCCCGGCCGGCACCGACGGCGTGCGGCTGCGGTACGCGGACCCGGCCGACGTGCTCGACGCCTGCGAGGCGGTCTACGCCCGGCTGGTGCCGCGGCGGCCGGGGATGCTGGCGCGCCGGCCCGGCTGGGAGCGGCTGGGGGTCCTCGACCCGGAGAGCCGGCGGGACGGGGCGTCGCCGCTGCAGTGCGTCGTCGCCGAGCGGGACGGCGAGACGGTCGGGTACGCGCGGTTCCGCGTGAAGCCGGACTGGGGGCCGGCCGGTCCCGACGGCACGGTGGTCCTGAGCGCCCTGGACGCGCTGGACCCGGCCGCGGACGCGGCGCTGTGGCGGTTCCTGTTCTCCGTCGACCTGACGTCGACGCTGGTGGCGCGGGGGCGGCCGGTCGACGAGGGCTGGCGGCACATGGTGTCGGACCTCCGGCGGTGCCGGCCGGTCCTGCGGGACGCGCTGTACGTACGGCTGGTCGACGTCGGGGAGGCGCTGCGGGCGCGGACGTACCGGGCGCCGGTGGACGTGGTGTTCGAGGTGGAGGACGCGTTCTGCCCGTGGAACGCGGGGCGCTGGCGGCTGAGCGGGGACGGGAAGGGGGCGTCCTGCGAGCGGACCGGGGACGCGGCGGAACTCGCCCTGTCCGTGCGGGAGCTGGGCTCCGCGTATCTCGGCGGGGTGAGCCTCGCGTCGCTGGCCGCGGCCGGCCGGGTGCGCGAGGTGCGGCCGGGGGCGCTGGCGGAGGCGTCCCTGGCGTTCGGCAGCGACGCGGCGCCGTGGCTGCCGCACGGGTTCTGAGGGGCCGGGCGGGACCCGACCTCAGGTGTCCTGGCAGGTGGGGCACCAGAAGAGATTGCGGGCGGCGAGATCGGCGGTGCGGATCCCGCCGCCGCAGACGTGGCAGGGCAGGAGGGCCCTGCGGTACACGTACACCTCGCCGCCGTGGTCGTCCACGCGCGGCGGGCGGCCCATCGCCTCGGGGGTGTGCTCCGGGCGGACGGTGTCGATGCGGTTGTTGCGGACGCCCTCGCGCATGAGGGCGACCAGGTCGGTCCAGATCGCGTCCCACTCGGCCGGGGTGATGTCCCGGCCCGCGCGGTACGGGTCGATCCGGTGCCGGAAGAGGACCTCGGCGCGGTAGACGTTCCCCACGCCCGCGACGACCTTCTGGTCCATGAGGAGGGCGGCGATCGTCGTACGGCTGCGGCTGATCCTGCGGTACGCGGCGGACGGGTCCGCGTCCGGGCGCAGGGGGTCGGGACCGAGGCGGTCGTGCACCGCCCGCTTCTCGGCGTCCGTGATCAGGGCGCAGGTGGTGGGACCGCGCAGGTCGACGTACGTCGTGTCGCCGGCCAGGCGCAGGCGGACGGTGTCCGTGGGCGGCGGCGCGGGGGCCGGGCCGAAGGTGACCTTGCCGAAGAGGCCGAGGTGGATGTGGACCCACTCGGTGTGCCCGGGGTCCGGGTCGCCGAAGCCGAGGAAGAGGTGCTTGCCGTGGGCGTCGGTGGTGTGCAGGGGCGTGCGGTCGAGGAGGGCGGCGGCGTCGGCGAACTTGCCCTGGGGACTGGTGACGCGCGGGGGCGTGCGGTGCGCGAAGGCGGCGGCGTAGTCCTCGGCCAGCCGGTGGATGGTGTGTCCCTCGGGCACGGGTCCTCCTCTCCTGCCTGATGCTCCTCCCGTGCGTCCCGCCCGTCCCGTGCGTCCCGCGCGGGCGGGCACGCCGGTCGTCGCCCCGCCGCGGAGCCCTCCGGTTCCCGGCGGGGCCGGGGTGCGTGCCGGTTACCGCTGGGGGTGGTGGGGCGGGATCGGGGGGAGGTCGCCGGTGGTCTCGTAGGCGGTGAGCATGCCGATGCGGCGGACGTGGCGCTCGTCCTGCGAGAACGGGGTGTTCAGGAAGGTCTCCACGAACTTGGTCGCCTCGTCCCGCGTGTGCATGCGCGCACCCACCGCGATCACGTTGGCGTCGTTGTGCTGACGGCCCAGCGCCGCCGTCTCCTCGCTCCACGCCAGGGCCGCCCGCACGCCCTTCACCTTGTTCGCGGCGATCTGCTCGCCGTTGCCGGAGCCGCCGATCACGATGCCGAGGGCGCCGGGGTCGGCGGCGGTCCGCTCGGCGGCGCGGAGGCAGAAGGGCGGGTAGTCGTCCTGGGCGTCGTAGACGTGGGGCCCGCAGTCGACGGGCTCGTGGCCCGCGCTCTCGAGCCACTCGACGAGGTGGTTCTTGAGTTCGTAGCCGGCATGGTCGGAACCGAGGTACACGCGCATGGTCCGAGTGTGACACGCGGTTTCGCGGGCGAACGCGCGGGGTGTCATGGCCGCCACTGTGAGGAGATTCACAGAAGAGCAGGGAAAGCTCAAGTAAAAATCCGCATTCGAAGGTTCTCGATTCTTTTCACCTCAGTTTCACTGGAGCGGCCCCCCACAGGGCCGCCTCGGGTCTTCGGTGCCCGAGGCGGCGGTGCACCCCCGCACCGACCGGTTCATCCGGAAAACCGCCCCCCACGGCGCAAAGGAAATCGCTCCATGACCTCGCAGCCGACCCTCAGGACGCCCGGCAACAGTCCCGGAGACCCCACCGGAACGCCGCCCTCCGGCGGTCCGGGGGAGAACGGATCCGGGCTCCGGGCCGGGCTCAAGAACCGCCACCTGTCGATGATCGCCATCGGCGGGGTCATCGGCGCCGGCCTGTTCGTCGGTTCCAGCTCGGGCATCGCGGCCGCCGGTCCCGGGATCCTCCTCTCCTACGCCTTCGTCGGCACGCTCGTGGTGCTGGTGATGCGGATGCTCGGCGAGATGTCGGCGGCCAACCCGACGTCCGGGTCCTTCTCCGCGCACGCCGACCGCGCGCTCGGCCCCTGGGCCGGGTTCTCGATCGGCTGGCTCTACTGGTTCTTCTGGGTCGTGGTGCTGGCGGTGGAGGCGACCGCCGGGGCCACGATCCTCGAAGGGTGGATACCGGCCGTGCCCCAGTGGGGCTGGGCCCTCATCGTGATGGTGGTGCTGACCGCCACCAACCTCGCGTCCGTCGGTTCCTACGGCGAGTTCGAGTTCTGGTTCGCCGGGATCAAGGTCGTCGCCATCGGCGCGTTCATCGTCGTCGGCGGGCTGGCCGTCCTCGGTCTGCTGCCCGGTGTCGACAGCGACTCCGCGGGGCTCGCCAACCTCACCGCCCACGGCGGCTTCCTGCCGCACGGCGCCGGCGCCGTCCTCACCGGCATCCTGCTCGTCGTCTTCTCCTTCATGGGCAGCGAGATCGCGACCCTGGCGGCCGGCGAGTCGGAGGACCCGCAGCGGGCCGTCACCAAGGCGACCAACAGCATCATCTGGCGCATCGGCGTCTTCTACCTCGGGTCGATCTTCGTCGTCGTCTGCCTGCTGCCCTGGGACAGCGCGTCGATCGCCGAGGACGGCTCGTACGTCGCCGCCCTGGACTCCCTCGGCATCGCGCACGCCGGTCAGATCATGAACTTCATCGTGCTGACGTCCGTGCTCTCCTGCCTCAACTCCGGTCTCTACACGGCCTCCCGGATGGCCTTCTCGCTCGGCCGGCGCGGGGACGCGCCGAAGGCGTTCGCCCGGACCACCGGCCGGGGCGTGCCGCGGAACGCGATCGTCGCGTCGGTCGTGTTCGGCTTCGTCGCCGTCTTCTTCAACTACGAGTTCCCGGACTCGGTCTTCCTCTTCCTGGTCAACTCCTCCGGCGCGGTCGCGCTGTTCGTCTGGCTGGTGATCTGCTTCTCGCAGCTGCGCATGCGGCGGATCATCGAGGCCGAGGCGCCCGAGAAGCTGGTCGTGCGGATGTGGCTGTACCCGTACCTGACCTGGGCCAGCGCGGCGCTGATCGTGTTCGTGCTCGGTTACATGCTGACCGACACCGAGCACAACGGGCGGACCACGGTGCTGCTGTCGCTGCTGGTCGCCGCCCTCGTGCTCGCCGTCGCCCTGGTGAAGCAGCGCCTGGCCGGGCGCGGTGGCGGCGGGGCCGCGCACGACCGGGCGCGGGACGAGGTCCCGGCCGGCTGAGGCCGCCCTGCGGTGACGGGGGCCGGGCCCTCACGGGGAGAGGCCCGCCGGGCAGCCGTGCGGCACCCGGCGGGCCTCTCCCCGTGGAGGCCGGCGGTCAGCGCCTGCCGGCGAACTTCCAGGCGGTCGGCAGCACTCCCATGGCCAGGGCCGCCTTCAGGGCGTCGCCGACGAGGAAGGGGACGAGGCCGGCCGCGATCGCGGCGGAGGCGGACATGCCGGTGGACAGGGCCAGGTAGGGAACGCCGACGGCGTAGATCACCGCCGAGCCGAGCACCATGGCGCCCGCCGTCCGCCACACGGAGCGGTCGGCGCCGCGGCGGGCCAGGGCGCCCACGACGGCGGCGGCCAGCAGCATGCCGAGGATGTAGCCGAAGGACGCGCCGATCCCGTGGGAGCCGTTCGCGAACCACGGCACCCCGGCGAGGCCCGCCAGCGCGTACACCGCGAGGGCGGCGGCTCCCCGGCCCGCGCCGAGGGCGGTGCCGACGAGCAGCGCGGCGAAGGTCTGGCCGGTCACCGGCACCGGGGAGCCGGGGACGGGCACCGCGATCTGGGCGGCGAGGCCGGTGAGGGCGGCACCGCCGAGCACGAGCGCGGCGTCGCGGACGCGGGAGGCCGGAAGCAGGTCGGCGAGGACCAGACCGGCGCGGGTGGAAGGGGCGGCAGCGGTGCTCATGGGGCCTCCGCGGGAGTGAGGGCAGTCGGGGACACGGCGACGCTATCCCGGCGCCCGCGCGCCGATCACCGTCGGCGCTCGACAAAGGGGCGGACGCGGACTTGGTGGGCTCCTGACAAAGGAGGGCGGTGACCAGTGGTCCGGCGTGACACCGGTCACTGAGGTGAGGTGGTTTGGCCGACAGGACCGGGTGGAAGGGAGGCTGTCGGGTCCCGCCAAACCGGCCGCCCCGCTCGTCCCGCCCGCCCGGTCACCCGGTGACCGACCGGAGGGAGCGGCGGGCGCGCCGCCCCGCCGCGGTGCGCCGGCGCCGCCCTCGCGCTCGGTCCGCGGGGTTCGTCGACGGGGGGCGCCCCGCGTCGTGCGACGGCCGCCGGGTGACCGGAGGATCACGCTCCGGACAGGGGGCGTCCGCATGCTGGGCGGGCCCTCCTCCCTGCCGGAGGGGCCGTCCAGACTGGGTTCGTTTTACCCCCACACAGCGAACGAGCCGCGCCATGCCCCACACCTCCGTCGAGACGCCTCCCACGGCGGACGGCACCTCCCTCTCGCACGGCCTGAAGCAGCGCCACCTGTCGATGATCGCCCTCGGCGGGGTCATCGGCGCCGGCCTGTTCGTCGGGTCCGGCGCGGGGATCGCCGCCGCCGGGCCCTCGATCGTCCTCGCCTACGCCCTCTCCGGCCTCCTGGTGATGCTGGTGATGCGGATGCTGGGCGAGATGTCGGCCGCCCATCCCTCCTCGGGGTCCTTCTCGGCGCACGCCGAGCGGGCGATCGGCCCCTGGGCGGGCTTCACCGCCGGCTGGGCGTTCTGGGTGCTGCTGTGCACGGCGGTCGGCCTGGAGGCCATCGGCGCCGCGAAGATCGCCACCGGCTGGCTGCCGGGCACGCCCGAGTGGGCGTGGGTGGCGCTGTTCATGGTGGTGTTCTGCGGGACGAACCTCGCGGCGGTGAGGAACTTCGGCGAGTTCGAGTTCTGGTTCGCGGCCCTGAAGGTCGGCGCGATCACCCTGTTCCTCGCCCTCGGGGTGCTGGCCGTCGCGGGCCTGCTGCCCGGCACGGACTCCCCGGGCGCCTCCCACCTCACCGACTTCCTGCCCAACGGCGGCGAGGGCCTGGTGATCGGCCTGCTCGCGTCCGTCTTCGCGTACGGCGGCCTGGAGACCGTGACCATCGCGGCGGCCGAGTCGGAGAACCCGGTCAAGGGCGTGGCGAACGCGGTCCGCACCGCGATGTGGCGGATCGCGCTGTTCTACATCGGGTCGATGGCGGTCGTCGTCACCCTGGTGCCGTGGGACTCCCCGGCGGTGGTGGAGGACGGCCCGTACGTCGCCGCCCTGGACCGCCTCGGCATCCCCGGCGCCGGCCAGCTGATGAACGTCGTGGTGTTCGTCGCGCTGCTGTCCGCGATGAACGCCAACATCTACGGCGCCTCGCGCATCGGCTACTCGCTGGTGGAGCGCGGGCAGGGACCGAAGGCGCTGAGCCGGGTCTCGGGCGGGGTGCCGCGGGTCGCCGTGCTGGCCTCCTCCGCCTTCGGCTTCCTGTGCGTGCTGCTGAGCTACTGGCGGCCCGACGACGTCTTCCCCTGGCTGCTGAACATGATCGGCGCGGTGATCCTGATCGTCTGGATCTTCATCGCCGTCTCGCAGCTGCGGCTGCGCCGCCGGCTGGAGCTCGAGGCGCCGCAGAAGCTCGTCGTGCGGATGTGGGCGTTCCCGTGGCTGACGTGGGCCGCGCTGGCCGGCATGGCCGCGGTCTTCGTCCTCATGGCCCGGGAGCCGGACACCCGCGTGCAGCTGTACTCCTCGGGCGGGATGACGCTGTTCCTGGCGGCGGTGGGATACGTCCGGCAGCGCAGGCGCGCCCGGAGCTGACCCCCTCCCCCGCCCCGGTGACGGCCCTCGCGTGCGGACGCGGGGGCCGTTTCGCGTGCTCGGCCTGCGCCCGTCCACTCCTGCTGCTAGCGTGCAGTTGCGACATGTGTGCAATAAGAGTCCGGAGCACCCCCGTGGAGCGTCCTGCCCCGTGATCGTCTTCTCACCGTTCACCCGGCAGGCGGAAAAAGGGGAAGCCCCCGCGGGGAAGTGGCCCGCGGGGGCTTCCGGCATGCGGCGATCCGGTCCATCGTGACGCAAGGGCGACACCGAGGACACGAACACTGCCCCGCTCCACGTGCGACGGGGGCCACCCGCACCGCCGGCCGGGCAGGGCGGAGCAGGAGAACCTCAAGGAGCGGCTGGGCCGCGCGAGCGTGCACGAGTCCCGGCTCCGCGAGGACGTGCTGGACCCGGACACCGGCCGGCGGTGCCGGAACCTGCGCACGGGCGGGAACCGGAAGCCGTTCGCCCGGCCCGTCAAGATGCCGGTGGTCGAGCGACGCCCGTCACAGGTTGCTGAAGTCCGGCCCCTTCGTCCGCGTGCGCTTGAGCTCGTAGAAGCCGGGGACGGAGGCCACCGCGAGGGTGCCGTCCCACAGCCGGGCGGCCTCCTCGCCCTTGGGGGCGGGGGTGACGACCGGGCCGAAGAAGGCGATCTGCTCGCCGTCGGCGCCGGGGACCGCGATGACCGGGGTGCCGACGTCCTGGCCGACCTTCTCGATGCCCTCCTTGTGGGAGGCGCGCAGCTCGGGCTCGTACGGGGTGGAGTCCCAGTGCTCCATGAGGGACCCGGGCAGGCCGACGTCCTTCAGCGCGGCGGCGACGGTCTCCTTCTCCGGACCCTCGTCCTGGTTGTGGATGCGGGTGCCGAGCGCGGTGTACAGGTCGCCGAGCACCTCGGCGCCGTGCTCCTGCTGGGCCGCGATGACCACCCGGACCGGGCCCCAGGCCTTGGTCGCGAGCATCTCGCGGTACTCCTCGGGCAGCTCGTCGAGCCTGTCCTCGTTGAGGACGGCGAGACTCATCACACGCCAGCGGACCTTGACGTTCCGCACCTTCTCCACCTCCACCATCCAGCGGGAGGTCATCCAGGCCCAGGGGCACAGCGGGTCGAACCAGAAGTCGACGGGCGTGGCGGGAGTCTTGTCCGACATGTCGCTCCTCGTGAGGAAAGGGTTTCCCAGGGGGAACGCCGTGCCGCCGCCCCGCCATTCCCGGCTGCCCCGCGTCAGGGGCGCATGGCAGGATCGGTCCTGATCACCCCTGTCGACGACGCCTGAGGAGTGCCGCCCGTGCCCGGTGAGAATCTGACCCGCGACGAGGCCCGGGAGCGGGCCGCCCTGCTGTCCGTCGACGGGTACGAGGTGTCCCTCGACCTGCGGTCGGCGATCGGCGACGCCCACGGCGAGGGCCCCCGCACGTTCCGCTCCGTCACCACCCTCCGGTTCCGCTGCGCCGAGCCGGGGGCGAGCAGCTTCGCCGACCTGATCGCACCGAGCGTGACGGCCGTCTCCCTCAACGGGCGGGACCTCGACCCCGGTGAGGTCTTCGACGGCACCCGGATCCTGCTGGAGGACCTCGCCGCCGACAACGAACTCGTCGTCGACGCCCGGTGCGCCTACTCCCGCACCGGTGAGGGCCTGCACCGCTTCGTCGACCCCGAGGACGGCGAGGTGTACCTGTACACCCAGTACGAGCCGGCCGACTCCCGCCGGGTCTTCGCGAACTTCGAGCAGCCCGACCTCAAGGCCCCGTTCCGCTTCGAGGTGCGGGCCCCCGAGGGCTGGACGGTGTGGAGCAACGGCGTGGGCGAACTCGCCGACGGCGTCTGGCGGTTCGCGGAGACCAAGCCGATCTCGACGTACATCACCTGCGTGGTGGCGGGCCCCTACCACTACGTGACGGACACCTACGAGCGGGTCCTCGGCGACGGCACGCGTCTGCGGATCCCGCTCGGCGCGATGTGCCGCAAGGGCCTCGCCCCGCACTTCGACGCCGACGACGTGTTCCTGGTGACCAAGCAGGGCCTGGACTTCTTCCACGACCACGTCGACTACCCGTACCCGTTCGGGAAGTACGACCAGGCGTTCGTGCCCGAGTACAACCTGGGCGCGATGGAGAACCCGGGGCTGGTGACCTTCCGGGAGGAGTACGTCTTCCGGGGCAAGGTCACCCGCGCGTCCTACGAGGCCCGCGCCACCACCGTCCTGCACGAGATGGCGCACATGTGGTTCGGCGACCTGGTCACCATGGAGTGGTGGGACGACCTGTGGCTGAAGGAGTCCTTCGCCGACTTCATGGGCACGTTCTCGCTGGTCGGCGCGACCCGCTTCACCGACGGCTGGATCACCTTCGCCAACCGCCGCAAGGCCTGGGCCTACCGCGCGGACCAGCTGCCCTCCACGCACCCGGTCACCGCGGACATCCGCGACCTGCAGGACGCCAAGCTGAACTTCGACGGCATCACCTACGCCAAGGGCGCCTCGGTGCTCAAGCAGCTGGTGGCCTACGTCGGCCAGGACGCGTTCCTGGAGGGCGCCCGGCGCTACTTCAAGCGCCACGCCTACGGCAACACCCGCCTCGGCGACCTGCTGTCCGTCCTGGAGGAGACCAGCGGCCGGGACATGACCGCCTGGTCGCGGGCGTGGCTGCAGACGGCCGGCGTCAACTCCCTCACCCCGCAGGTGCTGCTGACCGCCGACGGCCGGATCGACGAGCTGGCGGTGGTGCAGGAGGCCGCGGAGTCCCACCCGGAACTGCGTCCGCACCGCGTGGCGGTGGGCCTGTACCGGCGCACGGACACCGGCGCCCTGGAGCGGTACGCCCGCGCCGAGGCGGACGTCGAGGGCGCCCGTACGGTCGTGACGGAGCTGACCGGGGCCGAGGCGCCCGAACTGGTGCTGGTCAACGACGACGACCTGACGTACTGCAAGATCCGCTTCGACGAGACCTCGCTGGACACGCTGAAGGAGCACCTGGGCGCGCTGACCGACCCCCTGGCGCGCGCCCTGTGCTGGTCGGCGCTGTGGAACCTGACCCGGGACGCGCTGCTGCCCGCACGGCACTTCGTGGACCTGGTGCTGCGGTTCGCCGGGCGCGAGTCCGACATCGGGGTGCTCCAGATGCTGCACGCCTGGGCCGAGTCGGCGCTGGAGCACTACGCCGCGCCCGCCTGGCGGGAGACCGGCGGGGCCCTGCTCGCCGAGGGCGCCCGGCGGGAGCTGGAGGCAGCCGCGCCGGGCAGCGAGCAGCAGCTGGCGTGGGCGCGCTTCTTCGCCCGGACCGCCTCCGCGCCGGGTGACCTCCGGCTCCTCCAGGACCTGCTGTCCGGCACGGCGATGGTCGAGGGACTCGACGTCGACCAGGAACTGCGCTGGGCGTTCCTGGAGCCGCTGGCCGCGCACGGGGCCGCGGACGAGAAGGCCCTGGCCGAGGAGCTGGCGCGGGACGACACCGCCTCCGGCAAGCGGCACCAGGTCCGCTGTCTGGCCGCCCGCCCGTCGGCGGAGGTCAAGGCGCGGTGCTGGGCGCAGGTGGTGGAGTCGGACGCGCTGTCCAACGCGCTGGTGGAGGCCACCATCTCGGGCTTCGTCCAGGCCTCGCAGCGGGAACTGCTCGCGCCGTACGCGGAGAAGTACTTCGCGGCGATCGAGCGGGTGTGGACCGAGCGGTCGATCCAGATCGGCATGGACGTGGTGCGGGGCCTGTTCCCCGCGCTGCAGGACTCGCAGGCGACGCTGGACGCGGCGGACGCGTGGCTCGCGGCCCACGAGGACGCGGCCCCGGCGCTGCGCCGGCTGGTCCTGGAGGCCCGGGACGACCTGGCGCGGGCGCTGCGCGGCCAGGCCTGCGACGCGGCGGCGGGCTGAGCCGGTCCCGGGCCTCCCCCGGGCCCTCCCGTGGGGGGGGGGGGGGGGGGGGGGTGCCCCCCACCCCCACCCCCCCCCCCCCCCCCCCACCCCCCCCCCCCCCCCCCCCCCCCCCCACCCCCCCCCCCCCCCCCCCCCCCCCCCAC
>NZ_JBVITR010000031.1:74482-84991 GCF_055574875.1 Streptomyces sp. NPDC034670
GGAAGGGGCTGGGGAGGGGGGGGTTGGGTGCGGGGCATCTGCGTGCCCTCCTCTCCTCCCCCCTCGGCTTTTTCTTGTGTGTGCCGCCCCCCTCCCCCCCCCCCCCCCCACGGATCCCGCCACGGATCCCGCCACGGATCCCGCCACGGATCCCGCCACGGGTCCCTCCGCGGCCGTCGCCGGCACCGGGCGTGCCGGCCGTGACCCCTGGTCCCCGCCGGAAGGGACCGGGGGTTTTCGACACCCGAACACGTGTCCTTTAGTGCGGCCTTGTGCTGGTTTGTCGACGGATGTGTAACAAGGGTTCGAGGAGGCTCCTGAGGCGGGAAGTTGCCGGACATGAACCACAACACCCCGCTCTCTCCCCGCCCTCTGCACCACCTCGCCGACGGCAGCCGCCGCGTCCTGACCGCCGCGCAGCTGCGCGCGCACGGCGTGACCCCCGCGCAGGCCGCCGAGCAGTGCCGCCCCGGCGGTCCCTGGCAGCAGCTCCTGCCCGGGGTCGTCCTGCTCCACCCCGGTCCGCCGACCAGCGAGGAGCGGCTGCACGCGGTGCTGCTGTACACCGCGCGGGAGCGGACCGCGGGCGTCCCCGTCCAGCCCGGCGCGGACGGATCACCCGCGCCCTCCTACGGGGAGGCGATGATCACCGGGCTGGCCGCGCTGACCCTGCACGGCTTCACCTCCGCTCCCCCGCTGCCGTCGCTGGAGGCCTTCGACGTCCTGGTCCCGCGCCTGCGCCGGCTGCGCTCGACGGGCTGCGCCCGCATCGTGCGCGCCTCCGACCCGCCCACGCCGGTACGGGTGACGGTCCCTCAAGTTCCCGGCTCCGCTCGGGCGGGGGGCGCCCCCGTCCCGGTGGCGCCGGTCCCGCGCGCGCTGGCCGACGCGGTGGCGGGCCTCGAGGACGCGGACACGGTGCGCCGGCTGCTGACGGAGGCGGTGCGGGGCGGCCACTGCGAACCGGCCGCGGTGGTGCGGGAGCTGACCCGGGCCCGGCTGCTGAACCGGCCGCACGTGGTGGGCGCGGTGGACTCGCTGCTGGCCGAGGGCCGGTCGATGGCGGAGGCCCGGCTGTACCGGATGGTGCGCGACCACGGCCTGCCGGAACCGGTGTGGAACGTCGACCTGCGCCTGCCGGGCGGCCCCCACCTCGGCGGTCTGGACGCGTACTGGCCGGAGCAGGCGGTGGCGGTCGAGCTGGACACCCGGGCGCCGCGCCCGGGCGGGCGGCCCGAGGACGACGCCCAGTGGTCGGAGTACGCCCGCAAGCGCGAGCTCCTGGAGCGCCTCGGCATCACGGTCGTCCACCTCACCCCGCGCAAGTTGAGGGACGCGGCGGAGCAGCAGGCGGCGGTGGTCCGCACGGCCCTGACGGCCTCGGCCGACCGCGATCCGGCGGCGTACGTGGTGGTGCTGCCCCGTTAGCGGGGTACCCACGGCGGTGCGCGGGAGGGGAGCGGAGGGGCCGCCGGGCGTCGTGGTCCGGTGGTCCCTCCGCGTGCGTGCGGGGTGCGGGGTGCGGGGCGCGGGCGTCAGCCGCCGCAGAACTCCGCTTCGACGACCGCCCCGGCGTCCCCCGCCCAGTCGCCGTTGAAGTTGAACGCCAGGGAGTGCCGGCCGTCCTCCGTCGCGCCGGCGACGGTCCTGGAGCCGGAGATGCCACCGTCGTGGCCCCAGATCGTCGCGCCGCAGCCCAGCGTCATCCTCATCAGGCCGAGGCCGTAGCCGTGGGTGGGGCCGACGGGCACCGTGGTGGTCATCTCGTCCATCTGCTCCGGGGGGAGCAGGCGCCCCGTCAGCAGGGCGCGGTAGAAGCGGTTCAGGTCCTCGGAGTCGGAGACCATCTCGCCCGCCGCGAAGGCGCGGGACGGGTTGAGACGCGTGACGTCGTGGGCGGGGCCCGTCGTGTCCGGCGGCGCCAGCCTGGAGTAGGCGCGGCTGCTGGGCCGGGGCAGGGAGACGCGGGTGCCGGGGACCGAGGTGGCGGTCAGGCGCAGGGGTTCGATGACGCGCCGGCGGACCTCCTCCCCGTAGGGGCGGCCGGTGGCCTTCTCGATCACCAGGGCGGCCAGGACGTAGTTGGTGTTGGAGTACTCCCACCTCCCGGGGGCGCCGGGCTCGAAGTACGGTTCGTGGGCCAGGGCGACCCGCACCAGGTCCTCCGGGGCCCGGGTGTCGTAGCGGTGCGCGAAGAAGCCCTCCTGCGTGGAGTACGTCCGCCGGTAGTCCTCGTCGGACGTGTAGTCGAAGACGCCGCTGGTGTGGTTCAGCAGCTGCCGCAGGGTGATCCGGGTGCCGTCGTGGCCGTTGCCGGTCACCAGGCCGGGCAGCCAGGTGTCGACGGTGTCGTCCAGGGACAGCGCGCCCTCCGCCTCCAGTTGCAGCACCACCGTCGCCACGAAGGTCTTGGTGACGCTGCCGATCCGGTAGTGGTCGCGCGGGGAGCGCTCCCGCCCCGTGCGGAGGTCGCCCACTCCGGCGGTCGCCGACCAGGCGCCCCGCCGGTCCCACGCCGTCGCCGTCACCCCGGGCACACCGGCGGCGACCGCGTCCCGCAGCGCCTGACGGGTCGCCGGGTGGTCGCCGCCGGCGGCGCCCCCCGTCCCGGCCCCGGGTGCCGGGGGCGCCGCCGCTGCGGGGGCCGCCAGGGCCGCCGAGAGGGCCACCGCCACCGCTGCCACCGCCGTCGTCCGCATCCGCATCCGCACGCCCGTGCCTCCCGTCCCTCGTCCGACCGCCGTGATCGTGTGTGATCGTGAGGAGGAAGACCCCGGGCGGGGCCGCCGGGGTTGCTCCGGTCACGGTGGTCGACCGGTTTCCGCCCTTCCCCGCCGGCGGCTCCGCCGCCCCGGACGCCCCCGTGTCCGGAACGTCACCCCGGCGGCACCGGATTGGCGGGTGAGTACGCGGGGGCGGACCAGCGCAGCGGCACGGCGCGCGGGGTGTCCAGGGCCTCCGTGACGGTGAAGTGGACCCGGCGCTCGCCGTCGGGCGCGAACGCGGTGTGCGCCTCGCCGGTGAGCAGCAGGGTCGCCCCCGTCGTCCAGTCCAGGAAGAGCAGTCCCGCCCGGGGGTCCGCGGCCAGGTTGCCGAGGGTGAGGAACATGGCGTTGCCCGGGTAGTCGCGCCAGGTCAGCTCGGTCGGGGAGACGGCCCGGACGAAACCGGGGTTGCCGCCCCGGTGGCTGGCCTCGGCGCCGTCCCCGTGGACGGTGGCGACGAAGAAGGTGTCGGCCGAGTCCACGAACGCCCGCTGCGCGCCGGTGAGACGGCGGGTGCGGCGGGTCTCGCCCGGTTCGCGGTCGGCGACCGCCTCGTACGCGTCGCGCTTCTGCAGGTACTTGGGGCAGTTGGCGAACACCCGGTCCGCCTCGACCGCGAAGCCCCGGGGCGTGGGGCGCGCGCGGCCGTTCAGGCGCATGCGGCGGCGGGTGCGCGGGTCCAGGGCGATGGTGCCGACGGGGGTCCCGCCGGTGGCGAGGGCCGTGGCCAGCGGGTCCGACGGGCGGGGCCCGCCGGTGACCGACACCTGCCGCGGGCCCGTGGCGCGCACGAAGCCGGGGGCGCCGGTGAGCGGGGAGGCCCACACCCTGCCGGTCTCCGGGGCGGCGGCGCCGACCACCAGCAGCGGCTGGCGCTCCAGGAAGGCCGCCGCCACCGGTTTGATGCCGTGCCCGACGGACCGGCCGACGCGGTCGGCGGCCCCGCGGACGCCCACCCGGTCCTGCACGGCGCGCGAGCCCGCGTGGTACACGCTCGTGGTCGTCTCCACGGCTAGAAGAAGCCGCAGGTCGGAGCGGACCCGTGGGGCGCGGGAGCGCCTTCGGCGCCGCTCGGCGCCGAGATCTCCAGGCGCGTCCCGTCCGGGTCGTGGAAGAAGATGCCGCCGGACGCCGCGCCCTCGCCGTGGGCGACGACACCCTCGTGGGCGAAGGCGGTGCCGTGGGCGCGCAGGGCCGCCTCGTACTCCCTGACCCGCTCGATCGAGTCCGCCTCGAAGGCGAGGTGGTGCAGTCCGGCGCGGGTGCCGTCGTACGGCCGCTCCGCCTGCTGCCAGAGCGTGAGCAGGAGGCGCTCGCCGTCGCCCAGGAACGCGTAGCGCCCGCCGTCCTCCTTGCCCTCACCGATCAGGGAGAAGCCGAGGACGTCGCGGTAGAAGGCGAGCGAGCGGTCGAGGTCGGTGACGTTCAGGCCGGTGTGGCCGGGGCGCAGGGTCATGACAGTCCTTTCGCCGGCCCCGCGGAAGCGGGGACCTAACCAGTGAAAGTGACGTTACTGGTTAGGCCCGGAAGCCGTCAACCGGTCACGTACTCTTGACCGGTTAGCACGGAAGGGAGTCCGCCATGTCCGACCGGGACCGCGTCGACCCGCGTCCGCTCACCGGCGAGCCGCTCTCGCTCGACCTGCTCAACACCCGGTGGGTGCAGGAGGGCGCCGCGCGGGACCTGCTCACCGACACCGACGGGCTCGCCGTGTGGCTCGGCGCCCACGGGCTGGAGGACCGGTTCACCGCCGACGCGGCGACCCTGCGGCACACCCTCCGGGCGCGGGACGCCCTGGGCAGGGCGGTCGACGGGGCGCCGGGCGAGGGCGTGGAGGCGGTCGACGCCGTGCTCGCCCACGGACGGATCAGGGTCACGCTCACGCCGGACGGGCCCGGCGAGCGGCCCGAGTTCGACGACCCGTCCTGGGGCCCCGCCTGGCTCGCCGCCCGCGACTACCTCCGGCTGCTCGGCACCGCGCCCGACCGGATCCGCCGCTGCGCCCACGAGGCGTGCGTCCTGCACTTCTTCGACACCTCGCGCAACGGCACCCGCCGCTGGTGCTCCATGGCGGCCTGCGGCAACCGGGCGAAGGCGTCCCGCCACTACGCGCGCACGAAGGACGCCTGACGGGCGCCCGGGGGACGCCCGCGCAACGGACGGGCGCCGTCCGGCCGGACCACCCCGCCCCCGGCCGGGTGACTTGTCGCCTTCGCGCGCCATCTCCCCAAAAGGGCACCGGGGGTTTTCCCCATACGTCCATTGCGATTCGGTCAACCCTCCCCAAACATCAGTCCCTTGCGTAAGGCTCGGCGATCGTCCGGGATCACCTTCCGGACCGTTGCGACCAGGGCCGATCGGCTCCGGTCGCTCCACGACCGTTCCCTACCTCCGAGGGATGCCGATGACCCACACCTCCCAGCGCGAGCCGATAGCGGGCACGAGACGCGTGGCCCGCATCGCCGTGGCCGCCGGTCTCGTCGCCGCGCTCTCCGCGGCCGGACCGGTCCCCCTGGCCCTCGCCGCCGACGCGCCGCCGGCCGCGCCCGTCGACGGTGACGTCAAGTCCGCGCACGACAAGCTCGGTTCCAAGGACGCGGACCTGCTCGCCGAGGCCAAGGCCGACGGCGCCAAGCACGTCACGATGATGATCGCCACCGCGCCCGGGAAGACCGAGCAGGTCGCCGGGCAGCTGGACGCGGTCAAGGGCGGCTCGGTCGGCCGGACCCACGACGCGCTCGGCTACGTCCGCGCCACCGTCCCCACCGCCCAGGCGGACGCGGCCATCGCCGCCGCCGCCAAGCTCTCCTCCGTGCACGGCATCGACCTGCTCGAGGAGATCCCGCTGGACGACCCGACGCCGGGCGCGGACACCACCAGGGGCGCGAGCGGCAAGGCGGACAAGGGCGGCACCTCCTACCCGGCCCCCGACAGGCGGACCCCCGCGAAGAACCCGTACAACCCGTCCTTCGAGACCGGCGCGGTCGACTTCGTCAAGGACAACCCGAAGGCGGACGGCCGCGGCATCACCATCGGCATCCTCGACTCCGGTGTCGACCTCGGCCACCCGGCGCTGCAGAAGACCACCACCGGCGAGCGCAAGATCGTCGACTGGGTGACGGCGACCGACCCGATCGTGGACGGCGACCAGACCTGGCGCCCGATGGTCTCCTCCGTCTCCGGGGGGACCTTCACCCACGGCGGCAGGACCTGGAAGGCCCCGGCCGGCTCGTACCGGATCAGCACCTTCCTGGAGTCGTACACCACCGGCGGCGACGCGGGCGGCGACGCCAACCGCGACGGCGACACCACCGACTCCTGGGGCGTGCTCTACGACCCCGAGGCCGGCACGGTCCGCGTCGACCTGAACAACAACTTCGACTTCTCCGACGACACCCCGATGAAGCCGTACAAGGACGGCTTCCAGATCGGGTACTTCGGCACCGACGACCCGAAGACCGACGTCGTCGAGCGCCAGCCGTTCGTCGTGGAGATCCGCAAGGACGTCCCGATGGACCCCTACGGGGGCGACTGGATCGGCAAGAAGGCCGACTTCGTCAACATCGGCGTCATCGAGGGCTCGCACGGCTCGCACGTCGCCGGCATCACCGCCGCCCACGGCCTGTTCGGCGGGAAGATGAACGGCGCCGCCCCCGGCGCGAAGATCGTCTCCTCCCGCGCCTGCACCTGGAGCGGCGGCTGCACCAGCGTCGCGCTCACCGAGGGCATGATCGACCTCGTCGCCAACCGCGGCGTGGACATCGTCAACATGTCCATCGGCGGCCTGCCGGCGCTGAACGACGGCAACAACGCCCGCGCCGAGCTCTACACCCGCCTGATCGACACCTACGGCGTCCAGCTGGTGATCTCCGCGGGCAACTCCGGCCCCGGCGCCAACACCATCGGCGACCCCTCGCTCGCCGACAAGGTCATCTCGGTCGGCGCCAGCATCTCCAAGGAGACCTGGGCCGCCAACTACGGCTCCGCGGTGCAGAAGAAGTACGCCATGATGCCGTTCTCCTCGCGCGGTCCGCGTGAGGACGGCGGCTTCACGCCGACGCTGGTCGCGCCCGGCGCCGCGATCAACACCATCCAGACCTGGATCCCGGGCGCCCCGGTCGCCGAGGCGGGCTATGGCCTCCCGGCCGGCTACGGCATGCTCCAGGGCACCTCGATGGCCTCCCCGCAGGCCGCCGGCGCCGCCGCGCTGCTGCTGTCGGCGGCGAAGCAGAAGGGCATCGACCTGACGCCCGCGAAGCTGCGCACCGCCCTCACCTCCACCGCCGACCACATCAGCGGGGTGCAGGCCTACGAGGAGGGCGCCGGCCTCATCGACATCGAGGACGCCTGGAAGGCGATCCGCGGCGGCGCCACCGCGCACACGTACGAGGTCAAGGCGCCGGTCGACACCGCGATCGACCAGTTCCTGAAGACCCCCGGCTTCGGCACCGGCCTCTACGACCGCGAGGGCGGCCTCAAGGCCGGCCAGAAGAAGACGTACGACATCACCCTCACCCGTACGTCCGGCCCCGACCGCGCGGTCCGGCACACCCTCGGCCTCGAGAACAACGCCGGCGGCACCTTCCGCATCGTCGGCGGCAGGAGCGTCGCGCTGCCGCTGAACAAGCCGGTCACCGTCAAGGTCCAGGCCGCGCCCGGCTCGGCCGGCCTCAAGAGCGCGATCCTCGAGGTCGACGACCCGCGCACCAAGGGCGTGGACCGGCAGGTCCTGACCACCGTGGTCGTCTCCGCCCCGCTGAAGCACACCTTCTCCGCCAAGGGGACGGTGCAGCGCAACAGCACCACCTCCTACTTCGTCACGGTGCCCGAGGGCGCGAAGACGCTGGAGATCGGGCTGAGCGGGCTGAAGGACACCAGCCAGACCCGGTTCGTCGCCATCCACCCGTACGGCGTCCCGTCGGACCCGACGTCGACGGTCAACTGCTACCCGAACTACACCAACCCGGCCAACACCTGCCGCCCCGACCTGCGGTCGTACCCGAACCCGCAGCCGGGCGTCTGGGAGATCGAGGTCGAGTCGCGCCGCACCTCGCCGCTGCTCGACAACCCGTACAAGCTGGACGTCGCCGTCCTCGGCGCGGCCTTCGACCCGGAGACCGTGACCGTGTCCGAGGCGAAGGTCGGCGCCCCCGCCGCCGTCTCCTGGAAGGTGACGAACGGGTTCGCCGCCCTGGACGGCAAGCTGGTGGGCGGCCCGCTCGGCTCGTCCAGGACCGACCGGCCGGCCATCCGCACCGGTGAGACGCACACCACCACGGTGGAGGTGCCCGAGGGCGCCGAGTCGCTCGACGTGGCCATCGGCAACGTCACCGACGCCGCCGCCGACCTGGACCTGGCGGTCTACGACCAGAGCGGCAAGCGGGTCGCCCAGTCCGCCGACGGCGACTCGGAGGAGTCGGTGTCCCTCGCCAAGCCCGCCGCCGGCACGTACACGGTAGAGGTCGTGGGCTACTCCGTCCCGGCCGGTTCCACGGACTACGACTACCGGGACGTGTTCTTCTCCGCCTCGCTCGGCACCGTCACCGTCGACGGCTCCGCGCCGGTGAAGCTCGGCACCGGTGCCTCGGCCACCGTCTCCGGCCAGGTCACCGCCGCCGCGGCGGCTCCCGAGGGCCGTGCGTTCTTCGGGCAGGTCCAGCTGGTCAACGCGCGCGGCACGGTCGCGGGCGTCGGCAGCGTGGCGATCGAGAAGGTCGTTCCGTAAGGCAGCGGCCGGCACACCAGGGGGCGGGCGTCCGTACGGGCGCCCGCCCCCTCGCCGTGTGCCGTCGTCCCGCCGGGTGCCGTCGTCCCCCTGGGTGCCGTCTCGTTCAGTCGCAGCCCGGGGTGCGCGCCTCGGGGGGCGCGGCGAGGATCCGGGCCCGCTCGGGGGCGATGGCCTCCTCCCCCACGATCACCGTGTCCGGGTGGTCGCCCCCGGGGGGCAGGCCGACCATCACCCGGTCGCGTCCAGCACGAAGGCGACCCGGTCCCCGTCGTCGCCCCGGTGGACGCGGGTCACCGCGAGCGCGATCCGCTCCCGGCCGGCGCCCGGCACCGGCCGCACCGCCAGGACGGTGCCCTCGGCGACGAGGCGGGCGCAGGCGAGGTGGCGGGCGCAGGTGAGGTGGCGGGCGCAGGTGAGGTGGCGGGGGTTGCCGAAGGCGGCACCGGCCTCCTCCCGGTCGGCCGCGGAGCCCGGGGCCGCCACCGCCCGGTCGGCCGCCGCACCGGACGCGTCCGAACGGCACCGGCCCTCCTCGCCCTGATTTCCCCCACGACTTTCCCCCACGACGCCGCTGCCGCCCGGAACGTTCATCCGGGTCCTGCGGGGACCGCCGAGGCGTACGTCACATCTCCGTGTGGCCGGAGACCGACCGGGCAGGGGACCTTGCGGTCCGGGGGCCCCGGAGGCTGAATTCCTGCAGTTCAGGACGGTTGCGGCCGGAGGTCCGCAACCAGGGGTCGCGGCCGGTCCGTCCCACTTGGCGGGCAGGGGCCGCAAAGAATTGGACAGGCGGGCCGTGGTCGGCCGCATCATGGAAGAGCCTCGGCCACGCAATCAGGTACGTATCAGGACAGTAGGGAGTCGCCGTGAGGGTCGGAATCGTCGGAGCCACCGGTCAGGTGGGCACGGTCATGCGCAGGATCCTCAAGGAGCGGAACTTCCCGGTCACCGAGCTGCGCCTGTTCGCCTCGGCCCGCTCGGCGGGCACGGAACTGGACGGCGTGACGGTGGAGGACGCGTCGGCCGCCGACTACACCGGCCTGGACATCGTGCTGTTCTCCGCGGGCGGCGCGACCTCGAAGGCGCTGGCCGAGAAGGTCGCCGCGCAGGGCGCGGTCGTGATCGACAACTCCTCCGCCTGGCGCAGGGACCCCGAGGTCCCCCTCGTCGTCGCCGAGGTGAACCCGCACGCGATCGCCGACCGCCCCAAGGGCATCATCGCCAACCCGAACTGCACGACGATGGCCGCGATGCCGGTCCTGCGTCCGCTGCACGCGGAGGCGGGCCTGGAAGCCCTGGTCGTCGCCACCTACCAGGCGGTGTCCGGCTCGGGTCTCGCGGGCGTCGCGGAGCTGCACGGCCAGACCCGGAAGGTGGTCGACGAGGCCGACGAGCTGGTCCACGACGGCTCGGCGGTCGACTTCCCCGAGCCCGACGTCTACCAGCGCCCCATCGCCTTCAACGTGCTGCCCTTCGCCGGCAACCTCGTCGACGACGGTCTGAACGAGACCGACGAGGAGCAGAAGCTGCGCCACGAGTCCCGCAAGATCCTGGAGATCCCCGGCCTCAAGGTCTCCGGCACCTGTGTGCGCGTCCCGGTCTTCTCCGGTCACTCCCTCCAGGTCAACGCCCGCTTCGCCCGCCCGATCAGCCCCGAGCGCGCGACCGAGCTGCTGGCCGAGGCCCCCGGGGTCGTCCTCACCGACATCCCCACCCCGCTGCAGGCCGCCGGCCAGGACCCGTCCTACGTGGGCCGCATCCGCCGCGACGAGACGGTGGACCACGGCCTGGCCCTGTTCCTCTCCAACGACAACCTCCGCAAGGGCGCGGCGCTGAACGCCGTGCAGATCGCGGAGCTGGTGGCGCAGGAGCTCACCGCGAAGTGACCTGACCCCCGTGTGACGCGTCCCCGGGGGGGGGGGGGGGGGGGGGGGGGGGGGGGGGGGGGGGGGGGGGGGGGGGGGGGGGGGGGGGGGGGGGTGAGGGGGGGGGGGGGGGGGGTGGAGGGTGAGCGGG
>NZ_JBVITR010000032.1:0-66660 GCF_055574875.1 Streptomyces sp. NPDC034670
ATCCCGGCCCCCCCCCCCCCCCCCCCCCCCCCCCCCCACCCCCCAACCCCCCCCCCCCCCCCCCCCCCCCCCCCCCCCCCCCCCCCCCCCCCCCCCCCCCCCCCCCCCCCCCCCCCCCCCCCCCCGTCACCGTGCGCGGTCAGGCACCTCTACGCGGGGCCGGCGGCAGCCCGGCCGGCACGTGCCGCATCCCGGCGGCGGAGTGCCGGCCGACCGCCCCGACGCGCTGCCACTGCGGCTGCTGTCCGGTGCCCTGGCGGGTGCTGCCCGCCGCCGCGCCGTACGCACCGCTCCCGGGGGAGGCGCCGGACGACCCGGTACCGCGGGGAATGTTCCCGAAGGCGGTGAAGCCCAGGTCCTCCTCGCCGCTGCGGTCACCCGGCAGCGCGCGGAAGGACTTGACGTACTCGGTGTAGAGGGCGTCGTAGATCGGCGTGGCCGAGAGGCCGCCCCGGGAACCCTGAGCCGGGCGCCCGGAGGCGGGAACCGAGGCGAGGGACTGGCGGCGAGGAACGTCGTATGCGTGCACGTATGTCCAAACGACCCCGTGACGCAAGGGATGCGGCCCCCGTGCGGCTTTTGCCGGTCGCGCGTCGGTCAGATGCCGGCGAGCGGCAGTGTCGCGGCGACCAGCTTCCCGCCGGCCGCCGCCTTGTCCAGCGCGTCGCGCAGCAGGTCCTCGCGCGGCTGGCGGCCGATCGAGCCGACCGGGGCCGCGAACATCAGCACCTGCTGGTGCTTGCCGGCGGCCGCCCGCCAGCCCTCGGTGACCTGGAGCGGCTGGTGCGCCTGCCACCAGGCCACCGGCCGGCCGCCGTTCGGGTTCGGCTGGAGCACGGCGTGCAGCTGCCCCGCGGCGAGCAGCACCGACCAGCCGTGCAGCACCGGCGGCACGGCCGACAGCTCGGTCAGCGGCATGAAGCCCTGCTCGATGAGCAGCGGCAGGAAGTCGTCGCCCGTGCCGAGCGATCCGGGCCGCGCGACCGGTGCGGTCGGTTCCACGACCAGCGCCGGGTGCAGTTCCCCGGCGATCAGGACCAGCCCGCTGGTCACCCCGAGCACGGCCTGCTCGGGCGCGGTCCTCTCCGGTCCCGGAGCGGCGGTGTCGCCGCCGATGGCCCGCACGGCGCCCTGGAGCTGCTCCTCGGTGACCTGGACGACCTGCGAGGGCAGGCAGGTGGCGTGGGCGAAGGCGAGGACGGCGGTCTCGTCCCCGACGAACAGGACGGTGCTGGTGCGTTCCTGCCCCGGGTCGCCCGGGGTGCGGCAGGAGGTGCAGTCGTAACCGCCCGGGGCGGAATCTCCGGCGAGCAGGCGGTCGGCTTCTTCGTCGCCGATCTCGGCGCGTACCTCGTCGCTGACGTCGAGCATGCGCGGCACGGGTGGCTCCCTCGGGATGCGGTGCGTGGCGAGGCCGGGTGGCTCCCGGCCCGTGGTCCGGGCGGCTCCCCGGCTCATGAAGAAGACAACGGCGGATCTGTGGCGGGAGTCACGCCCCGGGACGAACGGAATCGAACCATCCGACGCACACGGTCACGTCCGGCCCGGAACCGGGCACTCACCGTCAACTACCTTCGCAGTCAATGCCGTTGATGGGGTGAAGTGGCTCACAGATCACCGGGTGGACGGGCAGAAAAATCCGGAAATCAGCGAATGAAGTGGGTGTCCGGAAATCGCCGATACCCGGGGTAATGACGAACTGGCCTGGCACGACGATGAGTTGGTTGAACCGGACGCCGCGGGCTCCCTACATTCCTCCGCCGTGTGCACCGAGCACCGCCCGGGTACGTCCGCCGACCGCACCGCAGCACGACCACCGCACGACCCGAAGGCGGACGGGGCGAGCGCGGCTCCCGCGTCCCACGGCGCGCCGAGCGGCGTTCCGCCCCGGGGACCCCGGGTCGTCCGGAAGGGACCTCCATGTCCGCATGTGCCGATAACACCCGCCCCACCGCTCGGAAGACCCGTACGACGGCGGTCCTGGCCGGCGCCGCCCTGCTCGCGCCCCTCGGACTGCTGGCCGCCACCGGCACCGCCACGGCGGCGGACGGCGGGGTGTGGGACCGCATCGCGCAGTGCGAGAGCGGCGGCGACTGGCACATCAACACCGGCAACGGCTACTACGGCGGACTCCAGTTCTCCGCCTCCACCTGGCGCGCCTACGGCGGCACGGCCTACGCGCCGACGGCCGACCGGGCCACCAGGGCCCAGCAGATCGCCGTCGCCGCGAAGGTCCAGCGGGCCCAGGGGTGGGGCGCCTGGCCGACCTGCTCGGCACGCGCGGGGGCGTCCGGGAGCGCGCCCGCCGCGGGCCCGGTGATCGCGGGAGAGACCCCGCCGAAGTCCTCGAAGTCCTCGAAGGCGTCGGGGCCCGCGAACGCGTCGGACGCGGCGAAGCCCTCGAAGCGCTCGGAGGCGCCGGCGCCTCCGGCAGGGCGCGTGGACCGGAGCGCCTCCCGCGGCGACTACACCGTCCGCGCGGGGGACACGCTGAGCGGTATCGCCGCCCGGCACGGCACCACCTGGCAGCACCTCTACGCCGCCAACAGGAGCGCCGTCGGGGCCGATCCCGACCTGATCGTGCCCGGGCTGCGGCTCGACCTCTGAGCCGCCCCCCGCCAGGGACGCGTCCCGTCCGGTCCGGCCGACCGGACGGGGCCCGGGGCGTCCGGGGCGCCACGGGCGCCCGGCGTGCCGCCGCTCCGCCGACGCCGTCAGGACGGCTCGCGCCCGGCTTGCTCGCCCTCCGGCTCGGGCTGGGGCGTCACGGCCGCGTACTCGGGGTGGTTCAGGTCGAACGCCGGCGACTCCGAACGGACCCGGGGCAGCGTGACGAAGTTGTGCCGGGGCGGCGGGCAGGAGGTCGCCCACTCCAGCGAGCGGCCCCAGCCCCAGGGGTCGTCGGCCCCGACCTTCTCGCCGTACCTGGCCGTCTTCCAGACGTTGTAGAGGAACGGCAGCGTCGAGATGCCGAGCAGGAACGCGCCGACGGTCGAGACGGTGTTGAGCGCGGTGAACCCGTCGGCCGCCAGGTAGTCCGCGTACCGGCGGGGCATGCCCTCGGCGCCCAGCCAGTGCTGCACCAGGAACGTGGTGTGGAAGCCGGTGAACAGCGTCCAGAACTGGATCTTGCCGAGCCGTTCGTCGAGCATCCTCCCGGTGAACTTCGGCCACCAGAAGTAGAACCCGGCGAAGGTCGCGAAGACGACGGTGCCGAAGACCACGTAGTGGAAGTGCGCGACGACGAAGTACGTGTCCGTGACGTGGAAGTCCAGCGGCGGCGACGCCAGCAGCACCCCGGTCAGCCCGCCGAACAGGAACGACACCAGGAACCCGGTGGCCCACAGCATCGGCGTCTCGAAGGAGAGCGAGCCCTTGAGCATGGTGCCGGTCCAGTTGAAGAACTTCACCCCCGTCGGCACGGCGATCAGGAAGCTCATGAAGGAGAAGAACGGCAGCAGCACCGCGCCGGTGGCGAACATGTGGTGCGCCCACACCACGACCGACAGTCCGGTGATGGCCATGGTCGCGCCGACCAGCGTCAGGTAACCGAACAGCGGCTTGCGGCTGAAGACCGGGATGATCTCCGTGACGATGCCGAAGAACGGCAGCGCGATGATGTAGACCTCGGGATGCCCGAAGAACCAGAACAGGTGCTGCCACAGGATCGCCCCGCCGTTCGCCGGGGCGAAGACCTGCGAGCCGAACCGCCGGTCCGCCTCCAGCACCAGCAGCGCCGCCGCGAGCACCGGGAAGGCCAGCAGGATCAGGATCGACGTGAACAGCGTGTTCCAGGTGAACAGCGGCATCCGGAACATCGTCATGCCGGGGGCGCGCATCCCGACGATGGTGGTGATGAAGTTGACCGCGCCGAGGATCGTGCCGAACCCGGACAGGGCCAGCCCCATGATCCACAGGTCCGGCCCCAGGCCGGGCGAGTACTGCGCGCTGTTCAGCGGCGCGTAGGCGAACCAGCCGAAGGCCGCCGGGCCCCCGGTCACCAGCAGCGAGCCCAGCACGATCAGGCCGCCGAGCAGGAACAGCCAGTACGAGAACATGTTCAGCCGGGGGAAGGCGACGTCGGGCGCGCCGATCTGCAGCGGCACCAGCTCGTTGGCGAACCCCGCGAAGCTGGGGGTCGCGAACAGCAGCAGCATGATCGTGCCGTGTAGCGTGAACATCTGGTTGAACTGCTGGTTGTCGACGATCTGCAGTCCGGGCCGGGCCAGTTCGGCGCGCATCACCAGGGCCATCGCGCCGGCGATCAGGAAGAACACGAACGACGTGATCAGGTACAGGTGGCCGATCTTCTTGTGGTCGGTGGTGGTCAGCCAGTCGATCACCACCCGCCCGCCCCGCCGCCGACGCGCCGGTCGCGTCGCCGCCCGCACGGTCTGCGTCCCCATCGCTCGCCCCTTCGCTCGTCGCGCACCGGGCCCGCCCGGGCCCGTGCCCCGCCTGCCCCGGGCCCACGCCATGATGCTCGCCCCTGCGCGCGCTCCGACAGAGGGCGTGGCGGATTGTGTGGCGGATCCGAGTGTTTTCTGTGCGCATCGGCTTCCGTGATCGCACACGGCGGTGAAAGCGAAGGGGGTCCCGGGACGCGTTCCCCGGAACTTTCCGCCGGGGTCGATCGCGGTCAGGGCGTGACACGCGGGAATTGCGTTCGAATGCCTGCGAAAGAAGTACGGAACCGCCCGTTCGGGTGACGTACGTCGGCATAAACGTCTGTCGCGCATCTGTGACGAAAGCGTGACCGCGAGAGGACGGGGACCGGCGTTCCCGGGGTGGACTTCCCCGCGCACCGGGCAGGGCATAGCGTGGCCGTATGGCACCCATCCCGACGCCCTCCGCGGAGCCCCACGACAGTCCGGACGCCTACGTCGGCCTCGCCGCCGACCGGGCCGAGCACCTCGCGCGCGAGCGCGGCTGGTCGACGGTGCGGGCGCTGCCCCCGGGGGCGATCATCACCATGGAGTACCGCGCGGGCCGGCTGAACTTCGAGGTGAGGGGCGGCCGGGTGGCGCGCGCCTGGAAGGGCTGAGACACCGCCCGGGCCCCGGTTCCGCGGTGGAACCGGGGCCCGGGGTGTGCGTACCGCGGGGCGCCGTCCGTCAGGAGCGGGCCGCCGGCGTGGTGCCGCGCGGGTGCCGCTCCGCGTGCTGGGGGCGGCGGCTGCCCCCCGGGGTGACCGGGGAGCGCTCCGCGCGGGTCGTGTGCGGGCCGGGCGCCAGGTAGGCGTGCGAACGGGAGGCCGCGCGGCCGGTGGGGACCGGCTCGGGGGCCGCGGTCTCCTCGCGGTCGGTGAGCGGTCCCAGCACGACCGGCGCCGGCCGCACCGCCGCCGGCGCCGTACGTCTGCGGCGCTCCTGCCGGCGGTGGCGCAGGTCGAGGATCCGGGTCTCGACGCGGGCGATCAGCGGCTCGAACCAGGGCAGCGCGAGCAGGATCAGCAGGCCCGCGGCCCAGCCCAGCAGGACATCGCTCAGCCAGTGCGTACCGATGTAGACGGTGGACAGCCCCACGCCGAGCGAGGTCACCGCGGACAGGGCGGACAGCCAGCGGCGGGCTCTCTCGGTGGAGGCCAGGTAGGCCAGGATCCCCCAGGTCACCACGGCGTTCGCGGTGTGGCCGCTGGGAAATATATCGCCGCCGAGCCACATCTCGTTCGAGCCGATCTCGGTCGCGTAGTGCGGCCCGAGCCGCCCCATGCCGTACTTCGCGGCACCGACGGTGACGTTCAGCAGCAGCAGGGAGACGCCGAGGGCGAGCAGCGGGCGCAGCGTGTGCTGCCGCCAGGAACGCCAGCCCAGCCAGGCCGCGACCATCACGGCGGTCGGGCCGCGCTGGCCGAGCACCACGTAGTAGTCGACGAAGGCGTGGAGCTCGGGCCACTGCTGGTAGGGGCGGAAGAACATCACCCGCCAGTCCAGCCGGACCAGCCAGGAGGTGATCACCACGGCCCACACGATCGCCAGGTAGAAGGCCAGGGTGGCGCCGAAGAGCACCGTCCGGTGCCGGCTCATGCGCGGCACGCCGACGTGAGCCGGTCGTTCCGGCTCCCGGTCCAGCCTCGAGAACACCCGGTCCAGACGGGTGGGCTTCCGTTTGGTACGCACCCAATCGACGTTACAGCGAGTGAGTGGGGATCCCTGCCGAATCAGCGGCTCCGTGATGACGATGTGATGTGGCATTCCTCTCAGGCGCGCGTTTATCTCCAGCGAATCTGCAATTCCCCGGCTGCTGCGGCCTTCAATTCCTTTGATCATTCGGAGGAGGATTTTATTGTGCTTTCGAATTCGTTCACCGGGGGCTGGCGCGGAATTTTCCCGGTGCTCATCGGCCGTCCGGGCGGAGCGGGGCGGGTCAGGGCGGGCCGGATCCGTTCAGCCAGAGGGCGCCGTACACCGCCGAAGCCGCCGCGGCCACCCCGACGACCAGCGCCGACCTGCGGGTGCGCAGCCGGGCCAGGGCCAGGGCGAGGGGCAGCAGCAGGGGGAAGGCGGGCAGCAGCAGACGCGGCTTGGAGCCGAAGTAGCTCGACGCGCACAGGGCGAGCGCGACGACGGTCCCGGCGTACACCAGCAGCGGCAGCGGCTGCCGCTGCCGTACGCAGACCACGTACAGCCACACCACCAGACCGACCCCGAGCGTCAGTCCGAGCCCCGCCGGGACGGACGGGAGCGACGTGAACTTCCCGGCGACGAAGCGGGCGAAGGCGTACCCCCCGTCGAACCCGTTCCGCCATCCGGCCTGTACGTCGAGATACCCCAGCGGCCCGTTTCCGGTCCGGTGCCCCACCCACAGAACGTAACCGGCGGCGCCGAGGGGGGCGAGGAGCAGGCCGAGGGCCCGGCGGGGGAGGAGCCCGGGGACGGCGCCCGCGCCGGTGACCGGGGCGCTCGCCGGGGGGTGCGCGCCGTCCGGTGCCGTGGCGCGCCGGCGTTCCGGGCCGCCGGGGGCGCTCGATCCGGTGCGCGCGCCGTGCGGCACGGGCGCGCTGCGGTCCCGCACGAACGAGGCGGCCCCCGCCGCCCAGACCGCCGCGACCACCGCCAGTCCCACCGGCCGGGTCAGCCCGGCCAGGCCCGCCAGGACACCCGCCGTCACCCAGCGGCCCGTCAGCACGGCGTACAGCGACCACGCGGCGAGCGCGGTGAACAGGGACTCGCTGTACGCCATCGACTGCACGATCCCGACCGGAAGCACCGCCCACAGCAGCACCGCGCACACCCCGGCCCGGGGCCCGTACACGTGGTCGGTCACCGCGAAGACCCCCCAGGCCGCGGCGAGCGAGGCGGACAGGGCGACGACGAAGCCCCCGTCGGCGTACGACAGCGGGGACACCGCCGCCACGAGCCGTTCCAGCCAGGGGAGCAGGGGGAAGAACGCCAGATCGGAGTGCACGTCGCCGTTCGGCAGCCGTACCTCGTAGCCGTAACCGGACTCGGCCACCCTCGCGTACCAGAGCGCGTCCCAGCGGGCGGTCAGCAGGGTGTACGCGTCCTTGCCGCGCGCCTGGCTCCACACGGCCAGGACGACCAGGCCCAGGGCGCGCACAGCCGCGTACCCGAGGAGCGCCGGGGCGGCCCGGCGCAGCGCTCCGCGGCGGGCCGCCCCGGCGCGCGTGTCGAGATCGGTCACGGGCCCGATTATCGACCGGGCCCCGCACCGGGCCGCCCGGCGGACGGTGCGCACCCCGGAGGAACCCCGCAGGAACCCCGGAGGAACCTCGGGGGAACCCGGAAGGAAGTGGTGCACGCCACACCGGTCGGCCGCACGGGTGAGAGGCCCGCCACTCGATCCCGGCACGCACTCGCGTACGCTGACGTGTCACTCGCCGTCCGTCCCGCGCGCCGGAGACCACCGCTCCGCTCCGGCCGGTCCCGGGGGAGTCCCCACCCCCGCGAGCCCACCGACGACGAGGGAACATCTGGGAGGTACGCACATGTCCGGGACGACCACGGCCTCCGCCGAGCCGCGCGGTCGGGCGGCCGGGACCGGGGCCCACCGCTGGCTGGTGCTCGTCGTCCTCTGCGTCAGTCTGCTGCTGGTCGCCGTCGACGCCACCGTGCTGCACGTGGCGGTCCCCGCCGTCACCGAGGACCTCAGGCCCGGCGCGGTGGAGCTGCTCTGGATCGTCGACTCCTACCCGCTGGTCTGCGCCTCGCTGCTGATCCTGTTCGGCACCCTGGGCGACCGGGTCGGCCGCAGACGCGTGCTCCTGCTCGGCTACGCCCTGTTCGGCGTCGCCTCCGGCATGGCGGCCCTCGCGGACAGCCCCCAGGTGCTGATCGCGGCGCGGGCGCTGCTCGGTGCCGGCGGCGCGATGATCATGCCCGCGACGCTGTCCATCCTGCGCCAGGTCTTCCCGGACCGGCGCGAACGGGCGCTGGCCATCGGCATCTGGAGCGCGGTCGCCGCGGTGGGCGCGGCGGTCGGACCGCTGCTCGGCGGATTCCTGCTGGAGCACTTCTGGTGGGGCTCGGTCTTCCTCATCAACATTCCGCTGATGCTGGTCAGCCTGCCGGTGGGGCGGATGCTGCTGCCGGAGTCGAAGGGCGACGGCGACGGCCCCTGGGACGTGGCCGGCGCGCTGCTGGCCGCCGCCGGACTGTTCGCGGCGGTCCTCGGGGTGAAGCGGCTCGGCGGCGGAACCGTCACCGGCGCGGGGACCGTGCTGCCGCTGCTCGCGGGCGCGGCGCTGCTGTGCGTCTTCGTCCGCCGGCAGCGCCGCCGGGCGCACCCCCTGGTCGACCTGCGGATGTTCGCGCGGCCGGCGTTCAGCACGTCGGTGGGGTGCATCGTGCTGGCGATGCTCGCCCTGGTGGGGCTGGAGCTCATCGCCGCGCAGTACCTCCAGCTCGTGCTGGGGCTCTCCCCGCTCGAGACCGGGCTGCGCCTGCTGCCGCTGACCGTCGCGGCGATGGCGGCGGGCCTGGCGGGCGCGCGCCTGCTGCGCCGGTTCGGCCCGCGCCGCATGGTCTGCTCCGGCTTCTGCCTGACGGCCGCCGCGGTGGTGTCCCTGACCGCGATGGGCGGCGAGGACAACGCCCCGCTGCTGTTCGCGGGCTTCGTCCTGCTCGGCCTCGGCCTGGAGACCACCCTGTTCGGGGCCTACGAGTCGATGCTCAGCGAGGCGCCGCCGCAGCAGGCCGGCGGGGCGGCGGCGATCGGCGAGACCTCGTACCAGCTGGGCGCCGGCATCGGGATCGCGCTCCTGGGCAGCGTGATGAACGCGGCCTACGGGCCCGGCACCGCCGGCGTGCCCGGGGTGCCCGCGGCGGCGTCCTCGGCGGCCTCGCACTCGCTGGGCGAGGCGTACGAGGTGGCCGACCGGCTCGGCGGACCCGCCGGGGCCGCCCTGCGCCAGGCGGCGCGCCACGCCTTCGTGCACGGGCTGCACGTGACCCTGCTGGTGAGCGCGGGCCTGCTGCTGGTCGGCGCCGCGATGGCGCTCCGGCTGCCGCGGGCGATGCAGAGCGAGACGGCCGCCGTGGGGGTGCCCGCACCCCGGGAGGCCGCGGAGTCCCGCGCCTGCGGGCTGAAGGTGTGAGCCGTGCCCGCCGGGCCGGGGTGGACGCGCGGGGGAGCGCGTCGTAACGTCGGCCCGAGCCGTGATCAGCAGCGCCAGGCGGCGCGTCCCGGAGGGTGCCCCATGTCCGCGTCCGCGAAGTTGCCCCCCTTCGACCCGGCCGACCCCCTCGGCCTCGACGACCTCCTCCAGCCGGAGGACCTGGCCGTCCGGGACACCGTGCGCGCCTGGGCCGCCGACCGCGTGCTGCCGTACGTCGCCGACTGGTACGAGAAGGGCGAGCTGCCGGGCATCCGGGAACTCGCCCGGGAGCTCGGCGGGATCGGCGCGCTCGGCATGTCCCTGGACGGCTACGGCTGCGCGGGCGCGAGCGCCGTCCAGTACGGGCTCGCCTGTCTGGAGCTGGAGGCGGCCGACTCCGGGATCCGGTCGCTGGTCTCCGTGCAGGGGTCCCTCGCGATGTACGCCATCCACCGGTTCGGCAGCGAGGAGCAGAAGCGGCGGTGGCTGCCGCGGATGGCCGCCGGCGAGGTCATCGGCTGCTTCGGCCTCACCGAGCCCGACCACGGCTCCGACCCCGCCTCGATGCGCGCGTACGCCAAGCGCGACGGCGGGGACTGGGTGCTCACCGGGCGCAAGACGTGGATCACCAACGGCTCCGTGGCCGGGGTCGCCGTCGTGTGGGCGCGGACCGACGACGGCATCCGCGGGTTCGTGGTGCCGACCGACAGCGCGGGGTTCTCGGCGCCCGAGATCAGGCACAAGTGGTCGCTGCGCGCCTCCGTCACCAGCGAGCTGGTCCTCGACGACGTGCGGCTGCCCGCCGACGCCGTCCTGCCCGAGGCGACCGGGCTCAAGGGGCCGCTCAGCTGTCTCTCGCACGCCCGGTACGGGATCGTCTGGGGCGCCATGGGCGCCGCGCGGAGCTGCTTCGAGGCGGCGGTCGACTACGCGAAGTCGCGGGAGCAGTTCGGGCGGCCCATCGGCGGGTTCCAGCTGACGCAGGCCAAACTCGCCGACATGGCGGTCGAACTGCACAAGGGGATCCTGCTCGCCCACCACCTGGGGCGGCGCATGGACGCCGGCCGCCTGCGTCCCGAGCAGGTCAGCTTCGGCAAGCTCAACAACGTGCGGGAGGCCATCGACATCTGCCGTACGGCCCGCACCGTCCTCGGTGCCAACGGGATCTCGCTCGAGTACCCGGTGATGCGGCACGCGACCAACCTGGAATCGGTGCTCACGTACGAGGGCACCGTCGAGATGCACCAGCTCGTGCTGGGCAAGGCGCTCACCGGGATCGACGCGTTCCGGTAGGCCGGGACGACCGGGACCCCCACGGGGAGGCCGGTGAGCGGCCCCGCCTCAGCTCTGGTTGAAGAAGCCGTCCGACCGGTGCGCGGCCGGCTCCCCGCTGATGACCTCGGTGTCGGACGGGCTCAGCAGGAACACCCGGCTGGACACCCGCTCGATGGAACCGCGCAGGCCGAAGATCAGGCCCGCCGCGAAGTCGACGACGCGCTTGGCGTCGGCGGCGTCCATGGCGGTGAGGTTCATGATGACCGGAACCCCGTCCCGGAAGAGCTCGCCGACGGCGCGGGCGTCCCGGAAGCCGTCCGGGGTGACCGTGGCGATGCGGCGTCCCCTCTCCTCGGCGACGTCCGAGGCCACCTTGACCCGCGGATCGGTGACCCAGGCGTCCCCGGGCTCGGTCCCGTCGGAGTAGTCGTCGTCGTAGTAGCGCTCGTCTTCGTTGTCGTCGACGAGGCCGAGCCAGGCACTCGCCTTGCGTACCGATCCCATGGACGCCTCCTCTCACAGCAGTCTTTCTTGCTTTCCGCATCCCTATGGTTGTCCATGATGCGGAGGACGCGCCAAGTGGATAGACGCCGAGCGGGGGGTTTGTGACGGTACTGGTGCACGGCTGATCCGTCGAGAGTCCGTGTTTCCCAAGGGTCTTGGTGTAAACGGATGCTGACTGTGAGTGAAATATGATTCTTCGCCGCGTACGGGTGACGGGTGGCGCGTACGGGTGAACGCGGCCGATACGATGCGCCTGCTCAAGGTCGCACAACCGTACGGGGGGACGTTGTGTTCGGAATGGTCAGGCCGTGCAGGCACCGGCTCGGTGAGAAGCTCACGGCCCAGTGGACGGCGCACCTGTGCGGGCTGTGCCTCGCGTTGCGCGGGGACCACGGGCAGTTCGCGCGTCTGGTCACCAACTACGACGGGCTGCTCGTCTCCGTCCTGACGGAGGCTCAGGCCGGTCGCGCCGGCGCCGGGCGGCGCACCGCCGGGCCGTGCCCGCTGCGCGGGATGCGCACCGCCTCCGTCGCGCACGGCGAGGGCGCCCGGCTCGCGGCGGCCGTCTCGCTGGTGCTCGCCTCCGCCAAGCTGCGCGACCACGTCGCCGACGGGGACGGACTGCTGGCGCGCGGGCCGGTGGCGCTCGCCGCGCGCCGGGTCGCCGCCGGCTGGGACCGGGCCGGGGCGCGCAGCGGCGCGGACGTCGGGTTCGACACCGCCGTCCTCGTCGACGCCGTGGACCGGCAGAGCGGCATCGAGGCCCTCGCCGGACCCGGCACCCCCCTCCTCGCCGTCACCGAACCGACCGAAACCGCGACCGCGGCGGCCTTCGCGCACACCGCGGTGCTCGCCGGCCGGCCGCACAACGCCGCGCCGCTCGCCGAGGCGGGCCGCCTCTTCGGACGCCTCGCGCATCTCCTGGACGCCGTCGAGGACAGGGAGGCCGACGCCGCGTCGGGCGCCTGGAACCCCCTCTCCGCCACCGGCACCCCGCTCACGGAGGCCCGCCGGCTCGCCGACGACGCGGTGCACGGCATCCGGCTCGCGCTGCGCGAGGTGGAGTTCGCCGACGGGGGCCTCGCGCACCGGCTGCTCGTCCATGAACTGCCCAACTCCGTCCGTCGTGCCTTCGGTACCGTCTCCTGTGCCCACGGTCCCGGCCCCTACGCACCTCCCGGCGCTCCCGGCACTCCCGGTGCTCCCGGCGCCCCCCTGCCTCCCGGGCCGCCGCGCCGCGACCGGCGCGGGCTGCTCGCGGGCTGCGCCGTGTGGCTGGGACTGGCCTGCACCTGCCAGTTGTGCTGCGGCAGTTACGAGGACCCCTGGTCGCGGGAGCGCAAGGAGGGTCTGTGCAGTCACTGCGGCGACTGCTGCGAGTGCTGCGACTGCTGCGGCAAGTGCTGCAACTGCGGCTGCTGCAACGAGGACGGCGACTGCGGCTGCGGCTGCGACTGCTGAGCGGCCGCCGCGCCCGGGCGGGCCGCCGCGAGGTGTCCGCGAGAGGCGCGCGGGGTGTGCGCGAGGTATCCGGAGGGTCGAATTCCGGACATGCGCGGGACCTCCGAAGCAGACTTCGGTGCAGATACCGGTGGCTATCCGGCCCCACGTCACGGGCCAAATCTCCACAGGTGGTTCAAAGGTCGACGGCCGAAAGGCACCCTTGCGCCGAACGGTCGGTCGGCCGAATACTCACCCACAGCGCTTGTCAGGGGCACGACGTGTTCGGAATCCGGACGCCGGGCCCCCTGACTGCGCCTCACGGGCCCACAACCCCACGAGGGCCCCCTACTTCCTTTGTGGAGGAACGAGAAGTGAGGATCAAGCGCACCACCCCCCGGAGCGGCATCTCGAGACGGACCCGGCTGATCGCCGTCTCCACCGGACTCGTGGCCGCCGCCGCGATCGCGATCCCCAGCGCGAGCGCGGCCGAGACCCCCGCCACCTTCAGCTCCGCCGAGCTCAAGAGCGTCAGCGGCTCGGTGCTGAAGGCCGACATCCCGGGCACCGCCTGGGCCGTCGACAGCAAGACCAACCGGGTGCTCGTCACCGTCGACAGCACGGTGTCCCAGGCCGAGATCAACAAGATCAAGCAGCAGGCCGGGGACAACGCCGACGCGATCACCGTCAAGCGCACCCCGGGCACGTTCAGCAAGCTCATCCAGGGTGGCGACGCCATCTACTCGAGCACCGGCCGCTGCTCCCTCGGCTTCAACGTCCGTGCCAGCAACGGGACCGAGTACTTCCTGACCGCCGGCCACTGCACCCAGGGCTCCAGCACCTGGTACGGCAACTCCAGCCGCACCACGGTGCTCGGCACGACCGCCGGCACCAGCTTCCCGGGCAACGACTACGGCATCGTGCGCTACACCGGTTCCGTCGCCCGGCCCGGCACCGCGAACGGCGTGGACATCACCCGCGCGGCCACCCCGAGCGTGGGCACCACCGTCATCCGCGACGGCTCCACCACGGGTACGCACAGCGGCCGGGTCACCGCGCTCAACGCGACCGTGAACTACGGCGGTGGCGACATCGTCTCCGGTCTCATCCAGACCACGGTCTGCGCCGAGCCCGGCGACTCCGGCGGCTCGCTCTACGGCAGCAACGGTGTCGCGTACGGTCTGACCTCCGGCGGCAGCGGCAACTGCCGGACCGGTGGCACGACCTTCTTCCAGCCGGTCACGGAGGCCCTGAGCGCCTACGGCGTCAGCCTCTACTAGGACCCGGCCGCCGGGGCCGGCCCGCGCCACCGGCCCCCGTGTCCCGCGCCTGCAGCCGGCAGCAGGACGAGCCCCCGCACGCAACCGTCGTGCGGGGGCTCGCCCGTGCCCGGCGACCGGTGGCGGAGCCCGCGCCGGCACCGGCGCGGGAGCGTTCCCCGGCCCGCCGCGTCCCGTGCGGATCCGGCCCCGGAGGGCGGATTCGAGCCACGATCGGAACGTGTGGACCGTACCGCCGGTTACCCGTTCGTAGCGTTTGCAGTGCGAACCGCCCCACGCGTCCATGACCTGTCAGGACATAGAGGGCGCACGTCCGTTGTCGTGCGCGCGTCCTGAAGTCGACCTTGTGTGCTCCCCGCCGGGTTCGGAAGAGTGGGCGCCGTTCAGCCGGCCCGGGTGCGGCTCTTCTCGTGCATCGCCCCCCTGGCCTTACACCTTCCGGTTCGTGAGGTCCCCACAACCTCCCGGACCGTCCCCCCACAGGAGGACGTGAGTTGAAGCACCGACGCATACCCGGGCGACGGGCAGCCGTGGCGGGTGCGGGTGTCGCCGCACTGGTCGCCGCCGGAGTCACCTTCCAGACTGCGAACGCCAGTGAGATCCCGGACGCCTCCGGGCCGCGGACCCTCTCGGTCGCGGCGGCCGGAAAACTCGCCTCGACGCTCGCCGAGGACCTCGGCGCCGACGCGGCGGGCACGTACTACGACGCGAAGAGCGGGAGCCTCGTGGTGAACGTGCTCGACGAGGCCGCCGCCGAGACCGTCGAGTCGGCCGGCGCCGAGGCGAGAGTCGTGGCGCACTCCCTCGCCGAGCTGGAGGGCGCACGCACCGCCCTCGAGCGGGACGCCGCCATCCCGGGCACCTCCTGGGTGACCGACCCGACCGCCAACAAGGTCGTCGTCACCGCGGACCGCACCGTCTCCGCGGCCGAGTGGGCCACCCTGGAGAAGGTCGTCGGCGAACTCGGCTCCACCGCCGGACTCCGGCGCACCGCAGGTGAGTTCAAACCCTTCATCGCGGGTGGTGACGCCATCGCCGGAGGCGGCGGGCGCTGCTCGCTCGGCTTCAACGTGACCAAGGGCGGCGAGCCGCACTTCCTCACCGCCGGGCACTGCACCGAGGGCGTCTCCACCTGGTCGGACTCCTCGGGCGCCGTGATCGGCGAGAACGCGGCGTCCAGCTTCCCGGGCGACGACTACGGCCTGGTCAAGTACACCGCCGACGTGGCCCACCCGAGCGAGGTCAACCTCTACGACGGCTCCACGCAGGCGATCTCCGGCGCCGCCGAGGCCACCGTCGGCATGCGGGTCACCCGCAGCGGCTCCACGACCCAGGTGCACTCCGGCACGGTCACCGGTCTGGACGCCACCGTGAACTACGGCAACGGCGACATCGTCAACGGCCTGATCCAGACCGACGTCTGCGCCGAACCCGGCGACAGCGGCGGCGCGCTCTTCTCGGGCAGCAGCGCGGTCGGCCTCACCTCCGGTGGCAGCGGCGACTGCACCTCGGGCGGCACGACCTTCTTCCAGTCGGTGACGGAGGCCCTCTCGGCGACCGGCACGCGGATCGGCTGAACCGCACGCACCGCGCGAAGTCCCGCCCCGGCACGTGAGGGGCGGGACTTCCGCACGTCCGGCCGCGACGCCCGCGCCCGGTGACGGACGCGCCCGGGGGGCGGAGGCGCGCGGGCCGCGGAAGGCGCTGCCGCGCACCGCACCCGAGGGGCCGGCCCATACCGCTCGGTGACGCGTTATCAGGTCGAGGCGAGCCGCAGCCGGTCGACGGGGGAATCTTTTACCGACCCGTAACTTCCCAGTTTCCCTACCCGTCCGTAACTTGACGAGTGAACAGCATCCTCGTGATCCGGATCACCGGGAGCAAGGCCCCCCACCTCCCCACGACCCGCAAGGAGATCACCCGATGCTGCCCTGGAAGCGAGTGATCAGACCGCTGGCCGCCCTCCTGCTGGCCGCCGCGGCCGTCGCCGGCCCCACCGCCACCGGCGCCCACGCCGCCGCGCCCGATCGGGGCTGGAACGACTACTCCTGCAGGCCCTCCGCCGCCCACCCCCGCCCCGTCGTCCTGGTGCACGGCACCTTCGGCAACTCGATCGACAACTGGCTGGGGCTCGCGCCCTACCTCGAGCACCGCGGCTACTGCGTCTTCTCCCTCGACTACGGGCAGCTGCCCGGTGTCCCCTTCTTCCACGGCCTCGGTCCCCTCGAGAAGTCCGCGGAGCAACTCGCCGCCTTCGTCGACGAGGTGCTCGCCGCGACCACCGCCGCCGAGGTCGACGTCGTCGGCCACTCGCAGGGCGGCCTGATGCCCCGCCACTACCTCAAGTTCCTCGGCGGGGCGGACGAGGTGAACGCCCTCGTCGGGATCGCGCCCAGCAACCACGGCACCACGCTCGGCGGCCTCACCCGCCTGCTGCCGTACTTCCCGGGCGCGGGGGGGGGGGGGGGGGGGGGGGAAACCCCCCCCCCCCCCCCAGGCGGTCGTGCTCGTCTTTTCCCCCCCCCTCACCAAAAGAAAGGAAAAACTCCCCACTACCTCTCCCCCACCCCCTGGCTTCCGGGTCCGCGGGGGGCGCCCCCCCCCCAAACCCCCCCCCCCCCCCCCCCCCCCCACCCCCCCCCCGGTTCCGGCTTCCTCACCCGGCTCAACGAGGGCGGCGACACCGTGCCCGGCGTCCGCTACACCGTCATCGCCACGCGGTACGACCAGGTGGTGACCCCGTACCGCAGCCAGTACCTGAACGGGCCGGGCGTGCGCAACGTCCTGCTCCAGGACCTGTGCCCGCTCGACCTGTCCGAGCACGTGGCCGTCGGGGTGATCGACCGGATCGCCTTCCACGAGGTGGCCAACGCCCTCGATCCGGCCCGTGCCAAGCCCACCACCTGCGCCTCCGCGTTCAGCTGACACGTGTAGGCGACGGCGGACACAGCGGGGTCCCGTCCGGCCTGAGCCGCCGGACGGGACCCCGAGCCGGTTCAGCGGCCGTGCCGGCCGCCCGCCGCGCGCCGCCGGTTGGTGGCGAACAGCGCCGCCGAGCCCAGCGCCAGCGCCGCGGCCCCGCCGACCATCAGGTACGGGGTGTTGCCGTCACCGCCGGTCTCCGCGAGGTTCTCCGGGGCGCCGGCCGCCTTGGGCTGGTTGGGCCGCTCGGCGGTGCCGCCGTCGAGGGCCCCCGGGTCGGCGCCTTCACGTTCCGCGACGGGTGCCGCCGAGGTGTCGGGGTCGTCGTCACCGTGCCCGTGGTTCTCGATGGTCGACTTCTCCGCCGCCTCCTCGAGCTGCGCCTCGGACGGGGCGGTGGCGGTCGGCACCGGTGCGGCCGCCTGCGCGGGCGTGTCGGCGCCGGTCGCGTCCGAGCCGCCGGCCCCGCCCGCCCCGGTGGTCCCGCCCGTTCCGCCGAACGTGACGTCCGAGCAGGAGTAGAACGCCTCCGGGCTGTCCGAGCGCTGCCAGATCGCGTACAGCAGCTGCGTGCCGGAGCGCTCGGGGAGGGTGCCGGTGAAGGTGTAGAAACCGTCCACCGGAGCCGGGTCGACGGCCTTCGCCACCGGGTTCGCCAGGTCCAGGTCGCTCCAGGCCAGCGGCTTGGACGGGTCGTAACCGGGCTTGGTGATGTACACCTCGAAGGTGCCCTTGTGCGGTGCGGTCACCCGGTACCTGAAGGTGCGCGGCCCGCTGTTCACGCTCGTCGCCGGCCAGTCCGCGCGGGCCAGGTCCAGCCCCTTGAACTGCTCGTTGTTCGCGCTGCACAGCTTGCCGTCGGGGATGAGCTCCCGGTGGCGGCCGCCCGCGTCACCGATGCGGATGCCGTTCCAGTCGTAGAGGGCCTGGGTGCCGCCGATCTCGACCGCCGCCCTGCACGCCGCCGACTTCGGGCTCTCCGGGCCCTCGGCGTGGCACTGCGAGACCCGGCTGACCGGGTCGCCCATCGAACCGTGCGCGGACGCGGGTGCGGCGGACAGCCCGGTGAGGGCGAGCGGGACGAGACCGGCGACGGCGACGGCGGCCTTGTGACGTGCGGGCATGGGACAGCAACTCCTCGGCGACGATCACTGGACTCGGGGGGTGAATCCCGTGGGGGTGACTCAGAAGCTAGCCCCGGGAAACCGCGTGATCGCCCGTCCGAGGCCGTGGAGGGGGATCCTTATGGTCGCGTTAAGGGAGCGCTCAGGCTGGGATCAGGTCCGTGCCGCCCGCGGCGGGGCGGCACGGACCGCGGGACCTCCCGGCCCGGGGCGTCCGGCCGGCTCAGCCGTCGGGCCACCAGGTCCGGGCGATGTCCCCGCGCACCTCCGGACGCCCGGCGGGGCGCTCGTCGGCCTCTTCACGGATCCGACGGGCGTCGTCCTTCTTCCTCGGGGGCTTCCGCACGGTCACACGGCGCATGACTGCCTCCTTCGGGGCCACCGGGTTCCGTGTTCTCACGGAGGCGGACCTTTCGGGGGAGAGTTCCTCATCGGTCCCGGTCTGTCTGTGGCCGCTGTCACGAATCGATGACCAGTGGCAGGCGTCACCCGCGGACCCCGGGCGACGGTGGTGGCCGGACGGGCGCGGAGGGCGCCGGCCGGGAGGCGCAGGAGCGGCCGTCCCGGGAGCCGGCGCCGCGGGGCCGGGAGGCGGACGGCGGGCGGTACGCGGTGCCGGCTCCCGGGACGGCCGCCTCAGTCGAGCAGCGGGCCGAGGCCGTCCCCGCGCGCCAGGGCCTCCAGCGCGTCGAGCGCGGCCACGGCGGCGGCCGCCGCCCGCGGATCCGTCTTCGCCAGGCCGCTCCGCGCGAACTCGTCCTCGTCCAGCCGCCGCACGTCCGTGCCGTCCGCGCCGACCCACAGGTCCAGGTCGAGGTCCTCGACGACCAGCCGGGTGCCGGAGAGCCGGGCCGGGCGGGTGATGTCGCAGTAGTGGCCCTTGAGGGTGCCGTCGGCGGCGCGGACCTCCTTCACGGAGTACCACCGGTCGCGCCAGTAGTACTCGGTGAAGACGTCACCGGGTTCGAAGCGCACGAAGCCGAAGTCGCGCACGCCGTCGCCCGCCCACGGGGCGCGCACGGTGACGCGGGTGCCGTCGTCGGCGAGCAGCTCGGCGGGGTAGCGGATCTTCTCGCGGCCCGCCTTGACGAGGACGACGTCCAGGACGGCCGGGCGGTCAGCCGAGCTCGCGGACATACCGCACCTCCGTCGCGCAGATCTCGTAGCCGAACCACCGGTTGACGGCGATCATCGGCCCGTTGCCGGTGTCGTTGCCGGTGAACGCCTCCGTGCACCCGGCCGCGCGGGCGCGGTGCAGGGAGGCGTTCTTGGCGAGCTTGGCCAGCCCCCGGCCGCGGTGGGCGCGGGCGGTGCCGGTCATGGCGGTGCCGTACCGGGTGGAGCCGTCGGTGTGGGCCGCGGTGAAGGCGGCGGGGCGGCCGTCGGCCACGGCGACCGTGGTCAGGCCGAGGTCGAGCAGGGGGTGCTTCCAGGTCTGCTCGAGCCACGCCTCGTAGTCGGTGAGCTCGGTGCCGATGTCACCCGGTTCGTCCGAGGACGTCTCCGCGTCGAGGGCGAACAGCGGGCGCGGGTCGTCGGCGAAGTCGGCACCGGTGCGCAGCTCGACGCCGGGCGGCGGGTCCTGGAGCGGCGGGAGGGCGCCGTCCGCCAGGTCCAGGCGGAGGAAGTGGGCCGAGCGGCCGGCGCGGTAGCCGTGCCGTTCGGCGAAGGCCCGGTTGTGCGGCTCGTCCAGGACCCAGCTGTGGACCTTGCGGGCCCCGAGGCGGGCCAGGCGCTCCTCGGCGGCGCGCAGCAGGAGCGACCCGGCGCCGCGCCGGGTCCTGTCCGGGCGGACGTAGATGTTGGCGGAGCCCAGGCCCGGTTGCGGGCTGTCGTGGGCGAGGCCGCCCTGGGCCGTGCCGACGATCTCGCCGTCCTCCTCGGCGACGAGCTGCCCGAAGCGGGCGTCCGGGTGGGAGTGCGTCAGGTCGTGCAGCACGGATTCGGGGGTGGACAGCATGAAGGGGAGGGCGAGGCGGCGGACGCGGGAGAACCCCTCGGCGTCGGCTCGGACGTCCGGCCGCAGGGCGCGCACGATCATGGTCATGGAGGCGCACGCTACGCGGGAGGGCGCCCGGCGCGCCTCCGGTTTTCCGCCGGGTGCGGGACAATCGGGCCGTGACCTTGAGGATCCATATCGACGACGGCGCGCCGCCGTACGAGCAGGTGCGGGCGCAGATCTCCGAGCAGGCCCGGTCGGGAGCGCTGCCGGTGGGGTACCGGCTGCCGACGGTGCGGGGGCTGGCCGCGACCCTCGGCCTCGCCGCGAACACGGTGGCCAAGGCCTACCGGGCGCTGGAGGCCGACGGGGTGATCGAGACCCGGGGCCGCAACGGCACGGTGGTCGCCGCCGCCGGCTCGGCGGCCCGGCGGGAGGCGGCGTCGGCGGCCCAGGGGTACGCGGAGCGGGCGCGGCGGCTCGGGCTGACCGAGGACGAGGCGCTGGCCGCCGTACGGGACGCCCTGCGGGCGGCTTACGGGCAGTAGCCGGGACCGGGGGCCCGGCGGGACCGCTCCGGTGGGCACGGGGCCGTGCCTACAGGTACAGCCCCGCGTCCGCGTCCCCGCGCGGCTCCGGCAGGGCGGCCGGGGACGTGCCCCGGCGCAGGGCGTACAGCTCGGCCAGGGTCGCTCCCTCGCGGCCGACGCCGTCCTCGCGGCCCAGCCAGTTCACCGCCTCCGCGCGGGTCAGCGGCCCGACCTCGATGCGGGCCAGGCAGCGGCCGGGACGGACGACGGCCGGGTGCAGGCGCTCCAGGTCCTCGTTGGTGGTGACGCCGACCAGGACGTTGCGGCCCTGGCCGAGCAGGCCGTCCGTGAGGTTCAGCAGCCGGGACAGCGCCTGCCCGGCCGTGTGCTTGGCCCCGCCGCGGATCAGCTCGTCGCAGTCCTCCAGCAGCAGCAGCCGCCAGCGGCCCCTGCCCGCCGCGTCCTCCTCGCCGATCGCGATGTCCATCAGGTAGCCGACGTCGGAGAAGAGCCGCTCCGGGTCCAGGACGCAGTCGACCTGGCACCAGTCCCGCCAGGACCGGGCCAGCGTGCGCAGCGCGGAGGTCTTGCCGGTGCCCGGCGGGCCGTGCAGCAGGAGCAGCCGGCCCGAGACGTCCTCGGGGGTGGTCTTCATCAGGCGGTCCATCGCCTCCGCCACCGGCGCGGTGTAGTTGGGCCGGACCTCGTCCCAGGCGCCCGCCGAGATCCGCCGGGTGGTGCGGTGCGGGCCGCGGCGCGGGGAGACGTACCAGAAGCCCATGGTGACGTTCTCCGGCTGCGGTTCGGGCTCGTCCGCCGCGCCGTCGGTCGCCTCACCCAGGATCCTCGCCGCGAGGCCGGCGCTGGTCGCGGTGACGGTGACGTCGGCGCCCCGGTTCCAGCGGGAGACCAGCAGCGTCCAGCCGTCGCCCTCGGCCAGGGTGGCGCTGCGGTCGTCGTCCCGGGCGACGCGCAGCACCCGGGCGCGCGCGGGCAGCAGGGTCGCCGCGGAGCGCACGCGGTCGATGCTGACGGCGTGCGAGTACGGCTGCTCGCCCGTCGCGAAGCGGCCGAGGAACAGCGCGTCGACGACGTCGGACGGGGAGTCGCCGTCGTCGACGTTGAGCCGGATCGGCAGTGCGTCGTGCGGGTGTGCGGGCATGCCGCCATGATCGGGCACCCGGGCGCCGCGTGCACCCGGTTTCCGGGGGTGCGCGCGGATGTGTCGCCCGTGCGCGGTCCGTCCCCGCGCGTTCAGCGCGGTGGCCGCCGCAGCAGCCGCCGCGCCCGGCGGACCACCGCGTACCCCCGGGTCAGGGCGCGGTCCCGCGCGAAGGCGCGCGCGACGGCCCGCCCCTGGACCAGCCGCTCGAACTCCGCGGCGTCCGTGGACCGCCGCACGGTGACCCGCCGCAGGGCGTACGGTCCCTGGGCGCGGCGGGCGAGGTCGTTGCCCACGGCGAGCGCCTGGGCGTACCCCGTCTCCCGCACCGCCGCGCGCACCCGGCGGCTGGAGTAGCCGTAGGGGTACGCGAACGAGACGGGGACGGAGCCCAGTTGGTCCGAGACGATCTCCTTGCACAGGATCAGCTCGGAGCGCAGCCGGCGGTCGTCGAGCTGGTCGAGCTGCGGATGGCTGTGACTGTGCCCGCCGATCTCCACCCCCGCACCGGCCAGGTCGCGCACCTGGTCCCAGTCCAGCATGGTGTCCAGGCCGCCGCCGGTGTCGTACGGTCCCCGCAGCCATCCCGTGGAGACGAACACGGTGGCCGGGAAGCCGTGCTCGGCGAGCACGGGCAGCGCGTGCCGGTGCACGCCCTCGTAGCCGTCGTCGAACGTGACGAGGACCGGGCGCGCGGGCAGCGGGCGGCCCGAGCGCCAGCGGGCCGCCAGGCCGGCGGTGGTGACGGGGGTCAGGCCCAGGCCGGCGATCACCGCCATCTGCGCGGCGAACGCCTCCGGGGTCACGGACAGGGCGCGGGTCGCGTCGTTGGGGTCGGCGGCGACCGAGTGGTACATGAGGATCGGCACGCGCGTGTCGGCGTCAGTCACCGGCGCCTGCCCGGCCCCCGCCGCGCGGGACGCCGCCCCCGACGTCCCGCGCGGAGAACGCCGCCCCGCCCCGCCGGGCCCGCACGCTCCCCACCACGTAACCGCCCGCCGCCGCGAGCACCCCGGCGACGATCGCCCCCGCGCGTCCCGCGCCGCCCGGCCGGGCCAGCAGGGCGTCGCGCAGGCCCCGCGCCACTCCGGCCGGCAGGACGCGCGTGGCGTACCGGCGTTCGGACTCCAGCCCCTTGCGCGTGCCGACGCTGCGGGCGACCAGCGCCTTGGACAGGCCCTCGGCATACGTCCGGGTCCGGAAGTAGCGGAAGCGCTCGCGGTCACCGGGCACCCGGTGGTGGATCACCGCGCGGTCGTCGATCAGCAGGACCGCGTCCGGGCGGGCGCGGCCGAGGCGGATGCACAGCTCCGTCTCCTCCCCGCCCAGCGGGCGTCCGCCCCCGTCGCGTCCGATGCCGGTGGCGAAGCCGCCCGCCGCGTCGAAGGCACTGCGCCGGAAGGAGGCGTTGCCGCCGAGGACGTTGCGCACCCGCACCCGCCCGCGCGGCAGCCCCCGGTAGGTGCAGCCCACCACCCAGTCGAACTCCTCGGGGAACCAGGCGGGGCGCCGGCCCGAGGCCCAGACCGGCTCGGTGCGCCCGCCGACCGCCATCACCCGCGGATCGGCGTACGCCTCGGCGAAGTGCTTCAGCCAGTCGCGTTCGGCCACGGCGTCGTCGTCGAGGAAGGCGACGATCTCGCCGCGCGAGGCGGCGATTCCGGTGTTGCGGCCGGCGGACAGGCCGCGGGGGCCCGCGTTGGCGAGCACCCGCACGTCGCCGGCCTCCTCGTACTTTCGGCCCAGCCGGTCCAGGAGGGCCGGGTTGTGGTCCACGACCAGCAGGGTCTCCAGGGCCGGCCGTGACTGCGCCCGCACCGAGGCGACCGCCGCGAGGACGTCCTCCCAGCGGTCCTCGGTGTAGGCGCAGATCACGACCGAGACGCCCGGGACGCCGGGCTCGCTCAAGACGCCTTCCCCCGGCCCGTGCCGGGCAGCGGCGAGGGGTGCCCGCGGCGGCGCAGCGCACGCCGGTTGGACCGCTCCCCGAGGATCACTCCCAGCACGCGCAGCCCGTCGCGCACGGCCCGCAGGTTGCTGGTGCCGTGGATGCGCAGGTACTCGTGGCTGGGGATCTCCTGCACCCTGAGGCCGGCCTTGACGACCCGGATGTTCATCAGGGTCTCGACCTCGAAGCCGGTGCAGTCGAGGTCGATCTTGTCCAGGCAGTGCCGCCAGAAGGCGTTGTACCCGTAGCAGAGGTCGGTGTAGCGGGCGCCGAACTTGCGGTTGACGACGGCGCACAGGGCCCGGTTGCCGAGCTTGCGGACGAAGGTCATGTCGTCCGTGCCGCCGCCGTTGGCGAAGCGGGACCCCTTGGCGAAGTCCGCGCCGGAGACCAGGGCGGAGACGTAGCTGACGATCTCGCCCCCGTCCGCCGAGCCGTCCGCGTCGACCATCACGATGATGTCGCCGGTGCAGGCCTCGAACCCGGCGCGCAGGGCGTCGCCCTTGCCCTTGCCGCGCTGGCCGACGACCTTGACGTCCGCCCACAGTTCGCGGGCCACCTCGACGGTGTTGTCGGTGGAGTTGCCGTCGACCAGGACCACTTCGTGGATCCAGTCGGGGAGCGTCTTGAAGACGTACGGCAGGTTCTCCGCCTCGTTCATGGCCGGTATCACCACGCTCACCGGCGGCGCGATGGCCAGGTGCGAGGAGACGGGCCGGTACGTGACGGCGGTCGGCGGATCCTGGTCCGCGGTCGCCGGCTGCAGAACGGAGCTCATGAGTCTGGTCCCTCTCGTCCGGTGGACCGCCCGCCCCCGGGCGGCCCGGCTGTTCGTCCGGTTCGAAAGGGGGGTTCTCACCCCGCGGCACGGCGGACGCGGCCGCCGTGCACGCCGGGTGAGCTGGCAGATCTGGCCGGCCGCGGAAAACGGCAGCCGACCGCGCGGCCCGGCCCGGTCACCGTTGCGGTCACCGGGCGCGGCACCCCCCTACCGCGCTCCCGCACCGGTCCGTCGCGGTCCTGAGCCCTCCCCTGGAGCCGCGTACCGACGCACCGATGCGGGTGAGATGTATGACGGTATTGACGATTGAACCCTTATGGCAAGACCTGGAACGGCGTCTCACGTTCTTGCCGGATTGGCCGTCAGGTACGGCTCTTGCCCGGATATGCGTGCCCGCATGGCCGACTTTGCCCCCCGACGCGTCCCATGTCGGGGTTCAATGTGGCGCACCCCGTAGGGGGCGTCAAGGGCGGAAAGTCCCCGCGGCCGGATTTCGTCCAGCGTTGAACGGCCGTTCCGTGCGACGGTTCGTGTGAAGAAGTCGGGTGGTTCCAGGGGAGAGTCGAAAAGTCTTGGCATGAACACTTCCAGTCAACACGCGTAGTTGCTACGACGGTTGAGGCAGAGATCCTGCTAAAGGGAGGTTCCGTGAGACGTTCCCGGCTTGTCCTCTTCCTCAGCTCGTTCCTCCTCGCCGCCACCGCCGCCCTCACCGGGGCCGCGACGGCCCAGGCATCCCAACAGACCGCAGTCGGCGGCTACGTGGCGCTCGGCGACTCCTACTCCTCCGGCGTCGGCGCCGGCAGCTACATCTCCTCCAGCGGCGACTGCAAGCGGAGCACGAAGGCCCATCCGTACCTCTGGGCGGCCGCCAACTCACCCTCGTCCTTCGACTTCACCGCCTGCTCGGGCGCCCGTACGGGTGATGTCCTCTCCGGGCAGCTCGGCCCGCTCAGCTCCGCCACCGGTCTCGTCTCCATCAGCATCGGCGGCAACGACGCCGGATTCGCCGACGTCATGACGACCTGTGTGCTCCAGTCCGACAGCTCCTGCCTCTCCCGGATCGCCACCGCCCGCTCCTACGTCGACTCGACGCTGCCCGGCCGGCTGGACAGCGTCTACACCGCCATCCGCACCCGGGCCCCCAACGCCCACGTGGTGGTGCTCGGTTACCCCCGCTTCTACAAGCTCGGCACCGCCTGCATCGGTCTCTCCGAGGCCAAGCGGAAGGCGATCAACGACGCCGCCGACCACCTCGGCAACGCCATCGCCCAGCGCGCCCGCGCCCACGGCTTCACCTTCGGCGACGTCCGCACGACCTTCACCGGCCACGAGATCTGCTCCGGCAGCTCCTGGCTGCACAGCGTGGACTGGCTCAACATCGGCAACTCGTACCACCCGACGGCCGCCGGACAGTCCGGCGGCTACCTGCCGGTGCTGAACGGCGCGGCCTGACCCGTCGGGGCGCGGTCACCGAACCGGAAGGAGAGGAGGGGTCCCCGTCCGACGGGGGCCCCTCCTCGCACGTCACCGGGCACGGCACCGCGTGCGACGTCGTCCCCGTCGGCCCCTGACCCTCACCCCGGCCGCACGGTCGCGGTGGTCGCCTCCGCGCCGGCGGGGAGCGGGGCCGTCACCCCCGACGGGTGCGGCGACCCTCCGAACGGACGTGTGCGCCGGCCGCGGCCGGGGCGCCCGGGAGCCGGGCCGCGCTCCCCGGGCGCCCCGAGGGCGGCACGCCCCCGGCGGCCTCCGGCCCCGAGGGGCCCGCCGCGTCACTGACGGTGACCGTCGAACCCGGTGGCGGGTGGTCGTGCTCCACCGACCGGCCCACCGTCCAACTCGCCCTGAAAACTGCCGTATTCAGAGAGTAATCGTCGAGTGTTCGTCAACCCCCTTACAGGGAAGGTGAATCCCGTGACCTCGATACAGGTGTGCCCGGACGGGGCGATAGGGTTACCCTGCCCGGGCCGGGTGGACTCGTACGGGTGGGGAGTGACATGGAACAGATAACAGTGCGCAGCAGGGCCAGGGTCCCTGCGATCACCTGCGGGAGCAGCGCGACCAGCTCGCGCCTCGACCGCCACCTCTCGGTGCTGGCGGGACCCGCCGTCCCGCAGCGGGAGACGGCCGAGGCGACGTCGCTGATGCGCGAGCTCATCGCGCGTGACACCGCGCACGGCCGCGGCGCCGAGGGCGCGCGGGCACGGGCGAGCCGCGTCTCGCTCTTCGCCCCGCTGCGCCGGCTGCGCCGCTCCCTGTTCGGCAGCCGGTAGCGCCCGCGCCCGGACGGTCACGCCGTCCCGGCGCAGCGCCCGCCCGCGTCCGTCGTCCCCGCGGCACGCGGCGGCACCCCGGCACGTTCCGGGCACGAGCACGTCCCCGGCCGGCACCCCCGATCCCACCCGGCGGCGAACCGGGGTCCGCCGGCCTTCCCCGTCCCGGCCGTGAACCCCACCGCCCCCGTGCGCGCACCGCCGCACCGCGGGGCGCGCACACCACCGGCGGCACCGCGCACCGGCCCGGCACGCCCGCGGCGGGACGCGTTCCCGGCCGGCCGTCCCCTCGAGCACGGCGAGCGCGCCGCGGCCGTACGCCCGCCCCCTTGTGGCGCGTCCCTTCGCGACACCCCTCCTCGGAACACGCCCTCCGCCGTCGGCCGGACCCGCGCCGCGGCGGGGGCGGCCGGGCGTCAGATCAGCGCCAACTGGCCCTCGGGTCCCTCCTCGTACGCGTCCAGGACCGAGGCGGGCCGGCGCGCGGAGGGCGGCACCGGCAGGACGCCCGCCTCGCGCAGCTCGGCCGAGGTGATCGGGTCGGGCGTCGCCGGGTCCGTCAGGGCGGCCTGCCGCGGGCGCAGTTCGGCGAGCAGGGCGAGGACCGTGACCAGTTCCAGGAGCTCCGAGGTCCAGGCCTGCGGCCAGGCGGCCGGCCGGATCGCGGCCAGGGTGCCCGGCTCGGCCCCCTCCGCCCCCTCCGTGCGGACCGCCAGCCACCGCTCCAGCACCCGCACCCCGGCCACCTCGAAGTCCCAGGCCTCGGGCGGTACCGGGGAGATGCGGCCCCCGTCGAGCGACAGGGCCTGCTCGTCGCGGTCGTAGTGCGCCGTCGACGGCCGGGAGGGCAGCGGAGCGCGGACGTAGGGGCGGCGCCCGCCGGGGAGTTTGGGACGTTCCCCGTCGCGCCGCATCAGCCACAGCATCCGGCGGCCCACCTCCACGCCCCGCGCCCACGCGCCGGCGTCCCCGGTGAGCGGGACCAGCGGCCCGCCGGGCGCGGCGCGCACCACGGCCGTCGTCCAGGCGAGGACGTCGGCCGGGGACACCCGGTGGCCGAGCCGGGCCGCCAGGTGCGCGCGCAGGCCGGGGGCCAGGTTCGGCTCCGCGCCCCCGGGACGGCGGTACAACGGGCGGATCCGGCCGGGGCGGAGCAGTGGCAGCAGGGACGTGGCGAGCAGCGGGGGGCCGGCGGAACCGGCCAGGCCCCCGGGACCGGCGGTCCCGGGGGCCTCGACGACGAAGACCTGCCGCTCGTCCGCCACCCGCCACAGCTCCGGGCGGGCCGCGTCGATCAGCCGCTGGTCAGGGATCAGCCACTGCTCGTCGAACGGGGCGCGCAGCACCCGGACGGGCTCCGGACAGGGATCCGAGGCGCGGGCCAGCCGCCGGGTGCCGCCGCCGTGCCCCGGCAGCCGGCCGACCGCCGTGCGCGGGGTCCGGGCGCGCGTCGGCTGGAACAGCGCCTCGCGGTCCGGCCCCTCGGCCTTCATGAGGGCGTCCCAACGCGCCTTCAGACAGGCCGCGTCGGGGGCCGCCGGCCACCCCCGGCCGAGCCGCGGCGGTGCGACGGACCACGGCATGAGGTCCGCCAGCGGCGGAGCGTCGTCGTGCGTCACGCCGGGCATCGTACGGCCTCCGGCCGGCCGGAGGTCAGGGGCCGGCGGGTCAGGTGGCGTCCAGGGTCACCGTGAAGGAGAAACGGTCGCCCCGGTAGCGGATGACGGCCACGTCCAGGGGGCGGCCGTCGGTGCCGTACGTGACGCCGGTGTAGTGCAGGATCGGGCTGAGCAGCGGGATCCGGAGCAGGCGGGCCGTCTCCGGGTCGGCGAGCCGTGCCTCCACCGTGTCCGTGATGCGGCTGATCCCCACTTTGACGACGTCGCGCAGCACCTTGGTCATCGGCCAGCGCACGAGGTCGTCCAGGTCGATCCGCGCGGCCAGTTCGGGGCGGACGTAGTTGCGGGCGTGGTTGGTCGGCTCGCCCGTCCTCTCGTCGCTGCGCAGCCGGTGGTAGGCCGCGGCCTCGGACAGGCCGGGGAAGTGCTCGGCGAGGTCGGGGGGTATCGGCGCCGGGCCGTGCTCCAGCAGTTCGGTGGTCATCCCGGACTGCTGGGCCACGATCGCGTCCACCGAGCCCAGCAGGCGGACCGGGGCGCCCCGCCGGGCGTCGGGCTCGATGAACGTGCCGCGCCGGCGGTGACGGGTGATCAGCCCCTCCTCCTCCAGCTCCTTCAGCGCCTGCCGCATGGTCAGCACGCTCACCCCGTAGTGCCCGGCCAGCTGTTCCTCGGTGGGCAGGCGCAGCGGGTCCTGCGGCGAACGGCCGAGGATCGAGGCGCGCAGCGACTGCGACACCTGGTACCAGAGCGGCAACTTGCGGTTCAGGACGATCGAGTCCGGAGCGAAGGAGGTCACGGGCTATCCGTACCGGTCGGGAACGTTCGGTGCAACGTCGGGCGCGGGGTGCGCGCGGGCCCGGAGGGCCGGGCCCGGCCGGGCTCCCGGCACCGGCCGGAGCACCCCGGGGCGGACCGCGTCACGGCGCGCGGAAGTGGCGTTCGAGTCCCCGCCACACGTCGTCGTAGTCCTGCTGGAGGTGCTCCGCCCGTGCCGCCTGGGGGGTCAGGGACACCGGCCAGCGGGTCTCGAACATGAAGGCGAGGCCGTCGTCGATCTTCTGCGGGCGCAGTTCCGCGGTGCTCGCCCGCTCGAAGGTCTCCCGGTCGGGACCGTGCGCCGACATCATGTTGTGCAGCGACCCCCCGCCCGGCACGAACCCTTCCGCCTTCGCGTCGTAGGCGCCCTCGATCAGGCCCATGTACTCGCTCATCACGTTCCGGTGGAAGTACGGCGGCCGGAAGGTGTCCTCGCCCACCAGCCAGCGCGGGGCGAAGACCACGAAGTCCACCCCGGCGAGGCCGGGAGTGTCGCTCGGGGACGTCAGCACCGTGAAGATCGACGGGTCCGGGTGGTCGTAGGAGATGGTCCCCATCACGTTGAAGCGGCGCAGGTCGTAGACGTACGGCACGTGGTTGCCGTGCCAGGCCACGACGTCGAGCGGGGAGTGGCCGTAGGTGGCCGTCCAGAGGTTGCCGCAGAACTTGTTCACCACCTCCACCGGCCCCTCGACGTCCTCGTACGCGGCGACGGGGGCGCGGAAGTCCCGGGCGTTGGCCAGCCCGTTGGCGCCGATCGGGCCGAGGTCGGGCAGCCGGAAGGGGGCGCCGTAGTTCTCGCACACGTAACCGCGGGCGGTCTCCTCCAGGAGCTCCACGCGGAAGCGCACCCCGCGGGGGACCAGCGCGACGTGTCCCGGCTCCGCGTGCAGCAGACCGAACTCGGTGCGCAGCAGCAGTCCGCCGCGCTCCGGGACGATCAGCAGCTCGCCGTCCGCGTCGCTGAAGACGCGGTCCATCGAGGAGGTGGCGTGGTACAGGTGCACGGCCATGCCGGTGCGCTGGGCGACGTCGCCGTTGCCGCCCAGGGTCCACAGGCCGGCCAGGAAGTCGGTGCCCTCGCCCGGCTCCGGCAGCGGGTTCCAGCGCAGGCGGTTGGGGTCGGGCACCGTCTGGGTGAAGGGGGCGGTGCGCAGCGCGCCGTTGGCCGTGCGGGTGAACGCCGGGTGGGCGGCCGACGGGCGGATCCGGTAGAGCCAGGAGCGGCGGTTGTGCGCCCGCGGCTCGGTGAACGCCGCACCGCTCAGCTGCTCCGCGTACAGCCCGAGCGGCGCGCGTTGCGGCGAGTTGCGGCCCTCGGGCAGGGCCCCCGGGACCGCCTCGGAGCTGTGCTCGTTGCCGAAGCCGGAGAGGTACTCCAGCGTCTCGGCGGCCTTGCGCGCTCCCCCGCGTTCGAAGGTGCTCGCGCGGGCGGTGCCCCCATCGCTCATGTTCGCTGCTCCCTTGCGGTGCGATTCCTGTGCAGAACCATAGGATTGCGTTTTCCCCGGCGCAAGGGGACCGCGCGAACCCGGACCGGGTGTTTCCGGCCGCCGTCGTCCCCGTGCGCCGCCCTCCCCTCGGCGGAGGACGCGGAACCCGGCTCCGGGGGGATCCGGAGGACCGGGCCGGCGTCCTGCGCTCCCCGGCATGGGGTGGACACGGAGGCCGGTCGCCGCGCTCGCGGTCTGTGCCGTGCTGCCGGCCGGACCCGCGGGCTGCGGGCCCCGTGACGCCCGGGGGCGGGAGGGGGCGCCGTCCCCGTCCGCCGGCAGGCTCCTGGGCGAGCGGGACGAGGAGGGCCGGCCCTGCCGCGAGGTGGGCGGCGAGGACGCGCCCGAGGTCGGCGTCGAGGTCGTGCCCGGTGCCGGCGGCGGCTGGGACGTGCGGCTGACCGTGCGCAACTTCCGCTTCTCGCCCGGGGGACGGGCGGACGGGCGACGGCCGGCCGCGGTCTGGCCCGCCTCCACCTGAACGACCGCCCCGTCGCGGCGCTGCGCACCCCCGGTCACCGCCTCCCCGCCCGCCTCGTCCCGCGCGGCACGCACCGGGTCACCGCCCGGCTGTGCGCCGACGACGGCCCGGTGTGGGCCGTGGACGGGGAACCCGTGGAGGGCACGGCCGACATCACGGTGTCGGAGCGGGACCCGGGCGCGGTCCCGGCCGCCGCGCCGTCCGGGACCGGCGACCCGGCGGGCGGGACGGCGCCCGGGACGGACGACCGGGGCCGTACCGGAGGGCGGGGTTCGCCGCGGGACACCAGGGAGGCATCATGAGTCCCGTGCCTCCCACGACATCGCTCCGCCGAGCGCCCGTGCAGCGGCGCAGCGCCGAACGGCTGGCCAGGATCCTCGACGCCTGCGCCGAACTCCTCGACGAGGTCGGCTACGACGAGCTGAGCACCCGCGCCGTCGCGCAGCGCGCCGGCGTGCCCATCGGCTCCGTCTACCGCTTCTTCGGCAACAAGCGCCAGATGGCCGACGCGCTGGCCCAGCGCAACCTGGAGCGCTTCTCCGGGCGGATCGCCGAACGCCTCGAGGGCGCCGGTGAGCGGGGATGGCGGCACGCCGTGGACGTCGTGATCGACGAGTACCTGGACATGAAGCGCACCGCGCCCGGCTTCTCCCTGGTCGACTTCGGCAACCAGATCCCGGTCGGCACCCGCCGGACCGAGCCCAACCACCGCGTCGCCGACCGCCTCGTCGACGTGCTCCTCGGCCCCCTGGGCCGCGAGAGCGCCGACGAGGACCTGCGCCGCGTCTTCCTGGTCGCCGTCGAGACCGCCGACGCCCTCGTCCACCTGGCGTTCCGGACGGCGCCCGAGGGGGACGAGAAGGTCGTCGCGGAGCTGCGGGAGATGCTGGGCGCCTACCTGGCCCGCGTCCTGGACTGAGCGCTCCGCCCCCGGGGGCGTGTTCCGGAAGTCCCGCCCGCCCCGCGGGCGGCCGGCGCCGCTCGCGGAACACGCCCCGGTGCGGCTCCCCGTCCGGGCAAGGGCCTCCCCGCCGTGCCTACCGGTCGGTATGCTCGGCTCGTCCGTGCCTCCCGAGCCCCCGACCGTGTCCGGGCGGGAGGCCCCGCCCCGCAGCCGCCGTACCCGGGAGGCCCCGTGTCCCGCACCGCCCTTCGTGTCTGCCCCCTGTGCGAGGCCACCTGCGGTCTGGTCCTCACCGTCGACGACGGCCGCGTCACCGGTGCCCGCGGCGACCGCGACGACGTCTTCAGCAAGGGCTTCATCTGCCCCAAGGGCGCCGCCTTCGGCGCCCTGGACTCCGACCCCGACCGGCTGCGCACCCCGCTCGTCCGCGTCGACGGCGAGCTGCGCGAGGCCACCTGGGACGAGGCGTTCGACGCCGTGGCCGCCGGGATCCGGCCCGTCGTCGAGCGGTACGGGCCGGACTCCGTCGGCGTCGTCCTCGGCAACCCCAACGTGCACACCGTGGCCGGCGCCCTCTACCCGCCCGTACTGCTCGCCGGGCTCGGCACCCGCAGCCTGTTCACCGCCTCCACGGTCGACCAGATGCCCAAGCACGTCTCCAGCGGACTGCTCTTCGGCGACGCGGGCGCGATCCCGGTGCCCGACCTGGACCGCACCGACCACCTGCTGCTGATCGGCGCCAACCCGCTGGAGTCCAACGGCAGTCTGTGCACCGCCCCCGACTTCCCCGGCCGGCTCAGGGCGCTGAGGGCCCGCGGCGGCACCCTCACCGTCGTCGACCCGCGCCGCACCCGCACCGCCCGCCTCGCCGACCGGCACGTCGCGCTCCGCCCCGGCACCGACGCCCTGCTGCTCGCGGCGATGGCGCACGTGCTGTTCGACGAGGGCCTCGCCGACCCGGGGGACCTGGCCGCGCACCTGAAGGGACTCGACGAACTCCCGGCGGCGCTGGACGGCTTCACCCCCGAGGCGGCGGCCGGCGCCTGCGACGTGGACGCGGCCGTCATCCGCACCCTCGCCCGCGAACTCGCCGCCGCCCCCACCGCCGCCGTCTACGCCCGCATCGGCAGCTGCACCGTCCCGCACGGCACCCTCGCCAGCTGGCTCGTCGACGTCCTCAACATCCTCACCGGCAACCTCGACCGGCCCGGCGGCGCCCTCTTCCCGCAGGCCGCCACCGGCAGGACCCCGCGTCCCGCCGGACCCGGCCGCGGCTTCGCCCTCGGACGCTGGCACTCCCGGGTGCGCCGGCACCCCGAGGCCAAGGGCGAACTGCCGCTGTCCGCCCTCGCCGAGGAGATCGACACCGCCACCGACGAGGGCGAGCCGATCCGCGCCGTCGTCGCCGTCGCCGCCAACCCGGTGCTGTCCGCCCCGGACGGCGACCGGCTCGACCGGGCCCTCGCCTCCCTCGACTTCATGGTGAGCGTCGACCCGTACCTCAACGAGACCTCACGCCACGCCCACGTCGTCCTGCCGCCGCCCCCGCCCGCGCAGAGCCCGCACCACGACTTCGCCTTCAACGCCCTGGCCGTGCGCAACCAGGTCCGCTACACCCGCCCGGCCGTCCCGCTGGAGCCCGGCCGCATGGCCGAGACGGAGATCCTGGCGCGGCTCGTCCTCGCGGTCTCCGGCGGGCACGGCACCGACCCCGCCGCCGTGGACGACCTGGTGATCGGCCAGACACTCGGCAAGGCCGTCCGGGAGCCCCACTCCCCGGTGCACGGCCGTGACCCGAAGGCCCTCGCGGCCCTGCTGACCGGCGAGGACGGCCCCGAGCGGCGGCTGGACATGATGCTGCGCCTCGGCCCGTACGGCGACGGCTTCGGCGCCGACCCGGACGGGCTCACCCTGCACAGGCTGCTCGCCCACCCGCACGGCATCGACCTGGGACCGCTGCGCCCGAGGCTGCCCCAGCCGCTGCGGACCCGCAGCGGAAAGGTGGAGCTGCTGCCGGAACCGATCGCCGCCGACCTCCCGCGGCTGCGCGCCGCCCTGGACGAACGCCCCGGCGGGCTCGTCCTCGTCGGCCGCCGCCACCTGCGGTCCAACAACAGCTGGATGCACAACGTGCCCGTCCTCACCGGCGGTTCCAACCGCTGCACCCTGCAGCTCCACCCCGAGGACGCCGAACGCCTCGGCGTGCGGGACGGGGGGCCGGTGCGCGTCAAGGGCGCCGGGGGAGAGGTGACCGCGCCGGCCGAGGTCACCGAGGCGGTGCGCCGGGGCGTGGTGAGCCTGCCGCACGGCTGGGGGCACGACCGGCCCGGCACCCGCATGCGGCACGCCGCGGCCGACCCCGGAGCCAACGTCAACCAGCTCCTCGACGGCAGCCTCCTCGACCCGCTGTCGGGCAACGCCGTCCTCAACGGATTCCCGGTCGAGGTGGCGCCGCTGACCACCCGCTGACCTGAGCAAAGCTGTGACCTGGGGTTTTGCTCTTATTGCTCGCACGTCAGCGTCTTGCTGACGCCGCTCGGTGGCACCTAACGTCGTCGCACCGCCGGCCCTGGTGGGAGTTCAAGGGCGAACGTTAGGTGTCCACTCATGCTGACCATCCTCGGCTTCGCCATGATCGCGACCTTCCTGGTCCTGATCATGATGAAGAAGATGTCGCCGATCGCGGCGCTCGTGCTGATCCCCGCGCTGTTCTGCGTGTTCGTCGGCAAGGGCGCCCACCTCGGTGACTACGTCATCGACGGCGTGTCCAGCCTCGCGCCCACCGCGGCGATGCTCATGTTCGCGATCGTCTACTTCGGCGTGATGATCGACGTCGGCCTCTTCGACCCGATCGTCCGGGGGATCCTCGGGTTCTGCAGGGCGGACCCGATGCGGATCGTCGTCGGCACCGCGCTGCTCGCCGCGATCGTGTCGCTGGACGGCGACGGGTCCACCACCTTCATGATCACCGTCTCGGCGATGTACCCGCTGTACAAGCGCCTGAAGATGAGCCTGGTCGTGATGACCGGGGTCGCCGCCATGGCCAACGGCGTGATGAACACCCTTCCCTGGGGCGGCCCGACGGCCCGTGCCGCCACCGCGCTGAAGCTCGACGCCAGCGACGTCTTCGTCCCGATGATCCCGGCCCTGCTGGTCGGTCTGCTGGGCGTGGTCCTCCTGGCGTACGTGCTCGGCCTGCGGGAGCGCAGGCGGCTGGGCACGCTGACGCTGGACGGGACGCCGGCCGGGGAGGAGACGCGCAGGACCGAGACGGTCCTCGTCGGCGCGGGCGCGGGCGCGGGCGCCGACGGCGGCAGGGGCACCACGGCGGCCGGCGGATCCGGTGCAGGCCCGGACACCGGCGCCCGGGACACCGGCCCCCAGGACACCGGCCCCCAGGACACCGACGTCCAGGACGACTTCCAGGGCCTCGACCCGGACCGTCCCACCCTGCGCCCCAAGCTGTACTGGTTCAACGCGTTGCTCACGGTGGTCCTGCTCACCGCCATGATCATGGAGTGGCTGCCGATCCCGGTGCTGTTCCTGCTCGGCGCCGCGCTCGCGCTCACCGTCAACTTCCCGCACCTGCCCGACCAGAAGGCCCGCATCGCGGCCCACGCCGACAACGTCCTGAACGTCTCCGGCATGGTCTTCGCCGCCGCCGTCTTCACCGGCGTCCTCCAGGGCACCGGGATGGTCGACCACATGGCCGAGTGGCTGGTGAGCGTCGTCCCCGAGGCGATGGGCCCGCACATGGCCCTGGTCACCGGCGTGCTGAGCCTGCCGCTGACGTACTTCATGTCCAACGACGGCTTCTACTTCGGCGTCCTGCCGGTGCTCGCCGAGGCCGGCGCGGCGCACGGCGTCTCCCCGCTGGAGATGGCCCGCGCCTCCCTCGTCGGCCAGCCGCTGCACATGTCCAGCCCGCTCGTCCCCGCGGTGTACGTCCTGGTCGGCATGGCCAGGGTCGAGTTCGGCGACCACACGCGGTTCGTGGTGAAGTGGGCGGCCCTGACCTGCCTGCTGATCCTCGCGGCCGGAATCCTGTTCGGCACCGTCTGACCCCGGCCCACCCCCAGGACACTCCGAGGAGGACACGATCATGGCGCCCGGTGGGAACCGCGGCTGGCTGCTCCGCCTCGTCATCGCCTTCGGCTTCGCGCAGGGGGCGGTGTCGATGGCCCGGCCCGCCGTCTCCTACCGGGCGCTCGCGCTGGGCGCGGACGAGCGGGCGGTCGGGGTGATCGCGGGCGCGTACGCGCTGCTGCCGCTGTTCGCCGCCGTCCCGCTCGGCCGGCGCACCGACCACGGCCGCTGCGCGCCCCTGCTGCCGGCCGGCGTGGTCCTCATATCCGGCGGTTGCGCGCTGAGCGGGCTGGCGCACTCCCTGTGGGCGATGGGCCTGTGGAGCGGGGTGATGGGCCTCGGCCACCTCTGCTTCGTCATCGGCGCGCAGTCGCTGGTCGCCCGCCAGTCGGCGCCGCACGAACAGGACCGCAACTTCGGCCACTTCACCATCGGCGCCTCCCTCGGCCAGCTGATCGGCCCGATCGCGGCGGGCGCGCTGATCGGCGGGCCCGACCTGGCCGCCACCAGCGCGTTCGCCCTGCTGGCGGCGGGCGCGGGCGCGGCGGTCGCCTGCGCCTCGCTGTGGCGCGTCGAGCATCCGGCGCCGGCCGCCGCCCGCGGGGCACCGGGCGAACGCGTCCCGGTCGGGCGCATCCTGCGGGCCCGGGGCGTTCCGGCCGGCATCCTCATCAGCATGGCCGTGCTGTCCGCGACCGACATCCTCACCGCCTACCTCCCCGTGGTCGGCGAGCACCGGGGCATCGCCCCGCCGGTCGTCGGCCTGCTGCTCAGCCTGCGGGCCGCGGCCACCATCGCCTGCCGGCTGGTCCTCACCCCGCTGCTGCGGCTGCTCGGCCGCACCGCGCTGCTGACGGTGACGTGCCTGCTGGCCGCGGTGCTCTGCGCGGGCCTCGCGGTGCCGGTCCCGGTGGGAGCGCTGGCCCCGATGCTCGCGGTGCTCGGCTTCTGCCTGGGCGTCGGCCAGCCGCTGTCGATGACCACGGTGGTCCGGGCCGCCCCCGCGGACGCCCGCTCCACGGCCCTCGCCCTGCGCCTGACCGGCAACCGCCTGGGCCAGGTCGCCGCGCCCGCGGCGGCGGGCCTGGTCGCGGGCGCGGCGGGGGTGGCGGCCCCCTTCGTGATGCTGGGCGCCCTGCTGCTGCTCTCCTCGGGCGTCGCCCTGCGCTCCCCGGCCGGGGACCGGCCGCCCGCCCGGAAGGACACCCGGCCCCGCTTCCGGCGGGTCCTCTGGCGCACATAAATTAGCGCCGCTAGTTTATGGGACGGACGACGACGCCCCGCCCTCGGAGGAAGCGCGATGAAGGCACACGACGGCATGTACATCGACGGCTCGTGGCGCCCCGCCGCCGGCCCGGACGTGATCGAGGTCGTGAACCCGGCCGACGAGCAGGTGATCGCCACGGTCCCCGCGGGCACGGTGGAGGACGTCGACGCCGCCGTGCGCGCCGCCCGCGCCGCCCTCCCGGCCTGGGCCGCCACCCCGCCCGCCGAGCGCGCCGCCCGCCTGGCCGCCCTCCGGGACGCGCTCGTGGCCCGGAAGGACGAGATCGCGCGGACGGTGACCGCCGAACTCGGCGCGCCCCCGAAGCTCGCGCAGACCGTCCACGTCGGGATGCCGACCGCGGTGGCGGGCTCGTACGCCGAACTGGCGGGCTCGTACGCCTTCGAGGAGCGGACGGGCAACTCCACGGTCCTCCACGAGCCGGTCGGCGTGGTCGGCGCGATCACGCCCTGGAACTACCCGCTCCACCAGATCGTCGCCAAGGCCGCCCCCGCCCTCGCCGCCGGCTGCACCCTCGTCGTCAAGCCCGCCGAGGACACCCCGCTGACCGCCCGGCTCCTCGCCGGGGCGGTGCACGCGGCCGGGATCCCGGCGGGCGTGTTCAACCTCGTCACCGGCCTCGGCCCGGTGGCGGGCCAGGCCCTCGCCGAGCACCCGGACGTCGACCTGGTCTCCTTCACCGGCTCCACCGCCGTCGGCCGCCGCATCGGCGCGATCGCCTCCGGCATGGTCAAGCGGGTCGCCCTCGAACTCGGCGGCAAGTCCGCCAACGTCATCCTGCCCGGCGCCGACCTGGCCCGCGCGGTCAACGTCGGCGTCGCCAACGTGATGTCCAACTCCGGCCAGACGTGCAGCGCCTGGACCCGCATGCTGGTCCACCGGGACAGCTACGACGAGGCGGTGGAGCTCGCCGCGGCCGCCGCCGCGAAGTACGGCGACCGCATCGGGCCGCTCGTCAACGCGGTACAGCGGGAGCGCGTGCGCGGCTACATCGAGAAGGGCGTGGCCGAGGGCGCCCGCCTGGTCGCCGGCGGCCCCGAAGCCCCGCGCGAGAGGGGCTACTTCGTCAGCCCGACCGTCCTCGCCGACGTCACCCCGGAGATGACCGTCGCCCAGGAGGAGATCTTCGGCCCGGTCCTGTCCGTCCTGCGCTACGAGGACGAGGAGGACGCCCTGCGCATCGCCAACGGCACCGTCTACGGCCTGGCCGGCGCCGTCTGGGCCGGCGACGAGGCGCAGGCGGTGGCCTTCGCCCGCCGGATGGAGACCGGGCAGGTCGACATCAACGGCGGCCGCTTCAACCCCCTCGCGCCCTTCGGGGGGTACAAGCAGTCGGGCGTGGGACGCGAACTCGGCGTGCACGGCCTGACCGAGTACCTCCAGACCAAGTCCCTCCAGTTCTAGGGGAGTCGCATCGTCATGGCTGTTCGTGCCGCCGTCCTGCCCGCCATCGGCGCCCCGCTGGAGATCACCGGCGTCGACCTGCCCGAGCCCGGCCCCGGCCGGGTCCGCGTCCGGCTCGCCGCCGCCGGGGTCTGCCACTCCGACCTGTCCCTGTCCGACGGCACCATGCGCCTGCCGGTCCCGGCCGTCCTCGGCCACGAGGGCGCGGGCACGGTCGTCGCCGTCGGCGAGGGCGTCACCGGCCTTTCCCCCGGGGACGGCGTCGTCCTCAACTGGGCCCCCTCCTGCGGCTCCTGCCCCGCCTGCGCGCGCGGCGAGGTCTGGCTGTGCGCGGGCGCCCTGGACGGCGCCGCCGGGGTCCACGCCCGCCGCGCCGACGACGGCACCGATCTGCACCCCGGCCTGAACGTCGCCGCGTTCGCCGAGGAGACGGTGGTTCCCGCCTCCTGCGTCCTGCCCGCCCCCGACGGCGTCCCGCTCACCGACGCCGCCCTGCTGGGCTGCGCCGTGCTCACCGGCTACGGCGCGGTCCACCACTCCGCCCGGGTCCGGCCGGGCGAGACGGTCGCCGTCTTCGGCGCCGGGGGAGTGGGCCTCGCCGCTCTCCAGGCGGCCCGCATCGCGGGCGCGTCGACGATCGTCGCGGTCGACGTCTCCCCGCAGAAGGAGGAACTGGCCCGGTCCGCGGGCGCCACCGACTACCTCGTCGCCTCGGACACCACCGCCCGCGAGATCCGCGCCCTCACCGGGAAGCAGGGCGTGGACGCGGCCGTCGAGTGCGTCGGCCGGGCGAGCACCATCCGCACGGCCTGGGACTCCACCCGGCGCGGCGGACGCACCACGGTCGTCGGCATCGGCGGCAAGGACCAGCGGGTCACCTTCAACGCCCTGGAGATCTTCCACTGGGGCAGGACCCTGTCCGGCTGCGTCTACGGCAACTGCGACCCCGCCCGGGACCTCCCGGTCCTCGCCGGGCACATCAGGGCGGGCCGCCTCGACCCGGGCGCCCTGGTGACCGAGCGGATCACCCTGGACGGCATCCCGGCCGCCTTCGACGCCATGCTCGCCGGCAAGGGCGGGCGGGCCCTGGTGGTCTTCTAGACCACGGTGCCCGGCCCTCCGGGCACCCGGTCACCGCGGGCCCCGGCCTCCCCCGGGGCCCCGGCCCCGGCCCCGGCCGTGCCCGGAGGGCCGGCCGTGCCGGGCCGCCGCCCGGGAGCGGGACCGCGACACCGCCACGCCCGCGAGACACAGGGCGCCGCCCGCGAGCGTGAGCGGCCCCGGCACCTCGCCGAGCGCCAGCCACGACATCAGCACCACCAGGGCGGGCACCGCGTACGTGGTCGCCCCCATCCGGCTCGCGGTGGTGCGGGCCAGCGCGTAGGCCCAGGTGGTGAAGGCCAGGGCGGTCGGGAAGACGCCCAGGTAGACCATGTTGAGCGTGGCGGAGGCGGGCGCGGCGGCGGCCTGGCGCACGAGCTGCCCGGCGAACGGCAGGCACGCCACCGCCCCGACCAGGCACCCGTACGTCGTCACCTGCAGGGGGCTCGCCGCGCTCAGCGCCGGTTTCTGCGCGACCACCCCGGCCGCGTACGCCGCGGCCGCCAGCAGGCACAGCCCCACCCCGAGCACCGAGGACCCGCCCCCGCCGGACATCGACAGCCCCACCGTCACCGCACCGGCGAACGACACGGCCATCCCCGCCAGCAGCCTCGGCGGCACCGCGTCCCCGAGCAGCCGGGCGCCGAGCAGGGCGATGAGGACCGGCCCGACGTTCACCACCAGGGCGGCGGTGCCGGCGTCGACCTGCTGCTCGCCCCAGTTGAGGGCCACCATGTAGAAGCCGAACCAGAGCAGTCCCGAGACGAGGATCCCCCGCCACGCCGGCCGCGGCGGCGGTCCCTCCCGCCGCAGCAGGCAGATCACCCCCAGCGTCAGGGCGCCGGCCAGCAGCCGGCCGAGGGCGAGCGCACCCGGCGAGTACGCGGTGCCCGCGCTGCGGATCGACACGAAGGCGGAGGCCCACAGCACGACGGTGACGCCGGCCGCACCGGCGGCGAGCACCTCCGCACGGCGGGCGGGACGCGACGGGGAGAGGTTCATCATGCTCCTGAAGGGAGGAAGGCGGCGCCCGGGAAGCTCGCGGATGCCGGACACGCAGATCCCGGGCACGGCAGAGCCCGGGCACGGCAGATCCCGGCCACAGAGGGCCCGGACACGCGGATTCCGGAGGCGGGGCCGGTGTCCGCCGGTCAGCGCAGGACCGCCGCCTCGATGCCCAGCAACCCGGACAGCGCGCGCTCGCCCGTCTCCGTCACCCTCACCGCGCGCCCGGAGCCGATGCGGACGCACCACCCCGTCCGGAGGGCGTGCCGGCACAGGGCCGCGCCCGCGGCCCCGGCGAGGTGCGGCCGGCGTTCCGTCCAGTCCAGGCAGGCGCGGGCCAGCGGGCGCCGGCCGCGGCGGTCGAGGGCGATGCCCGCCGCGTCGAACCACCGCAGACCGGCGTCGGTGAGCGCGAACCCGGTGTCCTGGCGCAGCAGCCCGCGCGCGGTGAGGGCGTCCGTGACGGTGATGCCGAGCCGGCCGGCCAGGTGGTCGTAGCAGGTGCGGCCCCGGGCCATCGCGGATCCCGCGCCCGCCTGCCGCAGGGTGCGCGGCGCGCGGACGGCGTCCGGGGCGATCCGCGCGGTCAGGTCCTCCACCAGCTGGGCGGCCGTCGCGTCGGCCAGCCGCACGTACCGGTGCCGCCCCTGCCGCTCCTCGGCCAGCAGCCCGCCCGCGACGAGCCGGCCCAGGTGCTCGCTCAGCGTCGACGCGGCGACGCCCGCGTGCCGCGCCAGCTCGCCCGCCGTCCAGGCGCGCCCGTCCAGCAGCGCCAGCAGGCACACGGCCCGGGTCTCGTCGGCGATCAGCCCGGCCAGCCGCGCCAGCCCGGCGGCCCGGGGGTCCCTCGTGGTCATGCCCTCCAGCATGGGGCACGGACCCTTCGGCGCCCGCCGAAGGGTCCGTGCCCCGCGGCCGGCCGCCCGCGGGACGCGCCTACGCGGTGCCCCGCACCTGCTCGTACTGGAGGGCCAGCCCGTCCAGCAGCGCCGTCAGCCCCGTCTCGAAGGCCCGCTCGTCGATCTTCTCCTGCTGTTCGGCGAGCAGATGGGCCTGCCCGAGGTGGGGGTAGTCGGCGGGGTCGTAGGCGCTCGCGTCGTCCACGAAGCCGCCCGCGAAGGAGCCGAGCGCGGAGCCCATGACGAAGTACCGCATCAGCGCGCCGATGGAGGTGGCCTGCGCGGGCGGCCAGCCGGCCTCGACCATCGCGCCGTAGACCGCGTCGGCCAGCCGCAGCGCCGCCGGTCGCCGGCCGGGGCCGTGGGCGAGGACCGGCACGATGTTGGGGTGGTCGCGCAGCGCGGCCCGGTAGGACACCGCCCAGTCGTGCAGCGCGGTCCGCCAGTCCCGGCCGTCCTCGAACACCGACAGGTCGACCTGCGCGCTCACCGAGTCGGCGACCGCCTCCAGGATCTCGTCCTTGGTGCGGAAGTGGTTGTAGAGGGAGGGCCCGCTGACCCCCAGCTCCGCGGCGAGCCGGCGCGTGGAGACGGCCGCCAGGCCCTCCCGGTCCACGAGCGCACGGGCCGTCTCGACGATCCGGTCGGTGCTGAGCAGGGGCTTGCGCGGTCGGGCCATGGCGCACATAGTAGGGCTGCCCCCGTAAACTAGCAGTGCTAATTTACGGGTACGGATCTCACACGGCTCTCACAGGGGTGACGCGGCATGGACCTGGAACTCAGCGAGGAACAGGAGGCCGTCCGGCGGCTGGCCCGCGACTTCGTGGAGCGCGAGGTCGTCCCGCACGCCACCGCCTGGGACCGCGCCGAGGAGGTCGACCGCGGCATCGTGAAGAAGCTCGGCGAACTCGGGTTCCTCGGGCTCACGATCGACGAGGAGTACGGCGGCTCCGGCGGCGACCACCTCGCCTACTGCCTGGTCACCGAGGAACTGGGCCGCGGCGACTCCTCGGTGCGCGGCATCGTCTCCGTCTCCCTCGGCCTGGTCGCCAAGACCGTCGCCGCCTGGGGGAGCGAGGAGCAGAGGCGGACCTGGCTGCCGGGGCTCGCCTCCGGCGCGTACGTCGGCTGCTTCGGCCTCACCGAGCCGGGCACCGGCTCCGACGCCGGCAGCCTCACCACGCGCGCGGTGCGCGACGGCGGCGACTACGTCCTCAACGGCACCAAGATGTTCATCACCAACGGCACCTGGGCCGACGTCGTCCTGCTCTTCGCCCGCTCCACCGACGCCCCCGGCCACCGGGGCGTCTCCGCCTTCCTCGTCCCCGCCGACGCCCCCGGCCTGACCCGCCGGGCCGTCCACGGCAAGCTGGGCCTGCGCGGCCAGGCCACCGCCGAGCTGGTCCTCGAGGACGTGCGGGTGCCCGCCTCCGCGATGTTGGGGCCCGAGGGCAAGGGCTTCTCGATCGCCCTGTCCGCCCTCGCCAAGGGCCGCATGTCGGTCGCGGCCGGCTGCGTCGGCATCGCCCAGGCCGCCCTGGACGCGGCGGTGCGGTACGCGGGGGAGCGCGAGCAGTTCGGGAAGACCATCGCCCACCACCAGCTCGTCCAGGAGCTGATCAGCGACATCGCCGTGGACGTCGACGCGGCCCGGCTGCTGACCTGGCGGGTGGCCGGCCTGATCGACCGGGGAAGGCCCTTCGCCGTCGAGTCCTCCAAGGCCAAGCTCTTCGCCTCGGAGGCGGCCGTCCGCGCCGCCAACAACGCCCTCCAGGTCTTCGGCGGCTACGGCTACATCGACGAGTACCCGGCCGGCAAGCTCCTGCGCGACGCCCGCGTGATGACCCTCTACGAGGGCACGAGCCAGATCCAGAAGCTGGTCATCGGCCGCGCGCTGACCGGGGTCTCGGCGTTCTGAGTACGCGTCTGAGTACCTGAGCGGATGTGGCCGCGGACACGTCCGGCGACCCTGGTCCCCATGAGCGACACACCGGTCAAGCAGCAGAGCACGGCGGCCTTCTACGGCCAGGCCGTCGCGTCCTTCGCGGTCGCCCTGGGGGCCACCGCGGTCGGTATCTTCAACCTCCAGGCCGACGCCTGGGTCCGTGCCTTCCTGGGCATCGCGGTCCTGTACCTCGTCACCTCCGCCTTCACCCTGGCCAAGGTCATCCGCGACCGCCAGGAGGCCGGGCAGATCGTGAACCGGGTCGACCAGGCGCGCCTGGAGAAGCTGCTCGCCGAGCACGATCCCCTGCAGAAGCTGTGAGGGCTCGCTAAGCGACCGCTCACCTTTGCCGGTATGGTGTTTCCCCTGCCAGCGAATGGGGTGAGCGATGAGTACGGCGGAGGAGACGGCCGGCGGTGAGGCGCAGCCGTGGGGTGAGGTCACGCCCGATGCGGCCCGGCGGCTGCTGCTCGCCGCCGTCGAGGCGTTCGCGGAGCGCGGCTACCACGCCACGACGACCCGTGACATCGCCTCCCGCGCCGGGATGAGCCCGGCCGCGCTCTACATCCACTACAAGACCAAGGAAGAGCTGCTCCACCGCATCAGCAGGATCGGCCACGAGAAGGCCCTGGAGGTCCTGCGCGCGGCGTCCCGCGCCGGGGGCGGTCCGACCGAGCGGCTCGCGAATGCCGTCAGCTCCTTCGTCCGCTGGCACGCGGGCGGCCGCACCACCGCCCGGGTCGTGCAGTACGAACTCGACTCGCTCGGTCCCGAGGCCCGCGCCGAGATCCGCGAGCTGCGCCGGCAGGTCGACGCCGAGGTGCGCGGGATCATCGAGGAGGGGGCGCGCTCCGGCGAGTTCGACGTCGTCGACGTGCACGGCACCACCCTCGCCGTGCTCTCCCTCTGCATCGACGTGGCCCGCTGGTTCAAGGTCGACGGACCCCGCACCCCCGAGGAGGTCGGCGCGCTCTACGCCGACCTCGTGCTGCGGATGGTCGGAGTCACCGGGACCGCGGACTCCGGCGCCGCCCGGGAGTAGACCGCGGCGCCCGGGAGCGGGTCAGAGGTGGTAGCGGGCCACCGACTCGGCCACGCACACCGGCTTGTCGCCGCCCTCCCGCTCCACGGTGAAGGCGGTGGCCACCTGGACGCCGCCCGGCACCTCGTCGACGGCGGTGATCGTCGCGGTGGCGCGCAGCCGCGAGCCGACCGGGACGGGGGCCGGGAAGCGCACCTTGTTCGTGCCGTAGTTGACGCCCATCCGCACGCCCTCGACGGAGATCAGCTGCGGGCCGAAGAGCGGCAGCAGCGACAGCGTCAGGTACCCGTGCGCGATGGTCGTCCCGAAGGGCCCCGCGGCGGCCTTCTCCGGATCGACGTGGATCCACTGGTGGTCCCCGGTGGCCTCGGCGAACAGGTCGATCCGCTTCTGGTCGACCTCCAGCCAGTCGGTGTACCCCAGCTGCTCGCCCACCGCCGCCCTCAGGTCGTCGACGGAGGTGAAGATCCTCGGCTCTGCCATGTCCCGGCCTCTCGCGTCACGTAGTCGCAGGCGCATCCGTGTGCGCATGCCTAAGCAACTGCTTAGCATGGTCGGCGGCGGGGCCCCTGTCAACGGACCGGGCGGCGCGTGGCCGGTAGGGTTCAGGAGGTGCACCGGATTCCAGAGAAGATCCACGAACTCACGGTCGGGCAGCTCTCCGCCCGCAGCGGCGCCGCCGTCTCCGCCCTGCACTTCTACGAGTCCAAGGGGCTGATCAGCAGCCGTCGCACGACGGGCAACCAGCGCCGCTACAGTCGTGACACCCTGCGCCGGGTCGCCTTCATCCGCGCCGCCCAGCGCGTCGGCATCCCGCTCGCCACGGTCCGCGAGGCGCTCGCCGAACTCCCCGAGGAGCGCACCCCCACCCGGGAGGACTGGGCCCGCCTCTCCGAGGCCTGGCGCGCGGAGCTGGACGAGCGCATCCGGCAGCTCAACCGCCTGCGCGACCACCTCACCGACTGCATCGGCTGCGGCTGCCTCTCCCTGGACACCTGCGTCCTGTCCAACCCGGACGACGTCTTCGGCGAACGCCTGACGGGCTCCCGCCTGATGGTCGAGCACGGCGGCGGGGAACGGCGCCGCGCCCGCCGGGAGCACCGCCCGGAGGGAACCCGCTGAACGCACGGCGCCGGGGACGTCCGCCCCGGCACCGTGCGCCGCGGCGCTCACGCGTCCCGCGCGGCGCCCCTCCGGGACGGGCACGCCGGGCCGGCCGCCTCCGCGACGCCGCGCCCGCCGGTCACCGCGCGGCACCGCCCCGGCCCTCGCCGTCCCGCGCCGCCCGCCGGGCCCGCCCGTGGACCTCCAAGGCCTGTGCCACCAGCCGCGCGTTGGACCCCGCGGGCCGTCCGTCCGGCAGGAACAGGGTGTCCTCCAGGCCGATGCGGGTCGCGAGCCCCAGCCGGCCCGCGAGGCGCAGCACCGGCCAGGCGCCGCCCTCCTCGCCGTGCAGCAGGACCGGCCGGCCGTGCGCGGAGCCCAGCTCGGACAGCAGGGCGCGCGCGGACCGCTCGGCGCTCGCCGCGTCCGGGTCCGTCACCTCCGCCAGCACCCGCGTCACCCGCGCCGCGAGCGGCGAGGCGGCGAACCGCGCGGCCCCGTCGGTGCCGGACCAGACGCCGGCCTCGACGCCGACGCCCAGGTCCATGAGCACGGCGGCGACCTCCTCGGCGCCCGGCTCGTGCCAGTTGACCGAGGCGTGGTCCGGCGGTTCGGGCAGGGCGGCCCAGCCGCGCACCCGCTCCAGCCGGACCGCGGGGTCGGGCTCCGCCCAGGCGCCCGTCGTGACACCGACCGGTACCGGCACCGGCAGGCGTGCCCGTATCGCCTCCAGTGTCCCGGCCAGCACCCGCGGCGACAACGTCTCCCGTCCGCACGGCGTCCGGGGGTGGACGTGGAGGTCCGTCGCCCCGGCCGCGACCGCCTCCGCCGCGGATGCGGCCAGCGCGTCCGGCGACAGCGGCACCCCCGCGCCGTCGGACGCGCTCCGGCTCCCGTTCAGACACACCTGCACCCCGTCGACCCCCTGATCCCCGGCCACCGTCCGATTCCCGGAGGGGGACGGCGGGGCGCGGCCGGCCCGGCGCGCCCCGCCGTCCCGGTGCTCCTCAGGCCGACACCGGCAGCCTCGTCCGCCTGGCGTCCGCCAGGGCCTCGGGGGTGAGCACGGGGCGCGGCACCAGGATGCCGCAGTCCGTGCAGACCGGGCCCGCCGACGGCTCGTGGTCCAGGTCGTACCGCCACATGAGCCGTTCCCCCCGGCACACGGGGCAGGCGGAACCCGGTTCGCGCTCCAGCGCGGCGATCAGCCGCCGCAGCACCTCGGCCAGCGGCTCCTGCGGATGCACCCGCGGATCGTCGCACCAGGCCACACCGAAGCCGCCCCAGGTCAGCCGGTGCCAGTCGTCCACACTGCCCGGCCTGCGCAGCCCGTCGTGCTTCTCCTTCCTGCGGCGCTCGGCGAACTCGACCTCGTAGGCCAGCCAGACCGCCCGCGCCTCCTCCAGTTCCTCCAGCGCGGCCACGAGCCGCACCGGGTCGACGGAGCGGTCCTCGGGGTCGAACCCGGCCCGCGAGCACAGGTGGTCCCAGGTCGCCCTGTGCCCGTAAGGGGCGAACCGCTCAAGACACTTGCGCAGCGAATAACGCCGCAGTGCCGGGTCGCACCGCGGATCCCGGACCTGTCTTGCCAGACTTCGGAAACCGGCCATCGTCCTGCACCTCCGTCACACCTGCACCTGTGATCCGTCCTTTCGGCGTCGTCGAAAGGACGTCGCCGGATAGACGTGCCGACCCACGGATCGGCTCCCTCCGTCTTCCGGCGGCCGCCATCAGCCGACCGCGGGGCTCGCCCGTCAACTCCCGTGACTCGTACTTCAGTTGTGGTTGTCCTCGGCGCGGGGACGACGGTGCCGGCACCCCGCCCCGCCACGCCGGAGGCGTCATGCCGCGGCGCGCCCGGCGCCCCGTCCCGCCGGAAGGAGAACTCCCCGCGGCTTCCACGGGTTCCTGAAGGGCCCGCCGTCATGCGCGCGGATCGCGTCGTTTCCGCTCCGGAGCCCCGGGTGGCACGAAAAAGCGGTGGGCCGGATCGCTCCGGCCCACCGTCGGGGGTCCGCCCGGCGGCGCTCGGGGCCCGCTCAGCGGTACAGCAGGTACGTCCGCCGCGTCCTGCGGAACGCCGCCAGCTCCTCCTGCCAGCCGGCCACCACCTCGTCCGTGTCCGCCCCCGCGTCGATCATCGTGCGCACCCGCGCGGAGCCGGTGAGCTTGTCGATCCAGTGGTCCGGACGCCAGGCGAAGCCGTCCCACACGCGCTTGGCCGTGATCAGCAGCCCGATCCCCGTGCGCACCGGATCGAACGCCTCCCGGTCGTGCACGTGGAGCTGCACGCCCCCGACGGTCCTCCCCTGGAACTTGGAGAACGTGGGCGCGAAGTACGCCTCGCGCAGCCGCACGCCCGCCAGCCCCAGCCCGTTCGCCTCGGCCGCCCAGCGCCCGTCGATCCCCTCGGCCCCCAGCAGCTCGAACGGCCGGGTCGTCCCGCGCCCCTCGGAGAGGTTGGTGCCCTCGAACAGGCAGGTCCCCGAGTACACCAGCGCCGTCTCCGGCGTCGGCATGTTCGGGCTCGGCGGCACCCAGGGCAGCCCGGAGGCGTCGTGGAAGTCCGACCGCCTCCAGCCCGACATGGGCACGGTCTCCAGCGGCACCGGCGCCCGGAGGAACTCCCCGTTGAACAGCCGGGCCAGCTCCGCCACCGTCATCCCGTGCGCCTGCGCGATCGGCTTCCGTCCGACGAAGGTGGCGAACTCCTCGTGCAGCACCGGACCCAGCGCCGCCCGTCCCGTCACCGGGTTCGGCCGGTCCAGGACCACGAACCGCTTGCCCGCGAGCCGCGCCGCCTCTATGCAGTCGTACAGGGTCCAGATGTACGTGTAGAAGCGCGCCCCCACGTCCTGGACGTCGAAGACGACCGTGTCCACGCCGGAGGCGGCGAAGACGTCGGCGAGCGGCTGACCGCTCTTCAGGTAGGTGTCGTAGACCGGCAGTCCGGTCGCCGGGTCGTCGTACCGCCCCTCGGAGCCGCCCGCCTGCGCGGTGCCCCGGAAGCCGTGCTCGGGACCGAAGACGGCGATCAGGTCCACGCGGTCGTCGGCGTGCATGACGTCCACGATGTGCCGTGCGTCCCGGGTGATGCCCGTCGGGTTGGTGACGACGCCGACCCGCTGCCCGTCGAGCGGCGCGTAGCCGTCCGCGGCGAGCCGCTCGAACCCGGTGCGCAGCCCGCGGCCTCCCGCCGGGGCCCGCCCGGGAGCCGCGTGCGCCGGCGCCGCGGAGGCGGCCACCGCGGCCGTGGTGGTGGCGAGCAGGCTCCGTCTGGACAGTTTCATGCGGAGACCTCCGTGAGCGCGTCGGGTGTCGTGGCCACGCACGCTAGCGCGCGCGACCGCCCCGGGGAACGAGCCGGACCGGCCCGGCCCGGGTCTCCTCTTCCGCCGTGCATACCGACCGGTTAGTCTGGCGCGACGTAAGGACCGCCGCAGCCGCCGCACGACCGGAGCCGCCCCGCGCGGCGCCCGTACGGAGGCGCGGGGAAGCCGCGTCGGAGGAGACCAGGGTGGAAGCCGTGCAGGGTGCGAAGGTGGTCGTCACGGGAGCCGGGGGCGGCATCGGGGCGGCGCTCGCCCGCCGCTTCGCCGCGCAGGGGGCACGGGTCGTCGTCAACGACCTGGACGCCGACCGGGCGGAGGCCGTCGCCGAGGAGATCGGCGGCGTCGCCGTCCCGGGCGACGCCTCCTCGACCGTCGCCGAGGCCCGCGACGCGCTCGGCGGGACGGTCGACGTCTACTGCGCCAACGCGGGCGTCGGCCGCGACGGCGGGGAGCCCGGCGGACCGCTCGACGAACAGGGCTGGGCGCTCTCCTGGGACGTCAACGTCATGGCCCACGTCCGCGCGGCGCACGCGCTGCTCCCGGACTGGCTGGAGCGCGGCGGCGGCCGTTTCGTCTCCACCGTCTCCGCGGCCGGACTGCTCACCATGATCGGCACCGCCCCCTACAGCGTCACCAAGCACGGCGCGTACGCCTTCGCCGAGTGGCTCTCGCTGACGTACCGCCACCGCGGCGTGAAGGTCCACGCGATCTGCCCGCAGGGCGTGCGCACCGACATGCTCGACGCCAGCGGCAGCGCGGGCGAGCTGGTGCTCAAGCCGACCGCGATCGAGCCGGAGGACGTGGCCGACGCCCTCTTCCGGGGCATCGAGGAGGACCGCTTCCTGATCCTGCCGCACCCCGAGGTCGCCGAGTACTACCGGGCCCGCGCCACCGACCCCGACCGCTGGCTCACCGGCATGAACCGCGTCCAGCGGCACTGGGAGGCGGCCCGGTGACCGGTCCCCGCCGGGCGGGGCGGACCCGGGTGCGCGCGCCGCGCGCGGCCGGGGGAGACTGGCCGCCCACCCGTACCCGTGTCAGGGGGAGCTCCTGCCCGACGTGCCGGAGGCGGTCAGTGGGAAGATCCTCCGTCGGGAACCCCGTTCCCTGACGCACGACAACCGACAGCGACACGGAAGGCAGGTGGCGGCAGTGCCCAGGACGACGGACGGTGACGGGACCCCTGTGCCGCAGCGGCTCCTGGCCGCCGCCACCCGGCTCTTCGCCGAGCAGGGCTACGACCGCACCTCGGTGCAGGAGATCGTCGAGGCGGCCGGCGTCACCAAGGGGGCGCTCTACCACTACTTCGGCTCCAAGGACGACCTGCTGCACGAGGTGTACGCGCGCGTGCTGCGCGTCCAGCAGGAGCGCCTGGACGCCTTCGCGGACGCCGACGAGCCGGTCGACAAGCGCCTGCGCGGCGCGGCGGCCGACGTCGTCGTCACGACGATCGAGAACCTCGACGACGCGTCGATCTTCTTCCGCTCCATGCACCACCTGAGCCCGGAGAAGAACAAGCAGGTGCGTGCCGAGCGCCGCCGCTACCACGAACGCTTCCGCGCGCTGATCGAGGAGGGCCAGGAGGCCGGCGTCTTCTCCCGGGCGACCCCGGCCGACCTGGTGGTGGACTACCACTTCGGCTCCGTGCACCACCTGTCGACGTGGTACCGCCCGGACGGCCCGCTCAGCCCGCAGCAGGTCGCCGACCACCTCGCGGACCTGCTGCTGCGGGCACTGCGTCCGTGAGGCGGGTCATGGGGTGGCCCTCGGGGTGACCCGGGCGGGGCCGGGGCCGGCGGGGCCGCACGGCCCGGCCCGCGCCACGGCGCGCCCGCGGCTCCGGCGGCACCGGATCCGCCGGCGGGCCCCCCGGGCCCCACGAGCCGGTTCCGGCGCGGGGAGCCGGCACCGCTCCCGGCCCGCGGGACCTCCCGCGGGCCCGGGGTGCCGCGCCCCCGGCCGGCGGGCGCCTACCGGTACTTCTTCAGTTCCCGCCGCGCCAGCGACCGCTGGTGCACCTCGTCCGGGCCGTCGGCGATCATCAGCGTGCGCGCCCCGGCGTACAGCTCGGCCAGCGGGAAGTCCTGGCTGACCCCGCCCGCGCCGTACAGCTGGATCGCCCGGTCGAGGATGCCGACGACCGTGCGCGGCGTGGCGATCTTGATGGCCTGGATCTCGGTGTGGGCCCCCTTGTTGCCGACCGTGTCCATCATCCAGGCCGTCTTCAGCACCAGCAGCCGCAGCTGCTCGACCGCGACGCGCGCGTCGGCGATCCAGTTCTGCACCACGCCCTGCTGCGCCAGCGCCTTGCCGAAGGCGTCCCGGGACACGGCCCGCCGGCACATCAGCTCGATCGCCCGCTCGGCCATGCCGATCAGCCGCATGCAGTGGTGGATCCGGCCGGGACCGAGCCGGGCCTGGGCGATGGCGAAGCCGCCGCCCTCCTCACCGATCAGGTTCGACACCGGCACGCGCGCGTGGTCGAAGACCACCTCGGCGTGGCCGCCGTGGTAGTGGTCCTCGTAGCCGAACACCTGCATCGCGCGCGTGATCGTCACGCCCGGGGTGTCGCGCGGGACCAGGACCATGGACTGCTGACGGCGGATGTCCGCCCCGTCCGGGTCGGTCTTGCCCATCACGATGAAGATCTGGCAGTCCGGGTGCATCGCCCCGGAGATGTACCACTTGCGGCCCGTGACGACGTACTCGTCGCCGTCCCGTTCGATGTGCGTGGTGATGTTGGTGGCGTCCGAGGAGGCCACCTCCGGCTCGGTCATCGCGAACGCCGAGCGGATCTCGCCCGCCAGCAGCGGCTCCAGCCACTGCTTCCGCTGCCGCTCGTCGCCGAACTGGGCCAGCACCTCCATGTTCCCGGTGTCGGGCGCGGCGCAGTTGGTCACCGTCGGCGCGATCTGCGGGGACCGGCCCATGATCTCGGCGAGCGGGGCGTACTGGAGGTTGGTGAGGCCGGCGCCGTACCCGGAGTCGGGCAGGAACAGGTTCCACAGCCCCTGCCGGCGGGCCTCGGCCTTCAGCTCCTCCACGACGGGGACGTTCTCCCAGGGCGAGGCCAGCCCGGCGCGCTGCTCGCGGGCGACCGGCTCGGCCGGGTAGACGTACTCGTCCATGAAGGCGAGGAGCCTGGCGCGCAGCTCCTCGGTGCGCGCGTCGAACGCGAAGTCCATGTCCCGTCAGCCTTCCTGGAGAGTGGTCAGACCGTGCTCGATGAAGACGGGCACCAGGTCGCCGATGCGGTCGAACCCGCCCCCGACCGTCTGGCCCAGCGTGTAGCGGTAGTGGATGCCCTCGAGGATCACGGCGAGCTTGAACCAGGCGAACGCCGTGTACCAGGAGACCGCGCGGACGTCGCGCCCCGAGCGCGCGGCGTACCGCTCGACCAGCTCGGCGGGCGCGGGGTGCCCGGGGGCCTCGGCGGTCGTGGAGACCGGGGAGTCCGGCGTGCCCAGCGGCGTGCTGTACATCACCAGCAGGCCCAGGTCGGTCAGCGGGTCGCCGAGGGTGGACATCTCCCAGTCGAGGATCGCCCCGATCCGGTCGTCCTCCCCGATCAGGACGTTGTCGAGCCGGTAGTCGCCGTGCACCACGGCCGGCGCGGGGGAGCGGGGCAGGCCGCGGCCGAGCGCGGCGTGCAGCGCGTCGATCCCGGCCAGCTCCCGGTTGCGGGAGGCGTCCAGCTGCTTGCCCCAGCGGCGCAGCTGCCGCTCCAGGAAGCCCTCGGGCCGGCCGAAGTCCGCCAGGCCCACCTCCTCCGGGTCCACCGCGTGCAGCTCGACCAGGGTGTCCACCAGGTTCAGCACGGCGTCCCGGGTGCGCTCCGGACCGAGGGGGGCGAGCTGGTCCGCCGTGCGGTAGGGGGTGCCCTCGACGAACTCCATGACGTAGAAGGGCGCCCCGATCACCTCCTCGTCCTCGCACAGCAGCACGGTGCGGGGCACCGGCACGGCGGTCGGCCGCAGCGCGCTGATCACCCGGTGCTCGCGCCGCATGTCGTGCGCGGTGGCCAGGACGTGGCCGAGCGGGGGCCGCCGCACGACCCACCGCGTGGTGCCGTCGGAGACCGCGTAGGTGAGGTTCGACCTGCCGCCCTCGATCAGCCGGCCGGTCAGCGGGCCGCCCACCAGGCCGGGCCGCTCCCGTTCGAGCAGGCCGCGCAGCCGGTCGAGATCGAGTCCGGGCGGGTGGTCGGGGCTCATCGTCGCTCCTCACGGGAAGGTGGACCGTACCGCCTCATGATGCCGACCGGTCGGTATGGAGTCCAGAGCGGGGGCGAAACGTGATCGGGGCCACGATAGACCCGGCGTCCGGCGTCCGGCGCCCGGCCGCCGTCCGGCGTCACGCGAACGGTCCGGCTCGGACCGTTCGGCTTGCGCGGCGCGGGGCGAGCCCGGAGGGTCGGACCCATGAAGGCGATCAGGTACGCACGGTACGGCGGCCCCGAGGTGCTCGCGCTGGAGGAGGCCGACGAGCCCAGGGTCGGTCCCGACTCGGTGCTCGTGGAGGTCCGGGCGGCGGCCGTCAACCCGGTCGACTGGAAGTGCCGTGAGGGCTACCTCGACCCGGTCCTCCAGGCCGTCTTCCCGGTGATCCCGGGCTGGGACGTCTCGGGCGTGGTCGTCCGCCCCGGGGTCGCCGTCCCGGAGTTCGCCGCCGGCGACGAGGTGATCGGCTACGTGCGCGAGGACTTCCTCTCCCGGGGCACCTTCGCCGAGTACGTGGCCGCCCCGGTGCGCGCCCTGGCCCCCAAGCCGCGCAACCTGACCTTCGAGGAGGCGGCCGGGCTGCCCCTCGCGGGCCTCACCGCGTACCAGGCCCTGAACAAGGTGCTCGGGGTCAGGCGCGGCGAGACCGTCCTGGTGCACGCCGCGGCCGGCGGCGTCGGCTCCCTCGCCGTGCAGCTCGCCGTCCACCTCGGAGCCCGGGTCATCGGCACGGCGAGCGAGCACAACCACGACTTCGTCCGCCGGCTGGGCGGGGAGCCGGTGAGCTACGGCGAGGGCCTGGCCGAGCGGGTGCGCGGGCTGGCGCCCGAGGGCGTGGACGCGGTGCTCGACACGGTCGGCGGCGACACCCTGCGGGTCTCCGCGAACCTGCTCGCCCCCGAGGGCCGCCTGACGTCGATCGTGGACGACGACGTGGTGGGCTACGGCGGCCGGTACCACTTCGTCCGCCCCGACCCCCAGGACCTGCGGCGCCTGTCCGAACTGGCGGAGCAGGGCGTGGTGGGCGTGCACGTCTCGAAGACGTTCCCGCTGGAGCGCGCGGCGGACGCCCACCGGATGAACCAGGAGGGGCGGACCCGCGGCAAGATCGTGGTGACGGTGGCCGGGGGGACGCGGGGGTAGGCCCCGGGCGGGACGCCCGGGCGGGGCCGTCAGCCCCGGACGACGAGGACCGCCCCGCACACGGCCAGCGCCACCGTGCAGAGCACCGCCGCGGCCGTGCACCGGGGCGCGGGCGCCCCCGGCGCGGCCGTGGCCGCGAGGGCGCGGATGCGGCGGTGGGCGACGCCCAGGAGCCCCAGCCAGCAGGCGCAGCACAGCGCGCACACGACGACCCCGGTCGCCGACACGCCGCCGGCCAGCGCGGTCTTCCCGGCGAGCACGCCCGCGACGGTGCCCGAGAGGGTCGTGCGCCGCCACGCCAGCCGGGTCCGCTCGGGCTGCAGCCCGGGATCCCGGACCCGGGACACCGGCCCGGTCACCCCTCCCACCCCACGAGCACGACGACGACCATCGCCACGGCCACGACCGCGACGACGATGCTCAGCAGCACCGGGAACCGCGACACCGGGAGGTCCTCGCCGCGGCGCATGGCCCGTTCGCAGCGCACCCAGTGGTTGACCGCGCGCAGCGCGCACAGCACACCCGCGGCGAGCAGGGCGAGCGCCAGCCCGACCCGCCAGCCCCAGCGCAGGTCCGGCAGGAACTGGTCCACGGCGAAACCGCCGCCGATCAGCGCCAGGGCGGTCCGCAGCCAGGCCAGGAAGGTCCGCTCGTTCGCCAGCGAGAACCGGTAGTCGGGCGTCGCGCCCTCCTCGCGCACCTCCTCGGGCACGAACCACAACCGGACGTTCCGCACGAACTCGCTCACGCCGGCGACCCTACCGGGGCCCGTGACCAGGCGTGCCGCCGGTACGGTCCGCCACCTTCCGGCCAGGGGGTCCGCGTCCCGCGCCGGGTGCGCGCTGCCCGGCCACGGCAGCGGGCACCCGGCGGGCACCCGCCCGGCTTGCGGCCCGCCTGCTTCCCGCCGGCCGGGCGAGCCGCTCAGCCTCCCGGCCGCTCGGGCGGATCCGGTCGCGCCGGGGGATCCGGCCGCTGCGACCGGCAGGCCCTGAGCCGCTCGTACGCCTCCCGCCCGTCGGGGACCCACTCCCACTCGCCCAGGCGCCGCTCCAGCTCGGCCTCCGTCAGGAAGGCGTGCCAGGCCACCTCCTCGGCCTGCGGCCGCACGGGCGGGACGCAGCGCACCTCGTACACCGCCGACCACCAGGACCGGCCGGCGCCGTCGTCGTACAGGAACCGGAAGAGGGGCTCGGGGCGCGGCAGGCCGGCCACGCCCAGTTCCTCCCCCGCCTCCCGCAGGGCCGCCTCCCCGTAGCCCTCGCCCGCTCCGACGACTCCGCCGACGAACATGTCGTACAGGGAGGGGAAGACCAGCTTGGTGGGGGTGCGCCGGTGGACGAAGATCCGGTCCTCGGCGTCCCGGGCCAGGACGAAGACGCAGCGGTGGCGCAGGCCCCGTGCGTAGACCTCGCCGCGCGGGGCCCGCCCGACCACCCGGTCGTCCTCGTCGACGACGTCGAGGATCTCGTCGGCAGCACTCATGCGGCCATCCAAGCAGGCGCGCGTGCCCGGTCCGGCACGGCCCGTCCGTCCACCCCGCCGGCACGTCGCCCGCCCGTGCCCGCTCCGCGCCCCCCCGGGGCACCGCCGGGTGCGTCCCCGGCGGCACGGTCCCCGCGTCGGTCGCCGCGCGTCCGCCCGTCTCCCGGGCCGGCGCGCCCCCGCCGGCGCGCGGCCGTCCGTCCGCGGCCGGAGGGGGGCGGCTCCGTTGCGCCACTCGGGTGACCTTTCGGCCTGCTCGCCACAAGTGGCTTGTAAAGCACGGCAGTTGACGCGTGTAACGCTCCTGTCGCCCTTGACGTCGTCCGTGGGCTGACGGTTTGCTGTGCGTGATCAGTTCATGGCGATCGGCAGCCGACCACTGCCGTACCGACCGCCCGCCGTGAACCGGGCCATGAGAAGAGCGCGTGAGGAAGTTCCGCGGTGCCCCCACCCCCGCCGCCCCTCGGCCGTGCCCGCAGGCGCGCGGCGCAGGCCTTCGACGAGGCACTCGACGACGCCGAGCTCGTCGCCGCGCGCGCCGCACTGGCGCAGGGCCGCTGGCAGAACACCCGTTCGCTGCTGGTGCGCACGGGGGACGACTGGGACCGGCGCGGCCACCGGGTCACGGTGCTCGCCCGGGAACCCTCCTGCGCCGCCTGGGCCCGGGAGTGGCTGCTCGCCGAGCCCGAGTCCGGCGACGCGTCCGTGCTGCTGGCCCTGGCGCAGGTCCGGCGCGCCCTGCGCGGCGAGGACGAACCGGCCCGCGCCCGCGAGACCTGCCAGAAGGCCGCGGACCTCGTGCCCGCCGACCCCACCCCGTGGCTCGGCCTGCTCCTGCTGGAGGGCGCCCGGGGCGCCGAGGGGGACGTGGTCCGGCTCTTCGAGCAGGTCCGCGCCCGGTACGCGGACCACCACCACGCCCACCACCTGATGGTCGCCTGGCTCGCCGAGCGCCGCGTGGAGGCGGGTCCGGACCCGCTGCACGAGGTGTACGACTTCGCCAACTGGGCCGCCGAGCAGGCACCCGCCGACTCGCCGCTGGCGATCCTCCCGGTCATCGCGCACGCCGAGCGCTACCGCGCGCTGGCCGCCGCCGGGCACCGGCCCCCCGACCCCGTCACCTCCGGGCACTGGAGCGGCCGCCGCGCCCGGCAGGTGATGAAGGCGGCCTTCGACTGGTGGCTGGAGTGGGAGCACGAGGGCCATCCGCGCCGCCTGGTCGACCTGAACTTCCTCGCCCACGCCAAGGTCTGCGAGGGCCGGGGCGCCGAGGCGGCCGCCCTGTTCCACCGCATCGGCGACCACGCCACCCCGGCCCCCTGGTCGTACCCCGGACGCGATCCCCTCACCGCCTTCCGCACCGCCCGCGCCGCCGCCCTGGGCACGCCCTGACCCCGGCCCCGCGCCCCGACCCAGCCGCCGCAACCACACCCGACCCAAGGACGGTCTCCCGATGACGACGGACAGTTCGCGCACGAGCGGACCCGCGACCGAGAGCATCAGCACCTTCAAGGGGCAGGAACGCGCCCTGCGCGCCGACCGCCTCGGCACGGGGGGCCTGCTGCTCTCCGTCCTCGCCGCGACCGCGCCCCTCATGGTGGTCGCGGGTGTCATGCCCACCACATTCGCGGTGATGGGCATCGTCGGCCAGCCGCTGCTTTTCGTGGTCCTCGGCACCGTGCTGGTGCTGTTCAGCCTCGGGTACGCCGAGATGAGCCGGCACGTCCACAACGCCGGCGCCTTCTACGCGTACATCTCCCGCGGCCTCGGCGGCACCGCCGGAGCGGGCGCGGCCCTGGTCGCGCTCGTCGCCTACAACGCCCTCCAGGTCGGCATCTACGGCATCTTCGGCTTCGAGGTCGCCGGCCTGTTCGCCACCTACGCCGGCCTCGAGGTGGCCTGGTGGATACCGGCGCTCGCGGCGGTGGCCGCCGTCGGCGCGCTCGGCTGGCTGAAGATCGACGTCAACGCGCGCGTGCTCGGCGTCCTCCTCGTCATCGAGGTGCTGCTGGTCGTCGTCTTCGACGTCGCGGCCGTCGCCGACCCCGGCGGGGAGGGCCTGTCGCTGCACGCCTTCGACCCGGACACGCTCACCGGCGCCGGCGTGGGCACCGCCCTGTGCTTCTGCATCGCGGCCTTCCTCGGCTTCGAGCAGGCCCCCGTGTACGCGGAGGAGACCAGCAGGCCGCACGTCCTGGTGCCGCGCGTGATGTTCCTCGCGGTGACCGGCGTCGCCGTCTTCTTCGCCCTCAGCAGCTGGGCGCTCACCGTCGCCACCGGCCCGTCCCGGATCGTCGGCACCGCGCAGGAGCAGAGCGCGGGACTGCTGTTCTCCCTCACCGAGGACCGGCTCGGCGCCACCTTCACCGACGTCCTGCACGTGCTCTTCGTGACCGGCATGTTCGCGGCGATGCTCAGCTTCCACAACGTCGTCGCCCGCTACGCCTTCGCCATGGGCCGCGAGGGACTGCTGCCCGCCGCCTTCGGCCGCACCACCGGAACCAGCGGCGCCCCCGGCACCGGCTCCCTGCTCCAGACCGCCGTCGCCGCCGTGCTCGTCCTCGCCTTCGCGCTCACCGACGACAGGCCGGCCGGCGACCCGACCGCGCCCGTCCTGCACCTGTTCACCTGGTTCGGCAACATCGGCGCGCTCGGCGTGATCGTGCTGATGGCGATCGCCTCCCTGTCCGTCGTGGTCTTCTTCGTCCGGCGCGGCGCCGCGCGAGCCCAGGCCTGGCGGCTGGTCACCTCCGCGCTGGCGGGCGCCGCCCTCGTCGTGATCGCCTGCTACACGGTGAAGGACTTCGACGTCCTGGTCGGCGCGGGCCCCGGCTCCTCCCTGAGCTGGATCCTGCCCGGCGTCATCGGCCTCGCCCTCGCCGTCGGGCTGGTCCAGGGCGCCGTCCTGCGGGCCCGCGCCCCCGAGCGGCACGCCCGCATCGGGCTCGGCAACGAGGCGTTCCGGCTGGAGAAGGAGGCCGGGCGCACCTCGTAGGACGGCGGGCCCGGCGCCGGCGGCCGGCCGCCCCGTGCGACGGGCCCGCCCGCTCCCCGGCGGGGAGCGGGCGGGCCCGTGGCTGCCGTGCGTACGTCCGGACGAACGGCTAGATGATCAGCGAGAGGAGCAGGACCAGACCGCCGGCGACCACCGAGATGATCGTCTCCATGATCGACCACGTCTTGATGTTCTGGCCGACGCTCAGCCCGAAGTACTCCTTCACCAGCCAGAAACCGGCGTCGTTGACGTGGCTGAAGAAGACCGAGCCGGCACCGATGGCGAGGACCAGCAGGGCGGCGTGCGTGGTCGACAGGTCGGCCGCGAGCGGCGCCACCAGACCGGCCGCCGAGATGGTCGCCACGGTCGCCGAACCGGTCGCCAGCCGGATCGCCACCGCGATCAGCCAGCCCAGCAGCAGGGCCGGGATCGACCAGTCCGCGGAGATGTCCAGGACCATCTGGCCCACACCGGAGTCGATCAGCGTCTGCTTGAAGCCGCCGCCCGCGCCGACGATGAGCAGGATGCCCGCGATCGGCGCGAGCCCCTTCTCCACCAGCTGCGATATGCGCTCCTTGCTGAACCCGGCGGGCACGCCCAGCGTGAAGATGCCGACGAGCACGGAGGCGAGCAGGGCGATCATCGGGGAGCCGACCACGTCGAAGACGCGCTGCACGCCGTTCTCGGGGTCGTCCACGACGATGTCGACCAGCGCCTTGGCCAGCATCAGCACGACCGGCAGCAGGATGGTCGCCAGGGTCGGACCGAACCCGGGGCGCTTGTCGAGGTCGTCGGAGGCGCGCTGCGGGATCATCCGCTCGGGGGCCGGGACGTCCACCCAGCGGGCGGCGTAGCGGGAGAAGACCGGACCGGCGATGACCACGGTCGGAACGGCGACGAGCACACCCAGCGCGAGCGTCACGCCGAGGTTGGCGTCGAGGGCGTCGATCGCGACCAGCGGGCCCGGGTGCGGCGGCACCAGGCCGTGCATCACGGACAGGCCGGCGAGCGCCGGGATGCCGATGCGCATCAGGGAGTAGTTGCCGCGCTTGGCGACCATCAGCACGACCGGGATCAGCAGGACGACGCCGACCTCGAAGAACAGCGGCAGGCCGATCACCGAGGCGATCAGCACCATCGCCCACGGCATCGCGCGGCCGCTCGCCCGGGCGAGGATGGTGTCGACGATCTGGTCGGCGCCTCCCGAGTCGGCGAGCATCTTGCCGAGGATCGCCCCGAGGGCGATGAGCACGCCGACCCCGGCGACGGTGGAGCCGAGTCCGGCGCTGAAGCTGGTGATGACCTTGTCCAGCGGTGCCCCGGCGAACGCGCCCAGCGCCAGCGACCCGAGGGTCAGCGCCAGGAAGGCGTGCAGTTTGAACTTGGTGATGAGCAGGACGATGACGGCGATGCCCGCCAGGACGGCGATGCCCAGCTGAGCGTGGCCGGCCGAGGTGATCGGCTCGGGTACGTCCGCTGCCAGCATCTCGACGCTGAGTCTGGTCACGGTGGATCCCTTGTGTTACGGGGTGGGGAGGAACGGGGCGGTGGGGGCGCCCGGGAACCCGCCGGTCCGGGAGAGGACCGCGGTGCGAGGGGGGAAGCTGAGGGGGGAGGTCTTCCTGCCGGAGGGGTTACGGAGCCGGCTCGGGGAGGGCCGTGAGGGCGGCGGCCGCCTGCTCGGTGATCTCCTGTGGGCTGCCCGTCACGTCCACGGCGATCCCGGTCTCGTCCGGCTCCAGCGGCTGGAGCGTGGCGAACTGGGAGTCGAGCAGCGCCGTGGGCATGAAGTGGCCCTGCCGGTGCGCCATCCGGTCCTCGATGAGCGCGCGGTCACCCGTGAGGTGCAGGAAGACCACGCCGGGCGCGGTGGCCCGCAGCCGGTCGCGGTAGGACCGCTTCAGCGCCGAGCAGCTGACCACGCCGCCGAGGCCGGTCCGGCCGCGCGCCCAGTCGCCGATCGAGTCCAGCCAGGGCAGCCGGTCCTCGTCGGTGAGGGGAACACCGGCCGACATCTTGTCGATGTTGGCCTGCGGGTGGAAGTCGTCGGCCTCGGCGTACGGGACGCCGAACCGGGCCGCGAGCAGGGGACCGACGGTGGTCTTGCCGGTGCCCGCGACGCCCATGACCACGACGACGTGGGAGGTGTTCATCGCTGCCTCACTGTCTGATGTCTTCGTCGACACGTGATGTCGACGTAACTGAAGCCCATTAGTAAGACGTTTTCAAGACTGTGTGATGTATAAGTCTGACTTTTTAGTTCGGTGATCCGCCCCGTACGCTGAGTGCATGAGCACACAGGGCCGGGGCCTGCACGGTCATGTACTGGACATCCTCGGCCCCGAGATCACCGCGGGGGAGTACGCTCCCGGCAGCGTGCTGCGCACCGACGAACTCGCCCACCGGTTCGACGTGTCGCGCTCCGTGATGCGCGAGGTGGTCCGTGTGCTGGAGTCCATGCGCCTGGTCGAGTCCCGGCGCCGCGTGGGCGTGACGGTCCTGCCGGCCTGCGAGTGGAACGTCTACGACCCCCAGGTCATCCGCTGGCGCCTGGCGGGCGCGGACCGCCCCCGGCAGCTGCGCTCCCTCACCGTGCTCCGCTCGGCGGTCGAGCCCGTCGCGGCCGGCCTGGCCGCGCGCAACGCCACCGCCGAGCAGTGCGCCGAACTCACCGAGTGCGCCCTCGGCATGGTCGCCCACTCACGCGGTCACCAGCTGGACGGGTACCTGGTCCACGACATGGCCTTCCACCGCGTGATCCTGACCGCCTCCGGCAACGAGATGTTCGCCCGCCTCGGCGACGTCGTCGCCGAGGTCCTGGCCGGGCGCACGCACCACGACGTGATGTTCGACGACCCCGACCCGGCCGCCGTCACCCTCCACGTCCAGGTGGCCGAGGCGGTCCGGGAGCGCGACGCCGCCCGCGCGGAGGAACTGACCCGCCAGATCACCGTGGGCGCCCTGCGGGAACTGGACGTCCTGGTGCCCTGAGCGGCGCCGGGGTCCACGGACCCGGCCCGCCCCGGACGGGAGGCCCGGGACCCCTCCGGCGAAGATCCGCCGGAGGCGTCCTAGTCCAGGAAGTCGCCGTCGACGTACACCCACGCCCCGCCGACCCGCTCGAACCGGCTGCGCTCGTGCAGCGAGCCGCTCCGGTGGGACGCGCGGAAGGTCACCGTCCCGGTGGAGTGGAAGGCGGATCCGCCGGCCGTCTCCAGGATCTCCAGCCCGGTCCACCGCGTCCGCGGGTCGAGGTCGATCCGCTCCGGCCGGGTCCGGGGGTGCCAGGTCCGCAGCAGGTGACCGGCGTCCTGCCGCACGAACGCGCAGTACCGCGACCGCATGAGCTTCTCGGCGGTCGGCGCGGCGGCTCCCGCGTGGAACCGGCCGCAGCAGTCCTCGTACGCCTCGGGCAGCCCGCAGGGGCAGGAACGCGTGGTCCGAGTGGACATGGTCACCCTTCGCGACAACGCCCGAGGGCCGCGACCTCGCGGTCACGGCCCTCGCGCTTCATGTGTCCGAGGGGGGACTTGAACCCCCACGCCCGATAAAGGGCACTAGCACCTCAAGCTAGCGCGTCTGCCATTCCGCCACCCGGACAAGGTGTCTGTCGCGCGGGTTTCCCCCCGCGGCGACGACGTAAACATTACCAGGTGTTCCGGGGGATCCGATCACCCTGTCCCCGTCGGCCCCCGGCCGCTTCCCGGCGGGAGCGCCGCGCGGCGGACCGGCCGGGGACTTGGGGCCCGTGTCCCGGAGAGGGAGGATGTGGGGGACCCACCAGCAGGGACACGATCAGTGACAGCGGGAGGAAGCACGTGAGCGAGACGGACACGGCCAAGGGCGTCACCGGTGAGGACGAGGTCGTGGACCTCTGCCGCGAGCTGATCCGGATCGACACCAGCAACTACGGCGACCACTCGGGCCCCGGCGAGCGCGCGGCGGCCGAGTACGTCGCCGAGAAGCTCGCCGAGGTGGGCCTCGAGCCGAGGATCTTCGAGTCGCACCGGGGCCGCGCCTCCACGGTGGCGCGCATCGAGGGGGAGGACCCCTCACGGCCCGCGCTGCTGATCCACGGCCACACCGACGTCGTGCCGGCCAACGCCGACGACTGGACCCACCACCCCTTCTCCGGCGAGATCGCCGACGGATGCGTCTGGGGGCGCGGGGCCGTCGACATGAAGGACATGGACGCGATGACCCTGGCGGTCGTCCGCGACCGGCTGCGCAGCGGGCGCAGGCCCCCGCGCGACGTCGTCCTCGCCTTCCTCGCCGACGAGGAGGCCGGCGGCACCTACGGAGCCAAGTACCTCGTGCGCGAGCACCCCGAGCTGTTCGAGGGCGTCACCGAGGCGATCGGCGAGGTCGGCGGCTTCTCCTTCACCGTCAACGAGAAGCTGCGCCTCTACCTCGTCGAGACCGCCGAGAAGGGGATGCACTGGATGCGGCTCACCGTCGACGGCACGGCCGGCCACGGCTCGATGACCAACGACGACAACGCGATCACCGAGCTGTGCGAGGCCGTGGCCCGCCTCGGCCGGCACCAGTGGCCGGTCAGGGTCACCAAGACCGTACGGGCCTTCCTGGACGAGCTCTCCGACGCGCTCGGCACCGAGCTCGACCCGGAGAACATGGACGAGACCCTCGCCAAGCTCGGCGGCATCGCCCGCATGATCGGCACCACGCTGCGCAACTCGGCGGCGCCCACCATGCTCGGCGCCGGCTACAAGGTCAACGTCATCCCCGGCCAGGCCACCGCCCACGTCGACGGCCGCTTCCTGCCCGGTCACGAGGAGGAGTTCCTCGCCGACCTCGACCGGATCCTCGGCCCGCGCGTGAGGCGCGAGGACGTGCACGCCGACAAGGCCCTGGAGACCGACTTCGACGGGCGCCTCGTCGACGCCATGCAGAGCGCGCTGAGCGCCGAGGACCCCATCGCGCGGGCCGTGCCGTACATGCTCTCCGGCGGCACCGACGCCAAGTCCTTCGACGACCTCGGCATCCGCTGCTTCGGTTTCGCGCCGCTGAAGCTGCCCCCGGAGCTGGACTTCGCGGGCATGTTCCACGGGGTCGACGAACGGGTCCCGGTGGACGGCCTGAAGTTCGGCGTGCGCGTGCTCGACCGTTTCCTGGACGCGTCCTGAAAAGCTGATCGGCGCGTCCAATAATCGCGCAGACGTACAGAGTTGACCGGGAAGGGTGAATGCGACGATAAGCTCGTAGCCTCATTAGTCCGTCCTCGTTACCCGTGGTGTGATCCGAAGCCTGGGATCGCATTGCCAATGAGGAGGAACAATGATCAAGAAGGTCGTCGCTGTCGCGGCCGCCACCGGTGGGCTGGTTCTCGCGGGCGCGGGCCTGGCCGCCGCCGACTCGGGTGCCCAGGGTGCCGCCGTGCACTCCCCGGGCGTCCTGTCCGGCAACGTGGTGCAGGCCCCCATCCACATCCCCGTGAACGTCTGCGGCAACACGATCTCCGTGATCGGGCTGCTGAACCCCGCTTTCGGTAACGCCTGCGTCAACCAGTGACGCCGTGCCCCGCTCCTTAGGGCGCGCCCGCCCAGGGGTGTGAGCCCGTCGGCCCCGGAGCGCGCGCCACGCGCTCCGGGGCCGACGGGTCTCGTCGAACGTCGGAACACCGGGAATCGACGGAACGGAATTCCCGGCACAAGGTCGAAGGCAGGGATTTCAGCAATGCGACAGGTCACCCGCAAGGGCTTGATGACCATGGCGGCCGCCACCGGTGTGCTCGCCGCCGCGGGCGGCGTCGCCCACGCCGGCTCCGGCGCGCAGGGCGCCGCCACGGGCTCGCCCGGCGTGCTCTCCGGGAACTCGGTGCAGGCACCGGTGCACGTGCCCGTCAACGTGTGCGGCAACACGATCAACGTCGTCGGCGCCCTCAACCCGTCGGCGGGCAACGCCTGCGCCGACCAGGGCGACTCCTCGTCGGACGGGTACGGCCACTCCTCACCGGACGGGCACGGCGGCTCCTCGTCGGACGGGTACGGCGGCTCCGGCGGCTCCGGTGACCACGACGGGGCGCACGCCGGCGGACACGCCACCGGCTCGCCCGGCGTGGCCTCCGGCAACCACGTCCAGGTGCCGGTGCACGTCCCGGTGAACGTCTGCGGCAACAGCATCGACCTCGTCGGCCTCGACAACACCGCCGCGGGCGGCGCCTGCGCGAACGACCCCGGCCCCGAGGCGCCCGGACAGCCCGACGAGCCGGACACCCCCGACGAGCCGGGCAGCCCCGAACGCCCCGGCGACCGGCCGGCCGCGCCGGGCGACCGCGCCCCCGAGGGCAACCGGCCGGTCGCCCACTCCGTTCCCCGGACCGGCGCACAGCTGGCGCAGACCGGCAGCGAACTGCCCATGGGCCTCGCCCTGCCGGCCGGTGCGGGCATGCTGCTCGCCGGCGCGGTCCTCTACCGCAGGGCGCGGGCCGCTGCATGACGCCGGGCACACGGAGCGGGCCCCGCGACCGCGGGGCCCGCTCCGTTCCCTGATCCTCGGATCCTCGTCAGGTCACCCGGGATCACCAGGTGGCGCGCACCTGGCGGATGATCCGCCGCCGCAGCCGCACCCTGCGACTGCCGTCACGCATCAGCGTCAGGCGGTACAACTCCCAGTGACCGTACTCTGCATGGTCCGTCAGCAGGCGTGCCGTCTCCTTGCGGGAGACCCCGCGCGGTACGTGCACGTCGACAAATTCGTATTCCGGCATCGCATCTATTGTGCGGTCCGGCCCCCGGTACGGATAGCGTCTGCACTATGTCTGATGCTGAGCAGCCCACCGCTGCCGAGGTACGCGCCGCCGCCGAGGCGGTCAAGACCGCTCTCGACCGCCACCTGGCCGCGGTCGAGAGCAGGTCGGGGGAGGACGATCCGGCCGTCCACGAGGCGTTCAACCGGCTGGCCGCGGCCGCGGAGGCGTACGACGAACTGCTCTACGACCGCTACGACGAGGTCACGCCCTTCGAGATCCCCAGTGCGGAGGGGGAGCTGCCGCCCTACACCGGCCCCGAGGAACCGAGCGCGCTCAGCGTCCTGATCCGCCGCGACTACGCCGTCGCCGAGCCGCAGCGGCTGCTCGGCCACGCCCAGCGGATCGAGGCGGCGGACGACGGGGAGGACGCGGTGGCCTCCGGCACCGTCCACGGCGCGCTCGGCCTGCTGTTCGGCGAGTACGAGCCGGACGAGATCGCCTCCCGGCACAAGGAGTTCGGCCTGGAGGAGGGCGACTCCACCCTCTGGGTGACGGCGTCGGACGAACCCGCCGAACCCGGTGAGTGGCTGGAGGCGCCGTTCGAGCAGGTGGACCCGCAGCGGATCGTCTGCCGCTTCGACGTCAGCGCGGTCTTCGACGACGACCTCGACGACACCGACGAGGACGAGCTCGAGGACGAACCGGACCCGGCGCTGGACGAGGACGAGGACCTGGACCCGCTCGACCTGGACCGCTGACCCCTCCCGGGGGGGGGGGGGGGGGGGGGGGGGGGGGGGGGGGGGGGGGGGGGGGGGGGGGGGAGGGGGGGAGAGGGGGGGGGGGCCCGCGGGC
>NZ_JBVITR010000032.1:66670-71325 GCF_055574875.1 Streptomyces sp. NPDC034670
CTCCGCGTCAGCCCTGCCTGGGGCCCGTCTGCTGCCCCCCCCCCCCCCCCCCCCCCCCCACCCCCCCCCCCACCCCCCCCCCCCCCCCCCCCCCCCCCCCCCCCCCCCCCCCCCCCCCCCCCCCCCCCCCCCCCCCCCCCCCCCCCCCCCCCCGGGAGGGCGCGGATTCAGTCCCCCGCCGCCGGGACCTGCGGCGCCAGCAGCGCCGGCAACCGGGTCGTCCGCGGCTTCGCCGCCACCTCGGCCACGGCCCGCGGCAGGGCCTGCTCCACCCCGTGCACCACGGACAGGTGCCGGTCGGCCCGGCCGAACGCCGTGTACACCCAGGGCCGGCTCAAAGCGGGAACGGCGTCACCGGGGAGCACCACGACGACCGCGGGCCACCGGCAGCCCACCGCCTGGTGCGCGGTCAGCGCCCATCCGTGCCGCACGGACCGCCCCACCCGCTCCCTCGGCACGACGATCCGCTCGTCCCCGCACACCAGGTGCAGCCCCTCGTCGTCGGCCGTCACCACCCGGCCCGGCAGCATCCGTCCCGGAGCGGGGGAGTAGGCGACCCGGTCGCCCGGATCGAATCCGCCGAACCGCCCCGGCCCCGGATTGAGCCGCTCCTTCAGCGCCGCGTTCAGCGCCCGTGTGCCCACCGCGCCGCCGTGCCCCGGCGTGATCACCTGCGTCTCCTCGGCCGGCACGCCGATCGCCCGCGGCACCGAGTCCGCCACGAGCTGCACGGTCCGGTGCACGGCTTCCCCCGCGTCCCGCACCGGCACGATCACGACCTCCTTGCCGGGCGCCTCCACCTGGTTCAGCTCACCGGCGCCGATCCCGGAGACCAGCTCGCCCAGCGGTCCGGGATCCGGGCGCCGGGAAGCGACCTGGGGGCAGACCCGCGCCGCCAGCAGGTCCCCGAAGACCCGCCCCGCGCCCGCGGACCACAGCACCCCCGGATCACCGGCCAGCACCAGCCGGGCGCCGTCCGGCAGCGACTCCGTGACCAGGGCGGCCGTCTCGACGTCCAGCTGCGGGGCGTCCAGCACGACGAGCAGGTCCACGTCGAGCGCCCCGTCGGCGTCCCGTCCCGGCCCCTCGGCACCGGACAGCAGCCCGGCGACGGTGGCGACCCCCGGCCCCTCCACCCGCGCCGCGAACCGCGCCCGCCCGACCGGGCCGTGCGCGGCGGCCCAGGCGCGCAGCCCCATGCCGTGCGCGGCGCCCAGCAGCGCCGCCGGCTCGGCCAGCGAGGCCTCCCCGCCGGTGTGCAGCACGAGTCCGTGCCCGGCGACCGCCCGGATCAGCTCGGCGGCGGACCCCTCCGCCGCGGCGGCGGCCCGCTCCCAGTCCTCGTCCGAACCGTCCCGCCGGGGCACGGAGACGATCAGCCGGGCCAGGCCGTCGGCGAGGCTCTCCTCGGCCAGCGCGTACCGCTCCAGCCCCACCAGCACCCGGACCGGTCGCTCCCCGTCCTCGCCCTCGTCCTCCTCCTGCGGAGCCCCGGCCCGCGGAGCCGGGGCCCCGGCCTGCGTCACCGCGTCCCGGAAGACGAGGACGTCCCCCTCCGCGACGGCGCTCCGCACGGCCCCCTCGGGGTCCGGCACGCCCTGCCGCCCCAGCGCACCCACCAGGGCGGGCATCTCCAGAGCGGTGTGCCCGGCCAGGGCCGCCTGCTCCAGCAGCCACACGGTGACCGCCCGCCCCCGCCGCTCGTCGTCCGGCCCGGCCCCGGCGCCGAGCAGCGCCCGCGCGAAACCGTCGGCCTGCTCGGGCCGCACGCCGGTCACCCGCAGCAACTGCCAGGGGTCGGCCCGCAGCACCTCGGCGCCCCCCTCGCCCAGCGCCTCGGCGGCCTGAACGGCGAGCCCCTCGGGCGCGCCCCCCTGCGCCAGCACCTCCCGCACCCCCGCGACGGCGCCGGGGGCGGCAGGCGCCCCGCCGGTAACCGCCGGAGCCCGCCGGACCGGCTCGGGAGCGGGCCGGCGCGGCGCGGCGGGCGCCTCCTCGAGCACCGCGGCGGCCGGCTTCTCCCCGCTCTCCACGGCCCGCACGGCGGCGAGGAGGTCGGCCGCCCGGCCGCTCAGCTTGCCCCCGGCCTCGATCGGTCCCTGCTTCCCGGCCTTCCGCCGCTCGATGCGCTCCCGCTCGATCTGCTGGGCGCGCAGCTCGGCCTCGGCCTCGGACACCGGCGCGCCCTCGGCCGGGGCACCGTCCGCGCCCGGCGTCCCCGGCTCGGCGTCCTCCGTGACCTCGGGGTTCTCGGGCGGCTCCGTGCTCACAGCGTGCTCCAGTCGTGATCGGGATAGCGGTGCACGGGCGCCGACACGTCGTCGAGCGCCCGGCAGATCTCGTCAGGAAGACTAAGGGCCTCCACCGACAACGCCGCCGCGAGCTGCCGTGCGTTGCGCGCGCCGACGACGGGGGCGGCCACCCCGGGCCGGTCCCGGACCCAGGCGAGCGCCACCTGCAGCGGGGTCACGGCGAGCCCGTCCGCCGCCGTCGTCACCGCGTCCACGATCCGGCTCGCCGTGTCGTCGAGGTACGGCGCGACGAAGGGCGCCAGGTGCTCCGAGGCGCCGCGCGAGTCCGACGGGGTGGTGTCGCCGCGGTACTTGCCGGTCAGCACGCCCCGCCCGAGCGGCGAGGACGGCAGCAGCCCGATCCCCAGGTCGAGCGCGGCGGGCAGCACCTCCCGCTCCACCCCCCGCTGCAGCAGCGAGTACTCCATCTGCGTGCTCGCCAGCCGGGCCCGCGCCCCCGGCGCGGCCAGCTGCCAGGTCGCCGCCTTGGCCAGCTGCCACCCGCAGAAGTTGGCCACGCCGGCGTAGCGGGCCCGCCCGCTGCCGACCGCGATGTCCAGGGCCTGGAGCGTCTCCTCCAGCGGGGTGTCGGCGTCGTAGGCGTGAACATGCCACAAGTCGACGTGGTCGGTGCCGAGCCGCTCCAGCGAGGCGTCCAGCGCGGAGAGCAGGTGCCCGCGCGAACCGTCGAACCGGCGGTCCGGGTCCGGCACGCTCCCGGCCTTCGTCGAGATCACCAGGTCCCGGCGCGGCACCAGCCCGTCCAGCAGCCTCCCGAGCAGGTACTCGGCCTCCCCGTCGCCGTACACGTCCGCGGTGTCGACGAGGGTCCCGCCGGCCTCCCAGAAGGTCTTCAGGAGGTCCGCGGCGTCGTGCTCGTCGGTGTCCCGTCCCCAGGTCAGGGTCCCGAGCCCGATCCGGGACACGCGCAGGCCGGTGCGGCCGAGATGCCTCTGCTCCATGAACGCCGAGATTACTGGCCGGACCCCGCGGCAGGGGGACCTGTGGACGAGGGTTTTCCGCGGTGCGGCGGCGACCGGCCGCCCCGGCCCGCCCCGCGACGGGACCGCGGGCGCCGCGCGGGCCTCCTCCCGCCGCCGGAGGCGTGCGCGGGCATGAGGTATAGGGTCGGCGCACCAACGACGTTACTGATCGGTAAGAGGAGACGGCCATGCAGCTCGGGATCAACCTCGGCTACTGGGGTGCCGGAATGGACGCGGACAACCTCGCCGTGGCGCAGGAGGCCGACCGCCTCGGTTACGCGGTCTGCTGGGCCGCCGAGGCCTACGGCTCCGACGCCGCCACCGTGCTCACCTGGGTCGCCGCCCGGACCGAGCGCATCGACGTCGGTTCGGCCATCTTCCAGATCCCCGCCCGCCAGCCCGCGATGACCGCCATGACCGCCGCCACCCTCGACTCCCTCTCCGGCGGCCGCTTCCGTCTGGGCCTCGGCGTCTCCGGCCCGCAGGTCTCGGAGGGCTGGTACGGCGTCAAGTTCGACAAGCCCCTCGCCCGCACCCGCGAGTACGTCGAGATCGTCCGCAGGGCCATGAGCCGCGAGCGCCTCTCCTACGAGGGCGAGCACTGGACCCTCCCCCTCCCGGGCGGCCCCGGCAAGCCCCTCAAGCTCACCGTGCACCCCCAGCGCGAGCACATCCCGCTCTACATCGCCGCGATCGGCCCCAAGAACCTCGAACAGACCGGCGAGATCGCCGACGGCGCCCTGCTGATCTTCCCCTCCGCCGACCACCTCGAGGAGACCGCCGTCAAGCACCTGCGCGCGGGCCGCGAGAAGGCCGGCAGGACCCTCGACGGTTTCGACGTCTGCCCCACCGTCCCCCTCGCCGTCGGCGACGACAAGGACGTCGCCGCGCTCGCCGACACCTTCCGCCCCTACACCGCGCTGTACGTCGGCGGCATGGGCAGCCGCAAGCAGAACTTCTACAACCAGCTCGCCCGGCGCATGGGCTACGAGCGGGAGGCCGCCGAGATCCAGGACAAGTACCTGTCCGGTGACAAGCAGGGCGCGGCGGCCGCCGTGCCGCACGACCTGATCGACTCCACCACCCTCCTCGGCTCGGTCGACCGCATCGCCGACCGGATGAAGGCCTACGCCGCCGCCGGAGTCACCACCCTCACCCTCGCTCCGGCCGGCTTCACGCTCGACGAGCGCCTCGCCTCCCTCCGCGCCGGCACCGAGGCCCTGGAGCGCGCCGGACTCGCCTAGGGTGTGTTTCGAGAGCCCCGCCTGCCCGGCGACGCCCGGTACGCACGCTCGCCGCGTTGTCGGGCTCGGCCCCGGGCCCCCCCGTCCCCCGGCGAGCCCCCCGCTCTCCACCGCCACCCCCCCCCCGGCCCCCGTTT
>NZ_JBVITR010000032.1:71335-71611 GCF_055574875.1 Streptomyces sp. NPDC034670
TCGGCACACATGCTTGTGTGTTGGTTTGTCCACCCCTCGTCCCCCTGGGCCCGGGGCCGAGCCTCCGCCTCGCGATCGCACGCTCCCCCGGGCTCTCGGCTTCGCTCGAGCAGGGGGCACCCCCACGACGTCGCCGGGCCCGCCCCTCGGGCGGACGACGCTCCTTTCGGCACACGCCCCAGGAGTTCCGTGGGGGGGGGGGGGGGGGGGGGGGGGGGGTCCCCCCCCCACCCCCCGAAGCAAATGCCCACCCACACCCCCCGCCCAAAACAAAAA
>NZ_JBVITR010000032.1:71621-84133 GCF_055574875.1 Streptomyces sp. NPDC034670
TCACCCCCTCCTCCCCCCCCCCCCCCCCCCCCCCCCCTCCCCCCCCCCCCTCCCCCCCCCCCCCCCCCCCCCCCCCCCCCCCCCCCACGGCCGGCTACATCCACCCCCGCCGCTTGAACAACCGGTACAGCAGCACCTCCAGCACGGCCATCACCGCGATCACCGCCGGGTACGACCCCACCCACCGCAGCTCCGGCATGTGGTCGAAGTTCATGCCGTAGATCCCCGCGAGCATCGTGGGGACCGCGGCCATGGCCGCCCACGCGGAGATCTTCCGCATGTCGTCGTTCTGCCGCACGCTCATCTGCGCCAGGTGCGCCGAGAGGATGTCGGAGACCAGCCGGTCCAGCCCCTCCACGGACTCGTTGACGCGGGTGAGGTGGTCCTGCACGTCGCGGAAGAAGGGCTGTGCCTTCTCCTCCACGAAGGGCACGCGCATCCCGAACGTGCCCGCTCCCGCCAGCCGCGCCATCGGCAGCGCCAGCGGTCCGGTCGCGCGGCGGAACTCCAGGATCTGCCGCTTGAAGGCGTAGATCCGGGACGCGGTCCGCGCCCCGCCGCCGTCGGGGGAGAAGACCTCGGCCTCCAGCTCCTCCAGGTCGGTCTGCAGCTCGGTCGCCACGTCCAGGTAGTGGTCGACCGCGGCGTCGGCGATCGCGTACAGCACCGACGTCGGCCCCTTGCCCAGCAGCTCCGGCTCCCGCTCCAGCCTGTCCCGCACGGCCTTCAGCGGCGCGCCCCCGCTGTGCCGGACGGTCACCACGAACGCGTCCCCGAGGAAGACCATGATCTCGCCGGAGGACACGGTGTCGCTGTCCGGCTCGTACTCCACCGGCTTGAGCACCAGGAACAGCGAGTCGTCGTACACCTCCAGCTTGGGCCGCTGGTGCGCCTTGAGGGCGTCCTCGACCGCCAGCGGGTGCAGCGCGAACTCCTGCGAGACCAGCGCGAACTCGTCCTCCGTGGGCTCGTGCAGCCCGATCCAGACGAAACCCCCCGCCGACCGCGCCTCCTCCAGTGCGTCGGAGAAATCCTCGGGTCCCTGGGACCGGTGCCCCTCCCGGTATATGGCACAGTCGACGATCACGGAGCGCCTTCTCCCTTCGTGGAACGGACATCGCACACACCTGTGCGCCTACCCTGGGCCGCATGCCCACATTGCTCCTGGTCCGGCACGGACGCTCCACCGCCAACACCGAGGGACTGCTCGCCGGCCGGACGCCCGGCGTCGCCCTCGACGACCGCGGCGCCGCGCAGGCCGCCGCGCTGCCCGGCCGGCTCGCCGGCCTGCCGCTCGACGAGGTCGTCGTCAGCCCGCTGCAGCGCTGCCGGGAGACCGTCCGGCCGCTGCTCGACGCCCGCCCCGGCCTGACCGCGCACACCGACGAGCGGATCGGGGAGTGCGACTACGGCGACTGGACCGGACGCAAGCTCGCCGAGCTCAAGGACGAGCCCCTGATGGAGGTGGTGCAGGCCCACCCGTCGGCGGCGGCGTTCCCCGGCGGGGAGTCCATGCGCGCGATGCAGACCCGCGCCGCCGAGGCGGTGCGGGAGTGGAACGCGCGCGTGGAGCGCGACCACGGCGCCGACGCCGTGTACCTCATGTGCTCGCACGGGGACATCATCAAGTCCCTCGTCGCGGACGCACTCGGACTTCATCTCGACCTCTTCCAGCGGATCTCCGTGGAACCGTGTTCCATCACCGTGATCCGTTACACCCGCTTGCGGCCCTTTCTCGTCCGCCTCGGCGACACCGGTGACTTCGCGGCCCTGGTCCCGAGGGAGGAACCGCCCGCCGGCGAGGCCACGGTCGGGGGCGACGCGGGCGCACCGTGATCGTCGGCCGCAGTAGGGTGAAGCGGTCGCAGCAGCGCGCCCCCGTTCGAACAGCCCGTTCCCACGACTCTCAATGGAGATCAGGACGTGTCCCGTCAGGTGTTCCTCTACGACCCACCGGAACGTTTCGTGGCCGGTACGGTCGGACTGCCAGGGCGCCGTACGTTCTTCCTCCAGGCCTCCGCCGGCTCCCGGGTGACCAGCGTGGCCCTGGAGAAGACCCAGGTCGCGGCACTCGCCGAGCGCATGGACGAACTGCTCGACGAGGTCGTGCGCCGCAGCGGCGGCAGCGCCGCGGTCCCCGCCGTGGCACCGACCGAGATCACCGACACCGCCCCGCTGGACACCCCCGTGGAGGAGGAGTTCCGCGTCGGCACCATGGCGCTCGCCTGGGACGGCGAGGAGCAGCGCATGATCGTCGAGGCCCAGGCCCTCGTCGAACTGGACGCGGAGTCCGAGGAGGACCTCGCCGAGGCCGAGGAGCGATTGCTCCAGGACGAGGAGAACGGGCCCCCGATGCTCCGCGTCCGGCTCACCGGCGCGCAGGCCCGGGCCTTCGCCAAGCGCGCCCTCGACGTCGTCAACGCGGGGCGGCCGCCGTGCCCGCTGTGCAGCCTCCCGCTCGATCCGGAAGGACACGTATGTCCGCGCCAGAACGGATACCGCCGCGGAGCGTGACGATCACGTGACGATCACCGACCCGGCCCTCGCCACCCTGCTCGCCGAGGGCGAACTGACCGTGCGCGGGCGCATCCGTGAGGCGTCGAACGCGGCGCTGTACTGCACCGTGGCGCACGAGGGCCGCGAGGCCGCCTGCGTCTACAAGCCGGTCGCCGGGGAGCGGCCCCTGTGGGACTTCCCCGACGGCACGCTCGCCGGGCGCGAGGCCGCCGCGTACGAGGTCTCCGAGGCGACCGGCTGGGGCCTGGTGCCGCCCACCGTGCTGCGGGACGGCCCGTACGGCGAGGGCATGTGCCAGCTGTGGATCGAGACGGTGCCGGGCGCGGAGCTGCTCGCCCTGGTGGACGGGGAGGAACCCGGGCCGGGCTGGAGGGCGATCGGCCTCGTGGAGACCGGCGAGGACCGCACCGCGCTGCTCGTGCACGCCGACGACGAACGGCTGCGCCGGCTGGCCGTGCTCGACGCGGTGATCAACAACGCGGACCGCAAGGGCGGGCACCTGCTGCCCGCCGCGGGGAACCGGCTGTACGGCATCGACCACGGGGTCACCTTCAACGTCGAGGACAAGCTGCGCACCCTGCTGTGGGGCTGGGCGGGGGAGCCGCTGACCGAGGAGGCGCTCGACGTCCTCCGGGGCCTCAGGAAGGCCCTCGCCGACGGCGGCCCGCTCGCCGTCCGGCTGGACGGGCTGATCACCCCCGCGGAGATCGACGCCACCCGCGCGCGGGTCGAGGCGCTGCTCACCGCCGGCACCCACCCGGAGCCCGGCGGCCGGTGGCCGGCGATCCCCTGGCCCCCGGTCTGACCGGACCCGCCTGCACACCGGGCGGCGCCGCGCAAGAGGGCCTTCCCGGTCGACCGGCCGGTTCCGGTTCGTGTACGGGACCGTGGTCCGGTTAGGCTCATGACATGCATGCCTGGCCCGCTTCCGAGGTCCCCGCCCTGCCCGGTCAGGGCCGCGACCTGAGGATCCACGACACCGCGACCGGCGGCCCGGTCACCCTCGATCCCGGTCCCGTCGCCCGTATCTACGTCTGCGGCATCACCCCGTACGACGCCACCCACATCGGACACGCGGCGACCTACAACGCGTTCGACCTCGTGCAGCGCGTGTGGCTCGACACCAAGCGGCAGGTGCACTACGTCCAGAACGTCACCGACGTGGACGACCCGCTGCTGGAGCGGGCCGAGCGCGACGGCCTCGACTGGACCGCCCTCGCGGAGAAGGAGACCGCGCTCTTCCGCGAGGACATGACGGCCCTGCGGATGCTGCCGCCGCGGCAGTACGTGGGCGCCGTGGAGGCGATACCCGGGATCGTCCCGCTCGTCGAGCGGCTGCGGGACCTCGGCGCCACCTACGAACTCGACGGCGACGTCTACTTCTCCGTGGAGTCCGACCGGCACTTCGGCCAGGTCTCGCACCTCGACGCCGCCGCCATGCGGCTGCTGTCCGCCGAGCGCGGCGGCGACCCGGACCGTCCGGGCAAGAAGAACCCCGTCGACCCGATGCTCTGGATGGCCGCCCGCGAGGGCGAGCCGAGCTGGGACGGCGGTTCGCTCGGCCGGGGCCGCCCCGGCTGGCACATCGAGTGCGTGGCCATCGCCCTCGAGCACCTCGGCATGGGCTTCGACGTGCAGGGCGGCGGCTCGGACCTGATCTTCCCGCACCACGAGATGGGCGCCTCCCACGCCCAGGTGCTCACCGGCGAGTTCCCCATGGCCAAGGCGTACGTCCACGCGGGCATGGTCGCCCTGGACGGTGAGAAGATGTCCAAGTCCAAGGGCAACCTGGTCTTCGTCTCCCGGCTGCGGCACGACGGCGTCGACCCGGCCGCCATCCGGCTGGCGCTGCTCGCCCACCACTACCGCGCCGACTGGGAGTGGACCGACCGGGTCCTCCAGGACGCCGTGACCCGCCTCGGGCACTGGCGGGCCGCCGTCTCCCGCCCCGACGGCCCGCCCGCCGAGGCCCTGGTGGAGGAGATCCGCGAGGCGCTCGCGAACGACCTGGACGCCCCGGCCGCGCTGGCCGCCGTCGACCGCTGGGTGGTGCTCCAGGAGGAGAGCGGCGGCACGGACCCGGGCGCCCCCGGTGTCGTCTCCCGCGCGGTGGACGCGCTGCTCGGCGTCGCGCTGTAACCGGCCGTGACCACGACGGGGGCGCCCCTCCGAGGAGGGGCGCCCCCGCTTTCGTCGGTCCGGTCCGTCCGGTCTCCTCAGTCCTCCGGCGCGTCCTCGTCGCCCTTGTCCGGCTGCGGCGGCTTCGGCGGCCGGGAACGGCCGCCCGGACCCGGGTTGTCCCGCAGGAACGAGGTGCCGTCGCCGCCGTCGGCCGTGGCGTGGCCGCCGGGCGGACCCGACGCCCCGTCGCGGCGCCGCAGGTAGCGCTCGAACTCGCGGGCGATCGCCTCGCCCGACGCCTCCGGCAGCTCGGCGGTGTCCCGGGCCTCCTCCAGCGTCTGGACGTACTCGGCGACCTCGCTGTCCTCCGCGGCCAGCTGGTCCACGCCCACCTGCCAGGCCCGCGCGTCCTCGGGCAGCTCGCCCAGCGGGATGCGCACGTCGATCAGGTCCTCCAGGCGGTTGAGGAGGGCCAGCGTGGCCTTCGGGTTGGGCGGCTGCGACACGTAGTGCGGGACCGCCGCCCACAGCGACACCGCCGGGACGCCGGCGTGCGTGCACGCCTCCTGGAGGATGCCGACGATGCCCGTGGGGCCCTCGTACTTGGTCTCCTCCAGGCCCATGCGGCGGGCCAGGTCCGGATCGGACGTGGTCCCGCTGACCGGGACCGGGCGGGTGTGCGGGGTGTCGCCGAGCAGGGCGCCCAGGACGACCACCAGTTCCACGCCGAGTTCGTGCGCGAAGCCGAGGAGTTCGTTGCAGAACGAGCGCCACCGCATGGACGGCTCGATGCCGCGGACCAGCACCAGGTCACGCGGCTTCTCCCCGCCGACCCGGACCACCGACAGCCGCGTCGTCGGCCAGGTGACCTTGCGCACCCCGCCGTCCATGAACACCGTGGGCCGGTTCACCTGGAAGTCGTAGTAGTCCTCGGCGTCCAGCGCCGCGAACACCTCGCCCTTCCATTCCCTGTCCAGATGCGCGACCGCGGTGGAGGCGGCGTCGCCGGCATCGTTCCAGCCCTCGAACGCGGCCACCATGACCGGGTCGATCAGCTCGGGCACCCCCTCGAGCTCGATCACCCAGCGCCTCCTTCCGACGTGCCCTCGCGTACGTCCCAACCTTACGGCGTGCCCGGGGGGCGTCCGCAGCCCCCTCGCGGGGGAGTGCCCCATCACTGCCCCGCCGGGCACCGGGCGACACCCCTCCGGTGATCCGGCCCGCCGCGGGCGCGCGGCGCGGGCGCACGGCGTGGGGCGCGGCCGCTGCTCCGCGCCCGCGGCGGGCCGGCACCCGGTCCTCCGGACGACCCGCCCGGGCCCGTCCCCGACGCCGCTCCGCCCCGCCGGCCGGTCCCGGTGGGGGCGGAGCGGCGGGGGTGGATCCGGCCCGTCCGCGGCCCGTGGCCGTGGCACGCGCTCAGCCGCTCACGACGCGCGGACCCGGTCGTAGGCGGCGGGACCCGTGACGAACCGGCCCGCGGCGTCGGGACGGGCCGCCATGGTGCCCGGGGGGAGTACAGGGACCCGACGCGCCGGAGGCCGGCGGTCCGGCTCCTGCCGGCCCGCCGGCCTCCGGCGTGCGTCATGACTTCCCCGGGGGGAGGGATCCGGAGCCCTCGGCGTTCCGGCGCGGACCCGCGTCCCACGCCGGCCGGCCGGAGGGGAGGGATCTCCGTCTCCGGCCGGGGGCCGGCGCCCCCGCCCCCTCCCCGCCCCGGCTCCCGGGCACGGGAGCCGGGACGGCCGCGGTCACTTCCCGTCGAGCAGTGCCTGGACGTCCGCCCGGACCTCGTCCGTGGCCAGGCCCCTGATGGTCAGGGTGGTGCGGCGGCGCAGCACGTCGTCGACGGTCTCGGCCCACTCGTGGTCGCGGGCCCAGACGACCTGCGCCCGGATCTCCGGCGCGTCCGGGTGGACGCGCCGGGCCAGCGCCGGGTCCTCGTTCGCCAGGCGGGCGATGTCGAAGGCCAGCGAGCCGTAGTGGGTGGCCAGGTGCCTGGCGGTGTCCGCGGCCATGCGCGGGCCGGGCGCGGGGGCGTCGACCAGCAGCCGGTGGGCGACCGCGCGGGGGTTGGCGACACCCGGCAGCGGCAGCTTCTTCGGCAGCGAGGAGACCGGCTCGAAGTCGTCGCCCAGCGGGTGGCCCGGCAGGGACTCCAGCTTCTTCATCACCGTGCGGCCGATGTGGCGGAAGGTGGTCCACTTGCCGCCCGCGACGGACAGCATGCCGCCCCGGCCCTCGGTGACGACCGTCTCCCGCTTCGCCTTCGCCGTGTCCCCGGGACCGCCCGGCAGCACCCGCAGGCCCGCGAAGGAGTAGGTGATCAGATCGCGGTCGAGCTGCTGGTCGCGGATGGAGAACGCGGCCTCGTCGAGGATCTGGGATATGTCCCGGTCGTTGACCGCGACGTCCGCCGGGTCGCCCTCGAACTCCTCGTCGGTCGTGCCGAGCAGCAGCATGTCCTCCCAGGGGAGGGCGAAGGTGATCCGGTACTTGTCGATCGGCGTGGCCAGCGCGGCCCGCCACGGGGAGGTCCGCTTCAGGACCAGGTGCGCGCCCTTCGACAGCCGGATGGACGGAGCCGCGCCCGGGTCCTCCATGCGGCGCAGGTGGTCGACCCACGGTCCGGTCGCGTTCAGCACCAGCCGGGCGTTGACGCCGAACTCCTCGCCCGAGAGGCGGTCGCGCAGCTCGGCGCCGGTGACCCGGCCCCGGGTGAAGCGCAGCCCCGTCACCTCGGCGTGGTTGAGGACGACCGCGCCCGCGTCGACGGCCGCGCGGACCGTCATCAGCGCCATGCGCGCGTCGTTCATCTGGTCGTCGCCGTACACGGCCACGGCCTTGAGGTTCTCGGTGCGCAGCTCCGGCACGTCCGCCTGCGCCCTGGCGGGGGAGAGCAGGTGCCCGACGCCGTCGCCGAAGGCCGACAGCATCGAGTACGCGAAGACGCCGGCCCCGAGCTTCGCCGCGCCGTGCGGCCCGCCCTTGTACACGGGGAGGTAGAACGTGAGCGGGTTCGCCAGGTGGGGGGCGACCTGCCGGGAGACCGCACGGCGCTCGAAGTGGTTCTCCGCCACCAGCTTCACCGCGCCGGTCTGCAGGTAGCGCAGGCCTCCGTGGAGGAGCTTGGAGGAGGCGGAGGAGGTGGCGCCGGCGAAGTCGCCGGCGTCCACCAGTGCCACCCTGAGACCGGCCTGCGCGGCGTGCCAGGCGGTGGAGATGCCCAGGATGCCGCCGCCGATCACGAGGAGGTCGTACGACGCCTTGGAAAGCTGCTCCCGGGTCTCGGCGCGGCTCGGGTTGGAGCCGGACGCCGGGTGCGTCCCCAGGGCAGGCACGGACTGCAGGGTGGACTGAGTGGTCATGTCGGGTCTTACTCCTCGTCCTCGAGCCAGCCCATGGTCCGCTCGACGGCCTTGAGCCAGTTCTTGTACTCACGGTCGCGGGTCTCCGCGTCCATGCGGGGGGTCCACTCGGCGGCCCGCCGCCAGTTGGCGCGCAGGTCGTCGGTGCTGTTCCAGAAGCCGACGGCGAGACCGGCGGCGTAGGCGGCGCCGAGGCAGGTGGTCTCGGCGACCATCGGGCGCACCACGGGGGCGTCCAGGAAGTCGGCGAGCGTCTGCATCAGCAGGTTGTTGGAGGTCATGCCGCCGTCGACCTTGAGGGCGGTCAGCTCCACGCCGGAGTCCTTCGTCATGGCGTCCGCGATCTCCCGCGTCTGCCAGGCGGTGGCCTCCAGGACGGCGCGCGCGAGGTGCGCCTTGGTGACGTAGCGGGTCAGGCCGGCGATCACACCGCGGGCGTCGGAGCGCCAGTACGGGGCGAACAGGCCGGAGAAGGCCGGCACGAAGTAGGCGCCGCCGTTGTCCTCGACCGAGAGCGCGAGCGTCTCGATCTCGGCGGCGGTGGAGATCAGACCCATCTGGTCGCGCATCCACTGCACCAGCGCGCCGGTGACGGCGATCGAGCCCTCCAGGGCGTAGACCGGCTTCTGGTCGCCGATCCGGTAGCCGACGGTGGTCAGCAGGCCGCTGTAGGAGTTGATGATCTTCTCACCGGTGTTCATCACCATGAAGGTGCCGGTGCCGTACGTCGACTTGGTCTCGCCCTCGGAGAAGCAGGTCTGGCCGAACAGGGCCGCCTGCTGGTCGCCGAGCGCGGAGGCGACCGGGATGCCGCCGAGCAGGTCGCCCAGCTTGCCGCCCTTGATCTCGCCGTAGACCTCGGCGGAGGAGCGGATCTCGGGGAGCATCTGCCGCGGCACGCCGATGGAGTCGCAGATGCGCTCGTCCCACTCCATGGAGTGGAGGTCCATCAGCAGGGTGCGGGAGGCGTTGGTGACGTCGGTGACGTGCCGGCCGCCGTCGGTGCCGCCGGTCAGGTTCCAGATGACCCAGCTGTCCATGGTGCCGAAGAGGATGTCGCCCGCCTCGGCGCGTTCCTTGAGGCCGTCGACGTTGTCGAGCAGCCAGCGGGCCTTGGGGCCGGCGAAGTAGGAGGCGAGGGGGAGACCGGTCTCGCGGCGGAAGCGGTCCTGGCCGACGTTGCGGGCGAGCTCGCGGCACAGGGCGTCGGTGCGGGTGTCCTGCCAGACGATGGCGTTGTGGACGGGCTCACCGGTGTTCCTGTCCCACAGCACGGTGGTCTCGCGCTGGTTGGTGATGCCGATGGCCTTGATGTCGTCGCGGGTGATGCCGGCCTTCTCGACGGCCCCGGCGACGACCTCCTGGACGTTGGTCCAGATCTCGGTGGCGTCGTGCTCGACCCAGCCCGGCTTGGGGAAGATCTGCTCGTGTTCCTTCTGGTCGACGGCGACGATGCGTCCGTCGCGGTCGAAGACGATGCAGCGGGAGGAGGTGGTGCCCTGGTCGATGGCTGCGATGAAGGGGCCGGCGGTGTGGGCGTCGGTCACGGTCTGCTCCTGGGATTCCTTGGTTGAGGGCTGTGCGTACGGCGCTTCTGCAGGATGCGGGGTTCGGGCGAACCGGTCGCCTAGGCGAAGGCGACGTTGTGGACGCCGGCTGCGAGGGCGCCGCCGATCAGCGGACCGGCCACCGGGATCCAGGCGTAGGCCCAGTCGGAGCCGCCCTTGTTGGGCAGGGGCAGCAGGGCGTGCACGACGCGCGGGCCGAGGTCGCGGGCCGGGTTGATCGCGTAACCGGTCGGGCCGCCCAGCGACAGACCGATGGAGACGACCACGAGTGCCGTGATCAGGCCGCCGAGCACCCCCAGGCCGTTGCCCGCGTCGTTCAGGCCCTGGGTGAGGATGGCGAGCAGCAGGACGAAGGTGCCGATGATCTCCGTCGTGAGGTTCTGCACCGTGTTCCGGATCTCCGGACCGGTGGAGAAGACGCCGAGGACGGGCCCGGCGCCCTTCTCCTGGGCCACGACCGCCTTGGCGGTGGTGGCCTGCGCGCCCGGGCCGCCGACGATCTCCTTGTCGGTCAGGTGTGCCTGGAACTGGCCGTAGTAGGCGAGCCAGACCAGGGCCGCACCGATCATCGCGCCGAGGAACTCCCCGGCGAAGTAGACCGGAACGTTGCCCCAGTCGCCGTCCTTGATGGCGAGCGCCACGGTCACGGCCGGGTTGAGGTGGGCGCCGGAGAGCGGACCGGCGATGTACACCGCCGTCATCACGGCGAAGCCCCACCCGAAGGCGATGGCGAGCCAGCCGGCGTTGCGTGCTTTGGAGGCCTTCAGCGTCACGGCGGCGCACACACCGCCGCCGAGCAGGATGAGTACGGCGGTACCGATGGTCTCGCCGATGAAGATGTCGGAGCTGGACACCCGCGACTCCTTTGTCCTTCGTCCAGGGAGCCGACCCCCGGGTCCCACCGGGGATTGGCGCCCTCAGGGGTGAGAGCGATGCCGGCCCTTGGCGTTGTCACACTCTAACGCGTATTGCCGGTAAGCGTTCGACAATGCCGACCGATGGACGGGAGTCTCGCCGGGCGTCACGCACGCGTCAAGGGTTTGACTGTCGAAAGCGCGATCGTTATTGACCGCCGCGAGTCGTCGACCTCTGGAGATAGCTTGTCACCTGAATGGATGATATGTCTGCTTCAGGGCGCGCCAGCGGCCGGAATGCCGTACGGCATTCCGGTACCCACTCCCGCGACGGGCCCGCGCGGGGCTCAGAACCGCCCGGCGCCCAGGTCCCGCGAGACCGCGCGGGCGCAGTCCCGCACCGCCGCGATCAGCTCGGGACGCAGCTCGCCGTCCCGGCGCAGCCGCTCCACCGCGCCCGTGACGCCCACCGCGCCCACCGGCATGCGCCGCCGGTCGTGGATGGGCGCCGCCACGGAGGCCACGCCCTCCCAGGTCTCCTCGACGTCCGCCGCGTAGCCACGCGCGCGCGTGAGGTCGAGGAGGTGCTCGAAGGCGTCCTTCTCGCACACCGTGCGATCGGTGAACGCCTTGCGCTCGTTGTCCAGGGCCTCGCTGCGCGCCACCGGGTCGTAGGCCGACAGCACCTTGCCCAGGGCCGTGGAGTGCAGCGGCTGCATGGCCCCTATCTCCAGGACCTGCCGGCTGTCGTCGGGCCGGAAGACGTGGTGCACGATCAGCACGCCCTGCTGGTGCAGCACGCCCAGGTAGACGCTCTCGCCGCTGGAACGGGCCAGGTCGTCCGTCCACACCAGGGCGCGCGCCCGCAGCTCGTGCACGTCGAGGTAGGTGGTCCCCAGGCGCAGCAGCTCGGCGCCCAGCTGGTAGCGCCCGGAGGCGTCGTCCTGCTCGACGAACCCCTCGTGCTGGAGGGTGCGCAGTATGCCGTGGGCGGTGCCCTTGGCGAGGCCCAGTGACGAGGCGATGTCCGACAGGCCGAGCCGTCGCTCGCCGCCCGCGAGCAGCCGCAGCATCGCCGCCGCCCGTTCGAGCGACTGGATGTTCCGTGCCATCGCCGTACTGCCTCCGTCCCCTTCGACCGCCGACCCGCGGAGCCGCTGCCGGTGTTCGGCAATGCCGAACACTACCGGTCGATGTCGACCTCCCGCCAACGGTCGGCCGTGCGGTGTCGCGCCGCGCGCGTTCCGCGCCCCGGCTTCCGGCCATCATCGTCCGACTTGTGGACGCCCCGGACATCAGGGCGCGGTCCCGGATACCCTGACGGCGTGCGCCCTGCCGGGAGACTCCACCACGGACCTCCCGGACAGCCGCAAAGCCGACAGCCGTCGCACCTGAGGGAGCCCTTTTCATGGCCTCGTTGCCGCTGACCCCTTCCGCCGACAGCCGGACCCGTGTGTCCGCCCTTCGTGAGGCGCTGGCCACCCGTGTGGTGGTCGCCGACGGGGCGATGGGCACCATGCTCCAGGCCCAGGACCCGAGCCTGGAGGACTTCCAGCAGTTGGAGGGCTGCAACGAGATCCTGAACGTCACCCGCCCGGACATCGTGCGTTCGGTCCACTCCGCGTACTTCGACGTCGGTGTGGACTGCGTGGAGACCAACACCTTCGGCGCCAACCTGACCGCCCTCGGCGAGTACGGCATCGCGGAACGCGTCGCGGAGCTCTCCGAGGCCGGCGCGCGCCTCGCCCGTGAGGTCGCCGACGAGTTCGGCGCCCGGGACGGCCGCCCGCGCTGGGTGCTGGGCTCGATGGGGCCGGGCACCAAGCTCCCCACCCTCGGGCACACCACCTTCGCCGCGATCCGCGACGCCTACCAGCAGAGCGCGGAGGGGCTGCTGGCCGGCGGGGCGGACGCGCTGCTCGTGGAGACCACCCAGGACCTGCTGCAGACCAAGGCCTCGGTCATCGCCGCCCGCCGGGCCATGGAGGTCGCCGGCCACGACGTGCCCCTGATCGTCTCGGTGACGGTCGAGACCACCGGCACGATGCTGCTGGGGTCGGAGATCGGCGCGGCGCTGACCGCGC
>NZ_JBVITR010000033.1:0-25835 GCF_055574875.1 Streptomyces sp. NPDC034670
GGTGCGCCGGGGGGCGCGGTTGCGCCCACTTCCCCCCCCCCCCCCCCCCCCCCCCTCCCCCCCCCCCCCCCCCCCCCCCCCCCCCCCCCCCCCACCGCCGCGCTCGTCTGCGCCCGGACGCTCCGCCTCGGGCCGCGGCGGCGGCTCGCCGGCCGGCGCGCCGGGGGCGGCGGGTCGGCCGTGCTCGCCGCGCTGCCTGAGTTCCTCGTCGCCTCCGTGCTCGCCACCGTCGTCGGGGTGCAGCTGGGCTGGCTCCCCGCCCTCGGCTGGTACGGGCCGCGGTGGACGGTGCTGCCGGCGCTCGCCCTCGGCCTGCCCGCCGGGGCCGTGCTGGGGCGCCTGCTCGACGACCTGCTGCCCGGCGCCTTCGCAGAGCCCTGGGCGCGGGCCGCCGCCGCCCAGGGGCTGCCCGCCCGGCGCGTCGCCCGCCGCGCCGTGCGCCGCTGCGTGCCCGCGCTGCTGCCGAACCTCGGGCTGTTCGTCGTCGGCCTGACCGGCGGGGCCGTCGCCGTGGAGCAGGTCTTCGACATCCCCGGCCTCGGCCGCACCACCCTTCGGGCCGCCCTCGCCCAGGACCTGCCCGTGCTCCGGACGGGCACCCTCGTCCTCGTCCTGCTCGCGGTCGTCGCCTCCGGGACCTGCCGGCTCGCGGCCCGGCTCCTCACCGGGCCCGCCCTGAGCGACGGGGCCCTGCCCTCCCTGCACCGGCCGGCCCCGCCGGCCCGCCGGCTCCAGCCCCTGGTCCACGGCGGGATCCTGCTCGCCGTGATCGTGCTCGGCCTGCCCCGCGACCCGCTCGCGCTGGACACCGCCGAACGGCTCCGGCCGCCCTCCTGGTCCCACCCGTTCGGCACCGACGCCCTCGGCCGGGACCTGCTCGCCCGGGTCGGGCACGGCGCCCTGGACACCCTGCTGCTCGCCCTCGGCATCAGCGCCGCGGCCCTGTGCGCCGGGGCGCTGCTGGGGCTGCTGCCCCGGCTGTCCGGGCCGCTCGCCGACACGGTGAACGCCGTGCCCCCGGTGCTCGGCGCGCTGCTCGTCACCGCCGCCGTCGGCGGCGGGGCCGCCACCCCCGCGATCGCCGTGGCCGCCGTCGCCTGGACCCCGCTCGCCGCGCACACCTCCGCCCTGCTGCTCCAGGAGCGCGCCACCGGGCACGTCGCGGCCGCCCGGGGCCTCGGCGCGAGCCGCCGGCACCTGCTCCGCCGCCACCTGCTGCCCGCCGTGCTGCCGCCGGTCGTCCGCCACGCGCTGCTGCGGCTGCCCGGCATCGCCCTCGCCCTCGCCTCCCTCGGCTTCCTCGGCCTCGGCGCCCAGCCGCCGTCGCCGGAATGGGGGCTGCTCCTCGCCGAGAACCAGCCCTACGCCGAACGCGCCCCCTGGGCCGTGCTCGCCCCGGCCGCCGCCCTCTCCCTGCTCGGGGCGCTCGCGGTGACCGCGGCGGGCGGGGTGCGGTGGCCGGGGCGGCGGCGCGGACCGCGGGACCGCACGTCCGAGGCGGCGCCCGCACACCCGTCCCCGCTCGTGAAGGCACCGAAGGCACCGAAGGAACCAGTGGAGGCAGCACGGTGACCGCTCTGTCCGCCAACGCGCTCAAGGCGCCGGGCCGTTCCCGGCTCTCGCCGCTGCTGCGGCTGCTGATCCTCACCCAACTCGCCTTCAACCTGGGCTTCTACGCCGTCCTGCCCTTCCTGGCCGCGCACCTGGGCCAGGCCCTGGGCATGGCGGGCTGGCTGGTCGGACTGGTGCTGGGACTGAGGACGTTCAGCCAGCAGGGGCTGTTCGTGGTCGGCGGGGCGCTGGCCGACCGGTACGGCATCCGGCCGGTGGTGCTCGCGGGGTGCGCGCTGCGGATCGCCGGGTTCGTGTGGCTGGGGTACGCCGAGCGGACCTGGGCGGTGATCTGCGCGGTGGTGCTGATCGGGTTCGCCGCCGCGCTGTTCTCCCCGGCCGTCGAGTCCGAGGTGGCCCGGCAGGCGGTGGTGTGGGAGGAGGCGGGCGGCGGGTCCCGTACCCGCGTGCTGGCGCTGTTCACCGTGGCGGGACAGGCCGGGGCGTTCGCGGGGCCGCTGCTGGGGGCGCTGCTGCTGGCGGTGGACTTCCGCATCGCGTGCCTGGCGGGCGCCGGGGTCTTCGTGCTCGTGCTCGCCGGCCACGCCCTGCTGCTGCCGCAGCGCGTACCGGGACGGGACCGCGTCCCGGTCCGCGGCGGACTGCGGCTGGTGCTGCGCAACCGGCCCTTCCTCGGCCTGTGCTGCGCCTACGGCGCTCATCTGCTCGCCTACAACCAGCTGTACCTCGCCCTTCCCCGGGAGGTGGAGCGCGCCACCGGTTCCCAGACCGCGCTGGCCTGGCTGTTCGCGCTGTCGTCGCTGCTGGTGGTGACCGCGCAGCTGCCGGTCACCCGCTGGGTGGGGGAGCGGCTGGCGATGCGCCGGTCCATGGCGGCCGGCCTGCTGCTCGTCGCGGCCGGTTTCGCCGTCGTGGCGGCGGCGCGTCCCGCCGGGTGGTCGGGGGCCGCCGGGCTGGTGCCCGCGGCCGGGTTCGTCGTCCTGCTCACCCTCGGCCAGATGCTCGTCGTGCCCGTGGCCCGCGCCTGGGTGCCCGACCTCGCCGAGGAGGGCCGGCTCGGCCTCTACACCGGGGCGCTGTCCTCGGTCTCCGGCCTGATCGTCCTGCTCGGCAGCTCGGCGACCGGGACACTGCTGGACGCGGGGCTGCCGCCGGCGGTGCCGTGGCTGGCGCTGGCCGCGGTGACGGCGCTGGCGGCGGGACTGCTGCCGAGGCGCCCGTGACCGCCTCGCACCCCGCTCACCCGCCTCGTCCCGTCTCGTCCCGTCTCGTCCCGCACGCCGCTCAGCGGCCTCGCCCCGTCCCGTCCCGCGGCCCCGCCCAGTGGTCCCACCCCGTCCCGTCCACGCCCCGCCCGGCCGCCGCGCGTCACCCGGCGACCAGCTCCCGCGCGCCTTCCCCCACCCCGGCGGCGGCCGGGCCCTCCGCCCGCACCCGCGACGTCCGCCACAGCCACCGCACATCGCGTCCGAACGACCACACCAGCAGCCCCAGCGCCAGCGCCACCACGCCGACGCCGACCGCGTGCGGCAGCAGGTCCGCGCCCGCCAGCAGCAACAGCACGCCCTGGAGCGCGGCCACCGTCTTGCGGGCCGTGCTGGGCGGGAGCGGCGCCGTCAGCCAGGGCCACACGCGCGCCGCCGCGACGAAGACGTACCGCATCGTGCCGATCAGCAGCACCCACGGGCCCATCGCCGTCGCCACGTACACGCTCAGCACCAGGATCAGGAACGCGTCCACCTCCATGTCGAAGCGGGCGCCCAGCGGGGTCGACGTACCGGTCCTGCGCGCCACCTTCCCGTCCACGCCGTCGAGGATCAGCGCCACGGCGGTCAGGCCGACGAGCAGGGAGACGGGCGGTGAGTCCTGGAAGGAGTCGGCGACCAGCGCCGTCACACCGCCGACGAGAGCGGCCCGCCCCAGGGTGACCCGGTTGGCCGCGCCGAAGGAGCGCGGCCGGGACCGGTGCAGGGCCCGGGAGAGCACCGCCCAGGTGGCGACCGCGAACGCGAGGCCGGTCAGCCAGCCCGCCGGGCCCATGCCGACCGCCGTGCCGATCAGGGCCAGCAGCAGGATCTGCACGCCCGCCCCCACGGCGGTCTCCTGCTGGACGAGCCTCGCGTCGTAACTGTTGTTCAGGGCCACCGAACACCCTCCGGCCGTGTGACAGAGTCGATCGACGCCGCTACCTTGTGCGCGGCCTGTGCACCCCTCGGTACGCGCGCAGCTTTCCGATCGTTCAGGAGGACCTCGATGAACCGCACCGCCCGTGCGTTCTGGCTCGACTCGCCCGGACGAGGGGTGATCCGCGAGGTCGGCCTGCCGGCTCCGGGCGAGGGCGAGGTGCTGGTGCGCTCGCTCTGCTCCGGGGTGAGCCGCGGCACGGAGACGCTCGTCTTCCGCGGCGAGGTGCCGGAGAGCCAGCACGCGGCCATGCGGGCGCCGTTCCAGGAGGGCGACTTCCCGGGGCCGGTGAAGTACGGCTACCTCAACGTGGGGGTGGTGGAGGAGGGACCCGAGGAGCTCACCGGCCGGACGGTCTTCTGCCTCTACCCGCACCAGACGCACTACGTCGTCCCGGCGAGCGCCGTCACGCCCGTCCCGGACGGCGTGCCCGCCGGACGGGCGGTGCTGGCCGGCACCGTGGAGACCGCCGTCAACGCGCTGTGGGACGCGGCGCCGCTGGTCGGCGACCGGATCGCCGTCGTCGGCGGCGGCATGGTCGGCTGCTCGGTGGCCGCGCTGCTGGCCCGCTTCCCCGGGGTGCGCGTCCAGCTCGTCGACGCCGACCCGGCGAGGGAGAGGACCGCCGGGGCGCTCGGCGTCGGCTTCGCCCTCCCCGGGGACGCGCTCGGCGAGTGCGACCTGGTGGTGCACGCCAGCGCCACCGAGCAGGGGCTGGGCCGGGCCCTGGAACTGCTCGCCCCCGAGGGCACGGTCGTCGAACTGAGCTGGTACGGCGACCGGAAGGTGAGCCTCCCGCTGGGCGAGGCCTTCCACTCGCGGCGGCTGACCGTCCGCGGCAGCCAGGTCGGCACGGTCTCCCCGGCCCGCGCGAACCGCAGCTACGCCGACCGGCTCGCCCTCGCCCTCGACCTGCTCGCCGACCCCGCGTTCGACGCCCTCGTCACCGGCGAGTCCGCCTTCGAGGACCTGCCCGGCGTCCTGCCGGAGCTCGCCTCCGGGACGCTCCCGGCCCTGTGCCACCGCATCCGGTACGGCACCCCGTGACGCGGAAGGGGACGGCGCACCGTTCCCCTCCGGCTGCCGTGCCCGTACGCCCCCCGGCGCGGCGCCCCCCTCGCCGCGGGAGACGCGCGCACGCCCGGTCCGGGGCGACCGCGGGCCCGGTCCGGGACGCGCGTACGCCTGGCCTGAGAAAAGGCGTACGCCTGACCTGAGAAAAGACGGCGGGGGCACTGAACACGGGAAGGAACCCGGCCGTACTACACGGCATCCCCGGCGGAGACCGGCCGGGGGACAGACGCGCCGCACCTGGAGGGTCGTCCGTTGTTCAGCATCACCGTCCGCGATCACATCATGATCGCCCACAGCTTCCGCGGCGAGGTCTTCGGACCGGCCCAGCGCCTGCACGGGGCCACGTTCCTGGTGGACGCCACCTTCCGGCGCGAACAGCTGGACGAGGACAACCTCGTGGTCGACATCGGATTGGCCACGCAGGAACTCGCGGCCGTCGTCGGCGAGTTGAACTACCGCAACCTCGACAACGAGCCCGACTTCTCGGGGATCAACACCTCCACCGAGTACCTGGCCAAGGTCGTCGCCGACCGCCTCGCCGAACGCATCCACAAGGGGGCGCTGGGCGAGAACGCCCAGGGCATCGCCGGCATCACCGTCACGCTGCACGAGTCGCACGTCGCCTGGGCGAGTTACGAGCGTGCCCTGTGACCGACACGACCATCGACCGGGCCCGCCTGGGCTACGTGCCCCGGCAGGCGTCCCACCCGAGGAACGACGGGATCATCCCCATGTCTCTGCGCACGGTGCACTTCGTGATGCCGGGCGGTGTCGACGACCCGGCCGCGCCGAGCGGCGGCAACGCCTACGACCGGCGGGTGTGCCTGGACCTGCCCGGCTTCGGCTGGCAGGTCGCCCGGCACGCCGTGGCCGGCGGCTGGCCCCGCCCGGACTCCGCCGCCCGCGCCCGGCTCGCCCGCACCCTGCGCGAACTGCCGGACGGCGCTGTCGTCCTGCTCGACGGGCTGGTCGCCTGCGGGGTCCCCGACATCGTCGTCCCGGAGGCGGAACGGCTGCGCATGGCCGTCCTGGTCCACCTCCCGCTCGGCGACGAGACCGGGCTGGAGGCCGCCCTGGCCGCCGAACTGGACGCCCGCGAGCGGGCGGTGCTGCGGGCGGTGTCCGCCGTCGTCGCCCCCAGCGACTGGGCGGCGCGCCGCCTGGTCTCCCACCACGGCCTCGCCCCCGAACGGGTGCACGTCGCCGCCCCCGGCGCCGACATCGCCCCCCTGGCGCCCGGCACCGACGGGGTGTCCCGGCTGCTGTGCGTGGCCTCGGTGACACCGCGCAAGGGGCAGCACCGGCTGGTGGAGGCGCTGGCGTCCGTCGCCGACCTGCCGTGGACCTGCACCTTCGTCGGCCGGATCACCCAGGACCCCGACTACGTCGACCAGCTGCGGGCCCGGATCCGCGGGCACGGCCTCGAGGACCGGCTGGAGCTGGCGGGACCCCGCTCCGGCGCCGCACTCGACGCCAGCTACGCCGCCGCCGACCTGATGGTCCTCACCTCGTACGCGGAGACGTACGGCATGGCGGTCACCGAGGCGCTGGCACGCGGCATCCCGGTGCTGGCCACCGACGTCGGCGGGCTGCCCGAGGCGGTCGGCCGGGCACCCGACGGCTCCGTGCCCGGCATCCTCGTCCCGCCGGAGGACCCCGCGGCCCTCGCCGCCGAACTGCGCTGCTGGTTCGGCGAGGCCGACGTGCGGCGCCGGCTGAAGGCCGCCGCCCGCGGCCGGCGCGCCGCGCTCGGCGGCTGGGCGAGCACCGCGCAGAGCCTGGCCGCGGTCCTGCGCCGGCTCCCGGCCGGACCCCGGAGGGCGGCATGACCGAACCGGCGACCACCACGCGGCACGGCGGCGCGGTTCCGGCCCGGCCCGGTCCCCGGGACGCCGCGGAGGGCCGGACCGGCCGGCGGGGGGACGGCACGGCGCCCGAGGACACCGCCGCCCGGTACTCCGTCATCCCCGGCGCCGGTCCCGCGCCCGGCCCGGGGGAGGAGGGCACCCTGCGCCTGCGCGAGGGCGGGGCGCTCCGGGAGGGCGAGGGCGCCGGGGAGCCGCCCCGTTACGCGCCCGAGTGGCTCCGGCTGCGCGAGCCCGCCGACGCCGCCGCCCGCGCGCACGACCTGATCGACCCGCTGCGCATCCGGCTCGCCAACCTGCCGCGGCGGGCCGGCGGCCTCGTCGTCCACGACATCGGGTGCGGCACCGGTTCGATGGGCCGCTGGCTCGCGCCCCGCCTGGACGGCGCCCAGCACTGGGTCCTGCACGACCGCGACCCCTACCTGCTGCACTTCGCCGCCGTCGCCTCCCCGCGCTCCGCCGCCGACGGCAGCCGCGTCACCGTCGAGACCCGGCGCGGCGACGTCGCCCGGCTCACCGCGGACGCGCTGGCCGGTGCCTCCCTGGTGACGGCGTCCGCGCTGCTCGACGTCCTCACCCGCGAGGAGGTCGGGGTCCTCGCCGCCGCCTGCGCCGGAGCCGGCTGCCCGGCCCTGCTCACGCTGTCCGTCGCCGGACGCGTGGAGCTGACCGCGCCGCACCCGATGGACGAGGAGATCACCGAGGCGTTCAACGCCCACCAGCGCCGGGGCGGTCTGCTCGGCCCGGACGCGGTCACGGTGGCGGCGGAGGCGTTCGGCGAGCACGGCGCGACGGTACGGCTGAACCCCAGCCCCTGGCGGCTCGGCCCCGGGCAGGCCGAGCTGACCGCGCAGTGGCTGCGGGGCTGGGTCGGCGCGGCGGTCGAGGAGCGGCCCGCGCTGGCGGAGCGCGCCGACCGCTACCTGGCCGAGCGCCTGGCGGCCTGCGCGGCGGGGGAGCTGCGGGCCGTCGTCCACCACAGCGACCTGCTCGCCCTGTGCCGGCCGGTGGACGGGGCCGCGTGAGCGTGCGGACGGCCCGCCCCGCCGGTACGGGGACCGCCGGGGCGGGGGCCCCCGTACCGGCCGCGCCGGGCGGAGCCGCCCCCCGCGGCCTGCCGGCCCGCCTCACCGGCCGTGCGGTGCGCGCCCGCCTCGGCACCCTCGCCGGGGCCGTCCTGCTCGCGGTCCTGGTGTGGCGCCTGGGCACCGGCGCCTTCCTGGAGGGGCTGCGCCGCATCGACGGGCCGACGCTGCTCGCGGCGCTCGGCATCGGGCTGGTGACCACCGTCTTCAGCGCCTGGCGCTGGGCGCTGGTGGCCCGGGGCATCGGGATCCGGCTGCCGCTCGGCCCGGCCGTCGCCGACTACTACCGGGCCCTGTTCCTCAACGCGGCGCTGCCCGGAGGCGTCCTCGGCGACGTCCACCGGGCGGTGCGGCACGGGCGGAGCGCCGGTGACCTGGGGCGCGGGGTGCGGGCGGTGGTCCTGGAGCGGGCCGCCGGGCAGCTCGCGCTGTTCGCCGCCGGGGGCGCGGTGCTGCTGACGGCGCCGTCCCCGGTGCGGGACGGGGTCCGGAGCGCCGCCGGGCCGGCCGCCCTGGCCGCGCTGGGCGCCTGCGCCGTCGTGCTCGCCCTGCGCATGAACCGGGCGCCGGCGCGCCGCGGCCGGGTGCCGCGCGGGATGCTCGCCGAGGCGCGCGCAGGGCTGTTCTCCCGGCGCAGCGCGCCCGGTGTCCTCGCCTCCTCCGCCGTCGTGCTGGCCGGCTACGTCGCGATGTTCGTGCTCGCCGCCCGGGTCGCCGGGGCCGGTGCCTCCGTGGCCGAGCTGCTGCCGCTCGCCGTGCTGGCGCTGCTCGCCATGGCGCTGCCGCTGAACGTCGGCGGCTGGGGGCCCCGGGAGGGCGTCACCGCCTGGGCGTTCGGCGCCGCCGGGCTCGGGGCGGGCCAGGGGCTCGCCGTCGCGGTGGTCTACGGGACGCTCAGTCTCGCGGCGAGCCTGCCCGGGGCGGTCGTGCTCGTCGTCCGCCGGCGCGCGGGGCGGCGCGCCGGGGCCCGGAGCGCCGCCGCGTCACCCGGCGCGCGGCGGGGCGCCTACCCGCGCCCGCCGTCGTCCGCCGAGCCGGCCGCCGTGTCCGCCGCGCCGGCCTCGGAGGTCAGCAGCGAGAAATACGCGCCGAAGGAATCCGCCAGGCTCGCCAGCAGTTTCTTCCCCTTTTCCGCCGAACCCAGCGAGGGACGGCCGATGACACCGGAATCGGTATAGGCGGCCATGCCGAGGGAGAGCAGATGACGCCGGTCGTCCGCGACCGAATCGGAGGTCTCGTAACCGGGCCGGAGCAATTCGGGATGAGTGTGCAGAAGGACGGAGGTCTCGATTTCCCCCGCGTGCATGTCGGTGAGCAGCGAGGTGACCACACCGGCCCGCCGCCGCGCCGTCTCCCAGTCCTCCGGGGCCGGGAACAGCGCCGTGCGCTCGCCGCGCGCGGAGGCCTCCTGGACGACGTTGCCGAGGACGTAGTTCCCGCCGTGCCCGTTGACCAGCACCAGGGCGTCCACGCCCGACCGGCGCAGCGAGTCGGCGATGTCCCGCACCACCGCGTGAAGGGTCACGGAGGAGAGGGAGACGGTCCCCGGCCAGGCCGCGTGCTCGTGCGAGCAGGAGATCGTCACCGGCGGAAGGAGGTGCACCGGATACGCGTCGGCGATCTCCCGCGCGACGGCGCAGGCGACCAGGGTGTCGGTCGCCAGCGGCAGGAACGGACCGTGCTGCTCGTAACTCCCGACGGGAAGGACCGCGACCTGCCGTGAGACGGAGGCGCCCCGCGTCCGTACATCCTCCGTAGTGTCCGTCGGCAGCAGACCGTACTCCGGGCCGTACGCCGCCGACCGCTTTTGCGAACCACCCATATCGTCACGGCCTTTCGTCTCCGCTCAGGACTGAGGAACTCGAGAATCATGACAGAAAAAGTAGGCGTGCTCGGCAAGAAGGCTCCGCAGCGGAGCGGTGTGGAACGCGTCGTGAATGCGCCGCTGCCCACCGTGTACGGGAAATTCCAGGCCGTCGGTTACCTGGACCACGACCGCGGTGACGAACAAGTGGCCCTGGTGTACGGCGACATCGGCGCGGACGACGTCCTCGTCCGGCTGCACTCGGAATGCCTGACGGGCGACGCCTTCGGCTCCCAGCACTGCGAGTGCGGCGACCAGCTGGCCTCGGCGCTGCGCGCGGTCGTCGCCGAAGGAGCGGGCGTGGTCGTCTACTTGAGGGGGCACGAGGGCCGCGGCATCGGACTGCTCGCCAAGCTGCGGGCGATGGCCCTGCAGGCGGAGGGCCTGGACACCGTCGAGGCGAACCTCGCCCTCGGCCTGCCGGTGGACGCCCGCGACTACGCCGTCGCCGCCGGGATGCTCCGGGACCTGGGCGTGCGGTCGGTGCGGCTGATGTCCAACAACCCGCGCAAGCGGGAGGCGTTGGTGCGGCACGGCATCCGGGTCGCCGAGCAGGTGCCGCTGCTGATACCGCCGTGCGAGAACAACATCACCTACCTGCGCACCAAGCGGGAACGCCTCGACCACCACCTGCCCCACCTCGACGCGGTGGCGCACTGGTCCTGACCGGCCCGCGGGCCGCGCCCGCGCTCAGTCCGCCACGGCGTCGTGCACCAGCCGTCTGAGGTCCCCGAACACCGGACCGGGGGACCTGGGCCGCACCTGCGTGTAGAACTGCACGGTCAGGTCGCGGCCCGGGTCGACCCAGAAGGTGGTGGTGGCCACCCCGCTCCAGCCGTACGTGCCCGGGCCGGCCGGGTCCCGGGTGCGGGAGGGGTCGACGACGACCGAGACGCCGAGCCCGAAGCCGACGCCGTCGTTGCCGGGGTCGTCGTGCGCGGGGCGGCTGCCGAAGGCGCGCAGATCGGCGCCGCCGGGGAGGTGGTTGCGGGTCATCAGGTCCACGGTCCGCGGGGAGAGCAGCCGCACGCCGTCGAGTTCGCCGCGCCGGCGCAGGAACTCCGTGAACCGGTGCATGTCGCGCGCGGAGGCCACCATCCCCCCGCTGCCGGACAGGAACCGGGGCCGTCCCCGCAGCGGTGGCCCGGCGACGGGCTCGATGCCCCCGTCCTCCGTCTCCCCGTACAGCTCCGCGAGCCGTCCCGCCTGCTCGTCGGTGACCTGGAACCCGGCGTCCGCCATCCCCAGCGGCCGAAGGACCCGCTCGGCGAGGAAGGCGTCCAGCGGCTGCCCGGACACCACCTCGACGATCCGCCCCAGCACGTTGGAGGCGACCGAGTAGTTCCACTGCGTCCCCGGGTCGAACTGCAGCGGAAGGCGCGCGTACCGGTCGACGGCCTCGGCGAGCGAGTCCCCCGGCACCGCCGACGACTCCAGCCCGGCCGCCCGGTACAGCGCGTCCACGGGGTGGGCGTGGTAGAAGCCGAAGGTCAGCCCGGCGGTGTGGGTCATCAGGTGCCGGACGAGCAGGGGCCCGGCGGCCGGCCGGGTCCGCACGCCGGCGCCGGACCCGCCCTCGTACACCCGGGGCGCGGCGAAGGCCGGCAGGTGCCGCCCCACCGGATCGTCCAGCGACAGCCGTCCCTCCTCCACCAGCGTCAGCGCGCCCACGGACACCACCGGCTTGGTCATGGAGTAGATCCGCCACAGCGTGTCGCTGCGGACCGGCAGCCCGGCCGCGACGTCCCGCGCCCCGTACGCCGTGAGGTGCGCGACCCGCCCGCCCCGGGCGACGGCGACGAGGAACCCGGGCAGCCGCCCCTCGTCGACCCACCGCGCGCAGTGCCGGTCCAGGCGCTCCAGGGCCCCGGGGTCCAGTCCCGCCTCGTCCGGCTCGGTCTCCCGTGCCAGCGCCGCCATCGCTCTCCTCCGATCGCGCTCCCCGCGGGGCCCGCGTACCCCCGCGGGCGCCGTCGGGAACGCGGACCCCGCGCGGTGCGTTGACCGGGGTATGACTCAGGACGCCGAGCGGAACGCACTGCTCTCGCTGCTCTCCGAGGGAAACAGCGGCGTGCTCGTCACGCTGAAGCGCGACGGGCGGCCCCAGCTGTCGAACGTCAACCACGCGTACTACCCCGACGAGCGGGTCGTGCGCGTCTCGGTCACGGACGGCCGGGCCAAGACCCGCAACGCGCGGCGGGACCCGCGGGTGTCCTACCACGTCACCACCCCCGACCGGTGGGCCTACACGGTCGCCGAGGGCACCGCCGAGTTCACGGCGGTCGCCGGGGACCCGTACGACGAGACGGTGGAGGAACTCGTCCGGCTGTACCGCGACGTCAGCGGCGAGCACCCCGACTGGGACGACTACCGCGCCGCGATGGTCCGCGACCGGCGGCTGGTGCTGCGGCTGCGGGTGGAGCGGGCGTACGGGATCCCGCGGCGCGGCGGGTCGTAGGCCCCCGCCGCGCCGGGCGCCCGGCGGGCCGCCGGCCGCGGCCGGCGTTCACGGCCGGGTGTTCCACTCCGCGACCACCGGCCTGCCGTGTTCCAGCGACAGCCGGCTCAGCGTGCCCGTCTCCAGGCGGAACAGGCGCCCCTCGACCGGCGGCAGGCCCAGGCGGCGGGCGGTCAGCACGCGGAGCAGGTGGCCGTGGGCCACCAGCATCACGTCGCCCTCGCCGAGCGCCCCGGCCACCCGGTCCAGCACCCGGTCGGCGCGCTCGCCCACCTGCTCCACCGACTCGCCGGGGAGGTCCGGGCCGGGGGGCACGCCGTCGGACCACAGGTCCCAGCCGGGCCGGGTGCGGCGGATGTCCGCGGTGGTGATCCCCTCGTAGCCGCCGTAGTCCCACTCCCGCAGGTCCGGCTCCGGCATGGCCCCGGCCAGGCCGGCGAGTCCGGCGGTGCGCCGGGCGCGGACCAGCGGGCTGGTGAGGACCAGCGCGAAGGACTGGCCCGCCAGGAGCGGGACGAGGGACCTGGCCTGGGCCTCACCGTCCGGGGTCAGCGGCAGGTCGGTCCGGCCGGTGTGCCGGCCCGTCCGGCTCCACTCCGTCTCGCCGTGCCGGGCCAGCAGCAGGTCCCCCACGACCGCTACGCCTTCCTCACCGACTCGACCGCGTGGCCGCCGAACTGCTTGCGCAGCGCCGCGACCATCTTCATCTGCGGCGAGTCCTCCTGGCGGGAGGAGAACCGCGCGAACAGCGAGGCGGTGATCGCCGGCAGCGGCACGGCGTGGTCGACGGCGGCCTCCACCGTCCAGCGTCCCTCACCGGAGTCCTCGGCGTAACCGCGCAGCCGCTCCAGGTGCTCGTCCTCGTCGAGGGCGTTCACCGCGAGGTCGAGCAGCCAGGAGCGGATGACGGTGCCCTCCTGCCAGGAACGGAACACCTCCCGGACGTTGTCCACCGAGTCGGCCTTCTCCAGCAGCTCCCAGCCCTCGGCGTAGGCCTGCATCATGGCGTACTCGATGCCGTTGTGGACCATCTTCGCGAAGTGGCCCGCACCGACCCTGCCCGCGTGCACGAAACCGTACGGGCCCTCCGGCTTGAGCGCGTCGAAGACCGGCCGCAGCCGGTCCACGTGCTCCTGGTCGCCGCCGACCATCAGGGCGTAGCCGTTCTTCAGTCCCCACACACCTCCCGAGACGCCCGCGTCGACGAAGCCGATGCCCCGGGCGCCCAGCTCCCGGGCGTGCCTCTCGTCGTCCGTCCAGCGGGAGTTGCCGCCGTCGACGACGACGTCGCCGGGCCGGAGCAGGCTCGACAACTGGTCGATGACCTGCTGGGTGACGGATCCGGCGGGGACCATGACCCAGACCGCGCGGGGCCTGTCGAGCCGGTTGACCAGGTCGGACAGGTGGCCCACGTCCGAGCGTTCCGGGTCGGTGTCGTAGCCGACGACGGTGTGGCCGGCGTTGCGGAGGCGCTCCCGCATGTTGCCGCCCATCTTGCCGAGACCAACAAGACCGATCTGCATGTCAGTTCACTCCCTGAGTTCGCGGTAGGCGGCCACCGGCGCGGCCGTGGACGGGGCGGCGGCCGAAGACCCGGGGGCCTTCGGCGGGGACGGGCCCGACGCGCCGGGCGGGGACCCCGCCCGGTTCCGCGCCCCGCCGGCCGGAGGAGCCGGCGTCCCGGACCGCGCCCCGCACGGGCACCTCGTGCGCGTACGGGGCGCCGGGCCGGCCGGGCGCCGACGGGCCGGCGGCGAACGGCTCGCGCGGACCGGGCCGCGGCGGCGGGTCCGCGCGGTGGTCCTCCGGGGCGGCCCGCCGGGTCGGCTCGGGGGCGTCAGGCACGGGCGGGGACCTCCTCGCCGGCCTCGCCGCGCAGGGCGACGGCGTACATCTCGTCCGCGTCCAGACGCCTGAGCTCCTCCGCGATGAGTTCGGAGGTGGCGCGGATCTTCAGCGCCATCCGGCGCGGCGGCTGGCCCGGCAGGGACAGCGTGGCCAGCGGGCCCTCGGGACGGTCGATGACGAGTTCGCCGTCCGCGGCGCCGAGACGGACCGCCGTGACGGCCGGCCCGTCGGTCACCACCCGGTCGACGGTGATCCGCAGCCGCGCCTCCAGCCAGCGCGCCAGCAGTTCGGCGGCCGGATTGTCGGCCTCGGCCTCCACGGCCGCCGAGGTCACCGTCACCGGGGCCTGGTCCAGGGCGGCCGCCAGCAGGGAGCGCCACGGCGTCAGCCGGGTCCAGGCGAGGTCGGTGTCCCCCGGCGCGTAGGAGCGCGTGCGCGCCTCCAGGACCTCCGCGGGGTCCTCGACCGCGTACAGGTCGGTGATCCGGCGCTGGGCCAGCGCGCCCAGCGGGTCCCTCGCCGGGTCCAGCGGGGCGTCGACCGGCCACCACACCACCACCGGGGCGTCCGGGAGCAGCAGCGGCAGCACCACCGAGTCGGCGTGCTCGGAGACCTCGCCGTAGGTGCGCAGCACTACCGTCTCGCCGGTGCCCGCCTCCGAGCCGACGCGGACCTCCGCGTCCAGCCGGGAGCGGGTGCGCTCGCGCGGGGTGCGGGCGTTCCGCCTGATGACGACCAGGGTGCGCGAGGGGTGCTCGTGCGAGGCGTCCTCGGCCGCCTTGATCGCGTCGTAGGCGTTCTCCTCGTCCGTCACGATGACCAGGGTGAGGACCATGCCCACGGCCGGCGTGCCGATGGCCCGGCGGCCCCGCACCAGCGCCTTGTTGATCTCGCTCGCCGTGGTGTCGGTCAGATCGATCTTCATGGCCTGCGCCAGCTCCGTCCGTCTCGCTCGAGCATCTCGTCGGCTTCCGCGGGTCCCCAGCTGCCCGAGGCGTACCGGGCCGGCCTGCCGTGCGACGCCCAGTACTCCTCGATCGGGTCGAGGATCCTCCAGGACTCCTCCACTTCCTGGTGACGGGGGAAGAGGTTGGCGTCCCCCAGCAGGACGTCGAGGATCAGCCGTTCGTACGCCTCCGGGCTGGACTCGGTGAAGGACTCGCCGTAGGCGAAGTCCATCGACACGTCCCGGATCTCCATCGACGTGCCCGGCACCTTGGAGCCGAACCGCACGGTGACGCCCTCGTCCGGCTGGACCCGGATCACGATGGCGTTGGAGCCCAGCTCCTCGGTGGCGGTGGTGTCGAAGGGGGAGTGCGGCGCCCGCTGGAAGACCACCGCGATCTCGGTGACCCGGCGGCCCAGCCGCTTGCCGGTGCGCAGGTAGAAGGGGACGCCCGCCCAGCGGCGGTTGTCGATGCCCAGCTTGACCGCCGCGTAGGTGTCGGTCGTGGAGGAGGCGTCGATGCCCTCCTCCTCCAGGTACCCGCGCACCTTCGCGCCGCCCTGCCAGGCACCGGTGTACTGCCCGCGCACGGTGTCCCGGCCGAGGTCCTCCGGCAGCCTCACCGCCCGCAGGACCTTCAGCTTCTCGGTGAGCAGCGCGTCCGCGTCGAAGGAGGCGGGCTCCTCCATCGCGGTGAGCGCGAGCAGCTGCAGGAGGTGGTTCTGGATGACGTCGCGGGCGGCGCCGATGCCGTCGTAGTAGCCGGCCCGGCCGCCGATGCCGATGTCCTCGGCCATGGTGATCTGCACGTGGTCCACGTAGGACCGGTTCCAGACGGGCTCGAACAGCTGGTTGGCGAAGCGCAGCGCCAGGATGTTCTGGACCGTCTCCTTGCCCAGGTAGTGGTCGATCCGGAAGACCTGTTCCGGGGCGAACACCTCGTGGACGATCGCGTTCAGCTCCTGGGCGGACCGCAGGTCGTGGCCGAAGGGCTTCTCGATCACCGCGCGCCGCCAGGACCCCTCGGGGGCGTCGGCCAGTCCGTGCTTCCTCAGCTGCCGCACGACCTTCGGGAAGAACCGCGGCGGCACGGAGAGGTAGAAGGCGTAGTTGCCGCTGGTGCCCCGGGACGCGTCCAGCTCCTCGATGGAGGCGCGCAGTTGCTTGAAGGCCGAGTCGTCGTCGAAGTCGCCCGGGACGAACCGCATCCCCTCGGCGAGCTGCTGCCAGACCTCCTCGCGGAAGGGGGTGCGAGCGTGCTCCTCGACCGCGTCGTGGACCACCTGGGCGAAGTCCTGGTTCTCCCAGTCCCGGCGGGCGAAGCCGACCAGGGAGAAGCCCGGCGGCAGCAGGCCGCGGTTGGCGAGGTCGTACACGGCCGGCATCAGCTTCCTGCGCGACAGGTCGCCCGTCACGCCGAAGATGACCAGGCCCGACGGCCCCGCGATGCGGGGCAGGCGGCGGTCGCGGGGGTCGCGCAGGGGGTTGGCCCAGCCGGCCGCGGGGGCACGGAGCGCCGCGCCGGTCCGGGGCGCCTTCCGCTCCCCGGCCGCCGCGGTGCCGGCCCGCGGTTCGGTGGTCTCGTCGGTCATTCCGCGTCAGCTCCCATGCTGTGGGGTGACTTCGTCACCGCGTCGAGCAGGTCCTTCCCGTACCGGGTGTCCCGGCGCGCCGGATTCAGCCGTTTGCCGGTCCGCGACCGGCGAGGGGGGACGGGGAAGGGGGACGCCGGGACGGGGCGCCGCACCGGGGCGGCCCGCCGGACGGGTGGGCTGGACCGGCGCATCCTCGTCGGCCGGTCGCCGCGGTGCTCCCGCGCTCACGGGTGCTTCGGTCACTGTGATCGTCTTCTTTCCCGCGGCCGCCTCGACCGCGCGCGGAGGTGGGGGCTTCCTCGTGCAGGTGTCCGGCGGGGCCGGTGCGTCCCCGCGTCACCTGTGAACCGGTACCACGTCGGCCCCCCGCCGGCTCCGACCGCAACGCGGGCCCGCACGGTCGGAGCCGGCGCCCCGGACACCGGTCCACCCCGACGGGTGAGCGCGGGGCCGTGCGGGCGCCGGGCGGACGGCCGGAGCGTTCCCGGTGCCGGCCGGCACGCCGGTCGTCCCGGACGATCTCGATCACCACCCTTCTCGCTCAGCGGCGAGTACCGCGGAACCGCGCCGGTCATGCCGTCGCCCGGTCCGTCCCGCCGCGCGGTGCGTCGTCGCCGTCCCGGGCGCCGCGAAGCTCCCGGACACGCGGAAGGGGCCCCACGCACGCGTGGGGCCCCTTCCGCGGCCGGGGAGACCGGTGCGGGGACGCTCAGCGGCCGAAGGTGAACCAGTTGACGTTCACGAAGTCCGACGGCTGACCGCTGGTGAAGGTCAGGTAGACGTCGTGCGTGCCCGTGACGGGGCCGATGTTCGCCGGGACCGTCCGCCACGACTGCCAGCCGCCGGTGTTGCCCACCGCGAAACTGCCGAGGGGCGCGTTGCCCCGGTTGTCCAGGCGCACCTCCACCAGGCCGCTGACGCCGGGCGCCGCGCCGCTCGCCACCCGCGCGGAGAACTGGCGCGCCGGGGTGGAGCCGAAGTCGACGCCCTTGAAGTGCAGCCAGTCGCCGTTGGCCAGCGCGCCGACGTTCTGGCCGCCGCCGGTGTCCGACGTCGTCTCCGTCATCGTGCCGGACTGGCCGTCGTAGGACTCGGCCTGGATGGTGCCGTAGGCGTCGCGGTTCCCGGTCGGCGGGGGCGTGGTGCCGCCGCCCCCGGAGGTCAGCACCTGGACGTAGTCGACCAGCATCGAGTGGCCGGGCCGGGTGCCGGCGTCCGGGCCGCCGCCGAAGGCGTCGGGGAACCCGCCGCCCATCGCCACGTTGAGGATGATGAAGAAGCCGTGGTCCGTGGCGTTCGACCAGGTGGTCGCGTCGACCTGGTTCTCCCGCACGGTGTGGAAGGTGTGGCCGTCGAGGGAGAAGCGGATCTCCTCCACGCTCGTGGAGCGGTCCCACTCCATCCGGTAGGTGTGGAAGCCGCCCTGGCACGTCGTGCCCTGGCAGGTGGTGGAACCGCCGATGCCGCTGTTCTCGTTGCAGGGACCGCCGGGCGCGGTGCCGCAGTGCATGGTGGCGAACACGGTGTTGTTGCCCTGCGTGTTCTCCATGATGTCCAGCTCGCCGACCGCGGGCCAGTTCCAGTAGTTGCCCCGGTAGGGCGCGCCCAGCATCCAGAACGCCGGCCAGTAGCCCCTGGCGGCGGCCCCGCTCACGTCGGGCGTCCGGATGCGTCCCTCGACGCGCAGCTTGCCGCCCGCCGGGGGCTGGAAGTCGGTGCGGTTGGTCTCGATGCGGCCGGAGGTCCAGTTGCCCGAGGCGTCGCGCCGCGGGGTGATGCGGAGGTTGCCGTTGCCGTCGAGGGAGACGTTGTCCCTGCTGGACGTCATCGTCTCGATCTCGCCGGTGCCCCAGTTGGCGGGGCCGCCCGGGTAGCCCTTGCCGGTCGCGTACTGCCAGCGGGAGGTGTCGACGCCGCTGCCCGCGGGGCCCTCGAAGTCGTCGACGAAGACCTGGTTCCAGCCCGAGGGGGGAGGCGGCGCGGAAGCGCTCGCGGCCGGGGCGGCGGCGGTCGCGGCGGCCGCCGCGAGGCCCAGCGTGCTCACGACGGCGAGGAGCGCCCGCCGCACGGGGCGGGGTCTGCGGGAGGTGCGGGGGGTGCCGGAGGGGTCGCTCATGTGGGGAGGCCTCTCGGATGCGGAGGATCGGGGCGGGGAGTGCGCCGGGAGCGCGGACCCATGTCCTGAGAGCGCTCTCAGAGTGACGCCAATGTGCTCCGCGGCCCTTCCGTCGTCAAGAGGTGTGACCGGGAAAGTCCTTGCCGGCGGCGGGAGTTCACCTCATGAAGGACGCGAGGGGGCGGAACCGCGCCGCGGCGGGGGCCGGGCGGCCCGCGCCCGTCGGTGCGCGGGGAGGCCGTGGCCGGCGCGCCCGCACCCGGTGGCGCCGGCGCGCGTCGGACCCGGCCGGTCCCCGCCCGGTGCCGGTGACGAGCCGGTGCGCCGGGCGCCGCGGGTAAGGTCGTCGGGGTGCCGGTCGACAGCACCCCGGTCCGGGCCGGTGACCGGGCGGTGCCGCGGAAGGGTGCAGAGGTGAGGCTGACGATTCTGGGCGGCGGGGGATTCCGCGTGCCGCTGGTGTACGGGGCGCTGCTCGGGGACCGCGCCGAGGGACGGGTGACCCGGGTCGTGCTGCACGACCCGGACGCCGCCCGGCTGCGCGCGATCACCCGTGTCCTGGCCGAGCAGGCGGCCGCGGTGCCCGACGCCCCGGACGTCACCGCCACCGGGGACCTCGACGAGGCGCTGCGCGGCGCCGACTTCGTCTTCTCCGCCCTGCGCGTCGGCGGCCTGGAGGGCCGGGCGCACGACGAACGGGTCGCGCTCGCCGAGGGCGTGCTCGGCCAGGAGACGGTCGGCGCGGGCGGCATCGCCTACGGCCTGCGCACCGTGCCCGTCGCCGTCGACATCGCCCGGCGGGTGGCCCGGCTCGCCCCCGACGCCTGGGTCATCAACTTCACCAACCCCGCCGGCCTGGTCACCGAGGCCATGTCCCGCCACCTGGGCGACCGCGTCATCGGCATCTGCGACTCGCCGGTGGGCCTCGGCCGCCGCATCGCCCGGGTGCTCGGCGTGGACCCCGGCGAGGCGTGGATCGACTACGCCGGCCTCAACCACCTCGGCTGGGTGCGCGCGGTGCGCGTCGCCGGCCGCGACGAACTGCCGCGCCTGCTCGCCGACCCCCACCTGCTCGGCTCGTTCGAGGAGGGCAGGCTCTTCGGCGCCGACTGGCTGCGGTCCCTGGGCGCGATCCCCAACGAGTACCTGCACTACTACTACTTCACCCGGGAGGCGGTGGAGTCCGCCCGGCGGGCTGGGCGGACCCGGGGGGCCTTCCTGCTCGACCAGCAGGCCCGGTTCTACGCCGCGGCGGACGACCCCGGCGTCCCGGCACTGGAACTGTGGAACCGCACCCGCGCCGAACGCGAGGCCACCTACATGGCCGAGAACCGCGAGACCGCCGGCGCCGGGGACCGCGAGGAGGAGGACCTGTCCGGCGGCTACGAGAAGGTGGCCCTCGCCCTGATGCGGGCCATCGCCCGCGACGAGCGCACCACCCTGGTCCTCGACGTCCGCAACCGCGGCGCCCTCGCGCCGCTGGACGCGGAGGCCGTCGTCGAGGTCCCCTGCCGCGTGGACGCGAGCGGCGCGCACCCCGTCCCCGCCGGCCCGCTGCCCGACCACGCCACCGGCCTGGTGTGCGCCGTCAAGGCGGCCGAACGCGCGGTGCTCGCCGCCGCCGAGTCCGGCTCCCGCGCCGCGGCGCTCAAGGCGTTCGCGCTGCACCCGCTCGTCGACTCCGTGAACGTGGCCCGCCGGCTCGTCGACGGCTACACCGCCGTCCACCCCGGCCTCGCCTACCTCACCTGACCCGCGCGGGAACACCCGCTCCGGACCGGCCGGCCCGCCCCCGTGCCGGCGGCGGGCCGACCCGGCCCCCGGCCCTCCGTGCCTTCCGGGCTTTCCAAGTCCCGGCCCTCTCCGACGAGTTCGTCGGCGGGCCGGACCCGCCGCGGCCCGCGCCCCCCGGAAGCCGCCGGTGGTGCGCACGACGGCGGTTCCTCCTTGTCCCGCGGGCGCGGATGTGATCTCGTGGTGTCGTTCGCGATCGCTGGAGGGGCGACGGATGACGGCTGGGACCGGTGGCGGGCACCTGTGGGCCATCAGCGACCTGCACATCGGCTACGAGGAGAACCGCGCCCTGGTCGAACGGATGCGGCCCGAGTCGGACGGGGACTGGCTGCTGGTGGCCGGTGACGTGGCGGAGACCGTGGAGGACGTGCGCTGGGCGCTCAAGACCCTCTCCGGCCGGTTCGCCCGGGTCGTCTGGGTGCCCGGCAACCACGAGCTGTGGACCCATCCGAGCGACACCGTCACCCTGCGCGGCGCCGCCCGCTACGAGCACCTCGTCGAGCAGTGCCGCGAACTGGGCGTGATCACCCCCGAGGACCCCTACCCGGTCTGGGACGGCCCCGGCGGCCCGGTGGCCGTCGCCCCGCTGTTCCTGCTGTACGACTACTCGTTCCTGCCGGCCGGGTGCGCCACCAAGGACGAGGGACTGGCGTACGCGCACGGCACCGGCGTCGTCTGCACCGACGAGCACCTGCTGCACCCCGACCCGTACCCGAGCCGGGAGGCCTGGTGCCGGGCCCGGGTCGCCGCGACCGAACGCCGGCTCGCCGCACTGCCGGAGGGCCTGCCCCTCGTCCTCGTCAACCACTACCCGCTGCACCGGCACCCCACGGACGTCCTGTGGTACCCCGAGTTCGCCCTGTGGTGCGGCACCACGCTGACCGACGACTGGCACCGCAGGTTCGACGTCCGCGCCGTGGTCTACGGCCACCTGCACATCCCGCGGACCACCTGGCAGGACGGCGTCCGCTTCGAGGAGGTGTCGGTGGGCTATCCCCGCGAGTGGCGCAAGCGGAAGCAGCCGCCGGGCAGACCGCGCAGGATCCTGCCCCGGGAGGAGGGCGACCGGTGATCGAGGAACTGCTGCCGCGGACGGTGGTCGCCGTGGAGGCCTACGGCGACGACGGCACCGACGCCCCGCTGTACCCCGAGGAGGCGGCGCTGCTGACGCGGGCGGTGCCCAAGCGCCGCCGGGAGTTCACCGCCGTACGCTCCTGCGCCCGCCGCGCCATGCGGAAGCTCGGCGTGCCCGCACGGCCCGTGCTGCCCGGCGAGCGGGGGGCCCCGGTCTGGCCGGACGGGCTGGCCGGCAGCATGACCCACTGCGAGGGCTACTGCGCCGCCGCTCTCGTCCGCGCCACCGACCTGGCCTCCCTCGGCATCGACGCCGAGGTGCACGCGCCGCTGCCCGAGGGCGTCCTGGCCGCCGTGTCCCTGCCCGGGGAGGCGGAGCGGATCGGGCGGCTGTCCGGGGAGCGCCCCGCGGTGCACTGGGACCGGCTGCTGTTCAGCGCCAAGGAGTCCGTCTACAAGGCGTGGTTCCCGCTCACCGGGAAGTGGCTGGACTTCGACGAGGCCGACATCGACCTCTTCACCGACCCCGGCGAGCGGACCCGCGGCGGTTTCCGGGCCGCGCTGCTCGTCCCCGGCCCCCGGGTGGGCGACCGCCGCGTCGGCCACTTCGACGGCCGCTGGACCGCCGAGGGGGGACTGGTCGCGACGGCGGTCGCGGTACCGCGGGGCTGACCGCGGCGTGTCCCGGCGACCGTCCGCGGCCCGCCGGCCGGGTGCGGCCGGCGGCTTTGCCGGGCCGGCCGGTCACGACCCGGGGCACCAGTCCCGCACCATGCGGAAGAACTCCTCCTCGGCGCCGGTCAGCCCCGCCCTGGCCAGGGCGGCCTCCGCCTCGGCGAGGACGGCGGGCGGCACGACCGGGGGCCCCGGGGCGTCCGGCGGGCCGGACGGCGCGTCGAAGGCGGCGCGCACCGTGTGCAGCAGCCGCAGATAGGCCTGGACGGCGGTGCGCTCGCGGTCGGTCAGTACGGCGCTGGGCATCGCTCGGCTCTCCCCGTGTCGTGGTCGTGGTCCCCGCGCCCCGTACGGAGGGGGCGCGCCTCCAGCTTGCCGCCCGCCACTGACAACCGGGTTCCGCCCCGCCCCTCTCCGCCCGCCCGGCGGAGAGGGACGGCGAAGGGGAAGTGGGGGAGAGGAGCCTCGCGCGCCGGGGCGCGGAACCGGCGCGCCCGCCTGCCGCGTCCGCGGACGCCGCCTCAGCCCTGGGGGCCCAGGTAACCCAGCGACGCCTCGATCCGGCCCGCCAGGTGATCCCGCTGCACCGGCCCCCGCAGCGACGAACCGGCGAGCCACGTGCGGCACTTGCTGGCGAGCAGCAGACCGAAGGCCTCGGCCTCCTTCTCGTCGGCGAGGTCGAAGCGGGTGCGTGCGGCGACCCTCAGGACGGTCGCCCGCAGGGTCTCCTCGTCGGTCTCCTCGCCGAGTAAGCGCGTCGCGACCTCGGCGCCCTGGAGGTGACGGCCGCAGTGCCCGGCCTTCATGTGCCACAGCTCGTGGCCCAGGATCACCAACTGGTGGTCGGGGGCCGTGCGTTCCTCGACCACGACGAGGTCCCGGTCCGCCATGTCGAGCCACAGCCCGCTCGCGGTCCCCGGCGGGAACGCGGCCGTACGGAACTGCACGGGCCGGCCGCGGCGCCTGCTCATCCCGTCGCACAGGGCGGCGTACAGGTCGGCGGGCCGGGCCGGGACGGGGAGCGTCAGTTCCGCCACCAGCTCACCGCACAGGCGGCGCATTTCCCTACCGATGCCCACAGTTCTCCCCGGTCACGACTCGGGCCGCTGGACGTTCTCCAGGAGCATGTCCAGCCACTCGGCGACCTTGTCGCGGTGCTGGTCGGTGGGCAGCTGGGCGGCCCGCCACGCGATCCCGCGCACCCCGTGGTCCTGCAGCAGCCGCTCCAGCGGGTCGGCGGCCGCCGCGGCCGCCTCCCGCTCGCGGTCCGCGAGCTTCTGCAGCAGTTCCTGCTCGGTGTGCTGGAGCGCGCTCGCGAGCGCTTCGGGGTCCTCGGCGGTGAGGAAGCCGGCGTGCACCCGGAAGAACCGCTGGATGGCGTCGCAGTGCTCCATGGTGGGGCGCCGGTCGCCGTTGATCAGGGCGCCGGCCTGCTGCCGGGACATGCCCGCGCCGTCGGCGATCTCCTGCTGCGTGTACCTGCGGCCGTTCGGCTTCAGGCGGGTGCGGCGCAGCAGGTCCAGCCGCTGCACGAACCGGGCCTGCACATCGGGCTCGCCCGCGGGCCGGCCGCTCAGCAGTGCCTTGACCACGGACTCCGGGACACCGGAGGCGGCGGACAGCCGGCCGACGTCGAAGACCTCGGCGTGCGGTACGCCGAGCCGGTCGGCGAGTGCGGTGACGCGGGCGACGACGGCCGGCAGCGCGGTCGTCGGCGCGGTGCCCGGACCCTCGAAGCCACCCGTCACCGACAGATCTCCTACGTCTCTCACAGGCTTCTCACAAACGGTTGCCGTGAACTTCACGGAGACTAGCCGGTGGTTCGAACTCACATCCAGGTCTCGCCACAACTGTGGCCAATTCCAGCCGTCAACCGGCATGGAATGCCACGATAGTTGACATGCCGCGCGTCGGGACTGGAGGATCGGGGCGCCGCGTCAGGGCCGCACAGGCAAGAGGGGTGACCTCCCGATGACTTATCAGGCAGGAGGGCAGCGGCCGGCACCGCGGCCCGCCCACGGGACTCCCGAGACCCGGGCCTATCTGGCGGACTACGCCGTGTTCCTCGAAGCCGTGCCCTTCCCCTCCCTGGTGGTCGACCACCGCTGGGACGTGCTGCTGACCAACAGTGCTTTCCGGACACTCTTCCGAGATGTCGAACCGCATCCGACGGCCCTGCCGACCGACAACTTCCTCCGGTTCGTCCTCTTCCACCCGGACGCCGCCACGGTCCTCGGCGACCACGAGTCCAGCTGGTGCCTGCCGATGCTGGCCCACTTCGCCCAGTCCGTCGAGCGGTACGGGCACGATCACGGGCTGCAGGCCATCCGCCGTGACATCGCCCAGGACCCGATCATGGAGGCCGCCTACCGGCACGGTCTGCCGCACTGGCTGCGGGTCGTCGGCGAGCAGGCCGCCGAACACGACGGCGCCGTGCGACCGCTGCTGCACCCCGACCCGCGCTGGGGCGCCACCGACTGCCGGGTCCTCGCGGAGACCACCAGGACCCTGGCGGGCATGGACTGCACCCGGCTGACGCTGGTCCTGCACGAGGCGCGCCGGGCCCCCGCGCGCGGCCGCCGGGCCCGCCGCGCCGCCTCCCACCTCAGGGTGGTCCCGGCCGCCGACTGAGCGGCACGCGCCGCGCCGGCGCGGGCGCACACCCCCGGCGGGCGGCGCGGGTGCGACCGGACCGGGAGGACCGCGGCGGCCGGTGCCGTCCCCATCGGTACGCACCCGTACCGATACGGTGGTGTACCGATACGTTCCCGTATCGGTACACTGCCGTACCGGTGGGCGGGGCGCGCCGGGGCGCACACCCCGGGGCGGCGCACTCGCCGCCGAGAGGACAAGGGACGCGGGGAACCGGGGCGAGGAAGGGCGGGCCGATGACGTCGCAGACCGCGGACCGGGCCGAACCGGTCGGCACCCCGCGCCGCTCCAGGATCACGCCCGAGCGCGAGCGGGAGTTCTTCGACGCCGTACTGCACCAGATCCGCGAGCGCGGCTACGACGCCGTCACCATGGACGGGATCGCCGCCAGCACGCGGTGCAGCAAGTCCACGCTCTACCGGCAGTGGCGGACCAAACCCCGGTTCGTCGCCGCGGCCCTGCGCGCCAGCCGGCGGGCCCGGCTCGCCGGCATCGACACCGGGACGCTCGCCGGGGACCTGCGCGAGGCGGCGCGGCGCGCGGGGCAGTGGTCGGTGAAGGACACCACGCTGCTCCAGGCGCTCGGGCACGCGGTCCTTCAGGACCGCGAACTGGCACGGGCGCTGCGCGAGGCGCTGGTCGAGCCGGAGACCGCCGCGCTGCGGGAGATCGTCCGGCGCGGTGTCGAGCGCGGGGAGGTCGAGGCCGGGAACCCGGCGCTGGAGCACATCCCGGCCCAGATCTTCGGCGTGCTGCGGGTCCGGCCCGTCCTGGAGGGGCGCAACGCCGACCCGGACTACCTGCTCCGGTTCGTGGAGGCCGCCGTACTGCCGGCCCTCGGCCTCCGATGAGACCCGGGCCGCCGCCCACGGGATGACCGGGCGGCGGACCGGCCGCGCCGCACCGTGGGGACGGGGGCGGCGCGCACCACCCGGCCGGGGGGGGGGGGGGGGGGGGGGGGGGGGGGGGGGGGGGGGCGGGAGGGGGGGGGGGGGGGGGGGGGGGGGGGGGGGGGGGGGGGGGGGGGGGGGGG